>CAZEMI010000265.1:0-48971 GCA_964513235.1 uncultured Acidobacterium sp.
ATCTCCTCGATGCCGTAGGCCGCCAGGAGCGCGGCAAACGGCAGCAGGCCAAGCGCCAGGGCGATGTCATGCGGCTCCCCGAAACTGGATCCGGCCAGCGGCGCCACCAGCAGGCCGGCGAGCACCACCACCGCCGCGGTATGGGAGGCCAGGCGCACACAGCGCACGATGCCGGCCACGATCAGGGGGGCCGACACCAGCAACAGCGGCGCCGTGCTGCGCGCGCTCGAGAAGAACAGATACGAGGGATCGATCAGGCCCCAGTACGCGGAGGCGCGGGTGCCCAGCGTGTTGCGATTGATGAACGCCAGGAATCCATCGACCGGATTGCGCACGTGCGCGGCAAAGATCGCCCAGCGCCCGTAGGTGTCCAGGTAGGTGTGCGGCAGCAGGTAGAACCAGATCATGAGCGGCACCAGCGCCGCCACGAACGTCCCGGCCGCAATCGCCAGCGTGGACGCCTTGCGGCGTCCCGCCACCCACAGCGCCACCATCATCGTGATCCACAGAAAGACCATCGTCAGTGGCGCGGCCGGCGTGCTGTACACGCCGACGCCAAGGGCCGCGGCGGCAAGGCCGATGGCTGCCGGCCGATCCCGGTCGAGGAATTCGAGCAGGGCGTACAGCCAGAGCAGGATGAAGGGAATCACGTAAATGGCATCGATGCCAACGCGGCCGAACGCAAAATGCGCCGGCGTGAACATCAGGATGATCGCCGCGACCAGCGCCGGCAGATAGCGTGACAACAGGCGCCAGGCCACGAGGAAGATCAGGGCGACGTTGAGCGACGCCACGACGATGCTGGCTCGTCGTCCGGCGAAAAAGCCTGGCGCGATGGCATGGCTGATCGTTGTCGCGTAGACACCGATGGGCTGCAGCCAGCGATCGCCGCCGGTGTTCACCAGCAGCGGCGGCACGCCGTTCGGTATCTGCTGCGCCGCCGAGAGCACCCGTGCTTCTTCAGGCCCAACGGGCTCGCGACGCAGTTCGAGGCTATAGAGAATGAATGTCGCCAGGGCGAGCAGGCAAGCTGTGGCGATCGGCCGCAGGTGGATGCTCAAGGGGTTGAGGAGTTGGTGCGCGCTGGTGGATTCGAACCACCGACCCCTCGCGTGTGAAGCGAGTGCTCTACCGCTGAGCCAAGCGCGCGCCCAGACCCTTCATGATAGCTCAGGTGGTGCCGAATAGGCGATCGCCGAAGTCCCCGAGGCCAGGGACGATGAATTTGTGCGCGTTCAATTCGCGATCGACGACCGGCGAGAAAATCGACACGGACGGGTACGCCTTCTCGACGGCGGCCACGCCCTCCGGCGCGGCCACGATGCACACCAGCCGCAGGTGACGCGCCCCGGCCCTGGTCAGCACGTCCAGCGCCGCCACGGCGCTACCGCCGGTGGCGAGCATCGGGTCGATGAGCAGCACGTAGCTGTGCTCGATGTTCGGCGGCAGCTTGGCGTAGTACTGCGACGCCACGGCCGTGCGCTCATCGCGTTGCAGCCCAAGGTGGCCCACCCGGGCGTTCGGCACCAGTTCCAGCATCCCCGGCAGCATGCCGAGACCCGCGCGCAGCACCGGCGCCATCACCACGTCGGCCGCGAGGCGGCGGGTCGGCGACGGGCCGAGCGGTGTGTGCACGGTGCCGTCGATGGTCGGCACGTCGCGAAGCGCCTCGGCGCCCAGCAGCACGCTGATCCGGTTGGTCAGCGCGCGAAACCTTTCAGGTCCCGTTCGCGAGTCGCGCAATTCGGCGAGGCACTCGTGCACGAGTGGATGGGTGACGAGTTGGAGCACGGCGTAGAGAGCTTACACGCAATGACGGATTCACATACAATTCTGGACCATGCGCATGCGCGTGCTGGTGGCGGGAATGGCCGCGATGATCGCCGTCCCGATCGCCTGGCCGACGCTCACCGCCTGGCAAACCACGGCGGTCTCACTCGTGGTGCGCAACGGCATCGTCATCACCGTCGACGGCGACCGGCGAATCCTCTCTCCCGGATCGATTGCCGTCAACGGTAGCGACATCGTGGCCATCGATACTCCTGCGAACATCGCCGCGCGTTACACCGCGGCCGACACCATCGACGCCACCGGGAAAGTGGTGATGCCCGGCCTGATCAACACGCACACGCATGCCGCGATGGTGATGTATCGCGGGCTCGGTAACGACCTCGCCCTGATGGACTGGCTGCAGAAGTACATTTTCCCGGCGGAAGCCAAAACGGTGTCGCCGGAATTCGTCCGCGTCGGCACGCGTCTCGCCCTGCTCGAGATGATCCAGTCGGGCACCACGCTGTATGCCGACATGTATTACTTCGAAGAGGAGGTCGCGCGCGTGACCAAGGCCGCGGGGCTCCGCGGCGTGCTCGGGCAGACGGTGATCGAATTCCCCGTTCCCGATGCCAAGACGCCGGCTGACGCCCTCAGGCGGACGGAAGCGTTCGCGAAGGAGTTTGCCAACGACGAGTTGATCACGCCCTCGGTGGCGCCGCATGCCGTCTACACACTGGACGCCAGGACACTGACAGCGGTGAGCGACCTCGCCAGGCGGTTGACGATCCCGGTCCAGATTCACCTGGCGGAAACGTCGGCGGAAACCGGCCTGTCGCAAGAACGTCATCACATGCGGCCCGTCGCGATTCTCGACAGCCTGAAGTTCTGGGCGCCGGTGACCATCGCCGCGCATGCGGTGTGGATCACTCCCGACGAGATCACGCTGCTGAAACGGCGGAACGTGGGCGTCTCGAACAATCCTGAAAGCAACATGAAGTTGTCGAGCGGCACCGCGCCGGTGATGGGCTATCGCCAGGCGGGCGTGAACGTCGGCATCGGCACCGACGGCGCGGCGAGCAACAACGATCTCGACATGTTCGAGGCCATGCGCCAGGCCGCGTTTCAACAGAAACTGATCACGATGGATCCAACGGCGATCAGCGCGCCGGAGGCGCTCGAGATGGCCACCATCGGCGGCGCGCGCGTCGTCGGTCAGCACGCGAGGGTGGGATCGCTCGAACCCGGCAAGCGCGCGGACCTGATTGTCGTCGGACTCTCGAAGGCGAGGCAAGTGCCGTTGTTCGATCCCGTCGCCCAGATCGTGTACTCGTCGAGAGGCGACGATGTGGAGACCACCATCGTCAACGGCAAGGTGTTGATGCGCGATCGGAAGATGCTGACGCTGGACGAAGCGCGGGTGTTGAGCGACGCGCGCGCGGCCGCGGACCTGGTGCGGAAGGCGGTGCAGTAGTCAGTGTCTAATCGGTGTCTAATCGGTGGCCTACTCGAGCACGCCGATGTAGGGGAGGTTGCGGTATTGCTCCGAGTAGTCGAGGCCGTAGCCAACCACGAACCTGTCCTCGATCGTGAAGCCGATGTAGTCCACCTTGACGTCGATCTTGCGCCGGCTCGGCTTACTCAGCAGGCACGCGGTGCGAAGCGACCGCGGGCCACGGGCCAGCAGGATCTCCTGCAGGTAGTGCAAGGTCAGGCCGGTATCGACGATGTCTTCGACGATGATGACGTCGCGGCCCTCGATGCCGACGTCGAGATCCTTCGAGAGGCGCACTTCGCCGGAAGACGAGGTGCCGGCGCCGTAACTGGAGCAGGCCATGAAGTCGATGGTGATGTGGCCCGGCAAGGCGCGTATGAGATCGCCGAGGAACAGGAACGCTCCCTTGAGGACGCAAATAAGATGGACTTGTCCGGCGGGCAGATCGTGGCGGATTTCCTGTGCGAGCGCGGCGATGCGCGCCGACAGTTCGTCCTGATCGATCAGGACGGTTGGCGACCTTGGGGGCATGACGGCAAAGCGTAACATATGAAAACTTTCGACATCATCACCGAGGCCGACGCGAGGACGCTCGAGATCGGTGCGACCGTCTCGCTGAAGCCCGGTGGCCACGTCACGCCGCTGGCGGCCGATACGCTCAAGGCGCGGCGGATCACCGTGCTGAGCGGCGTGGCCGAGGCGAGTCTCGATGGTCTCGCGCCGGTGGCCGACATCAAGTCGGTGGCGATCGGCAGCGATCATTCCGGCGTGGCGCTGAAGCGCGCACTGCGCGATCACCTGCGGCAACGCGGGCTGCGCGTGCTCGATGTCGGTACCGACGGCTCGGACCCGGTGGATTATCCAGACATTGCCGCCCAGGTCGCGCGATTGGTCGCGCGCAAAGAGGTGGATGCCGCCATCGTGATCGACGGCGCCGGCCTGGGCTCGGCGATCGCCGCGAACAAGATCGCCGGCGCGCGGGCCGCGATGTGCAACGACCAGACGCTGGCGCGTTATGCGCGCGAGCACAACGGCGCCAACGTGCTGGCGCTCGGCGCCACCTTGATTTCCGCCGATGAGGCCAGGGACATCGTCGAGACGTGGCTGGCCACGCCGATGAGTGAGGCGCGCTATATCCGGCGGCTGGCGAAGATTCGCGCGTTGGAGAAGATGTCGTGACCGACTATCGGCGCGTGATCGAGCTAATCCTGGAGGAGCTGGCCAGAGCCGGCGCCGTGGCGCCGGCGCGATGTGCCTGCCACGGGTTTACCTCCGAGTGTTGTCCGGATCGCGTGCAGCACGTCATCGACGCCGGTGCCACGCGCCTGGGCCTGCACGCCGCCGATGGCGGCGCCAGCGGCGTGTCGGGCTACATCGATCACACCCTGCTCAAGCCGGACGCCACGGCCAGAGACATCGAACAGCTGTGCCGCGAGGCCGCCGAGTGGAAGTTCGCCACGGTGTGCATCAACCCGACCTGGGTGGCCCTGGCCGCGCGGCAGCTTCGCGGCACCAGCGTCGGCGTGTGCTCGGTGGTCGGCTTCCCGCTGGGCGCGACCACGCCGGACGTCAAGCAGTTCGAGGCGCGGCGCTGCATTTTCGATGGCGCCACCGAGATCGACATGGTGATCAACGTCGGCGCGCTCAAGTCCGGGGAGGTGCGGCTGGTGACCGACGACATTCGCGGCGTGGTGTCGGCGTGCCACGCGGCCGGTGCCGGCAGCAAGGTGATTATCGAAACAGCGCTGCTGACCGACGAAGAGAAGATCACCGCCTGCACGCTGGCGAAAGCCGCGGGCGCGGATTTCGTGAAGACCTCCACCGGCTTTGGTCCGGGCGGAGCTACCGCCGCGGACGTCGCGCTGATGCGGCGCGTGGTCGGCGATGAGATGGGCGTCAAGGCGTCGGGCGGGGTGCGCGACCTCGAGCAGATGAAAGCCATGGTGGCGGCCGGGGCGACGCGCATCGGCGCCAGCGCGGGCGTGCGGATTGTCAAGGAGTCTCGCGGGGAAACCGCGGCGTCGGGAAAGGCCAGCGGCTACTAATGCGTCTGGCGTTGTTGCTGGTGCTGCTGGCAGCCGTGCCCGCGAGAGCCCAGGACGAGGAACGGCTGCCGTGGTTCGCCGTCGATCTCCACGGCGCGAGCGCGGGCTTGCCGACCGCCGAAGGATGGATCCCGCCGGTGTCCGCCGACACGCCGGTGCCCGGACGGGCATGGGGCCTGGCGGCCGGCGCCACCGTTTACCCGGTCCGCTTCGGCATCGTCACGCTCGGCCTGGGCGCATCGATCGCCACGGCGAAAGGCACAGGCGAATCGCTCACCATCCCCACGGGTTCCGGCGCCGGCGCCGCCGATCGCGTTACCCCGATCGTCCGGACGCTTGTGCTCAACCTGATGCCGCAGCTGTCGATCAATTTCGGGCACAAGTACGGATGGAGTTACCTGAGCGCCGGTCTCGGCCGCACGAGGGTCACCAGCAGTGCGGACGCAGCAGGCACCACGCCGCAGATCATCGTCCCGGAGTCGTGGAACCAGGCGCTCAATTTCGGCGGCGGCGCGCGGTGGTTCATGAAGCCGCATCTTGGCGCCGGCTTCGACGTGCGATTCGTGAAACTGGGCTCGCGGGCCGCGTCGGGTTCGCTTCCGTCAGCGAAGCGAACGCAGATGATCACGTTCAGCGCCGGTATCTCAATTCAATGATCTATCGGCGGCCCTGCCAGCAAGGAGCCCAGCGACCCGTCATGCCTTCCTCCCTCGTGGCTCACGCGAGCGATAGCAGGCGTAGCCGATTCGTCAGGGTTGCGAGGCCGAGGAGGCTTGGGGCGCCGGCTGACAATCGGGTCGACCCGGGGTGTTCGGCGAGTCGAATGGATTCGGCAGGCGTGCCGGCACGCCTGCCTCCACGACGCCGAGCCCTTTGTGGACGAACAGGACCTCGTAGGTGGTTGCCGGCAGCGGCGTGGTGTCGGGATGGCAGGTCCAGTTGTTGTAGTGGACGTTGACCACGTGGAACACGCGCCGCAGCTTATGCATCACCTCGACGAACACCTCTTCTTCGACGCCATGAAACTCGACGCTCAGTTGATCGATTTGTTGCAGCGCCGACTCCGGCATCGCGAGGAATGACGGCCACTCCGATCCCTCGACATCGATCTTCATGATCAAGCGCTTGCCGGCGTCGCCATTGCGCGCGATGTGCGAATCGACCGTGTCGAAAAGGCGTCCTTCGACCGTCGCCTTCCGTTCACCGACGCATTCTTCATGGAAGATCGGCGAGGCGCCGTCGCATGGCGGCCGATTCAGATCGAAACAGTCGTATTGATGCACGGGCTTCTTGAGGCGTGCCGAAAGCGTGCACCCCCAGTTATCGCTCGCGGCAATCCCGTACGAATAGAGCGATTCGGCACGCCCGACGAGGTTCTTGCAGATCACGTAACCGCCGTCGTGCTGGTCGCCGACGCGCTCGAATTCGCAATTCGACAGCTTGACCGGCTTCAGCGCCTCGAACAATGCCTGGCGATTCTCCGCGCGCACCTTCACTGGATCAGGTGGTGGGAACAGGCGGCCGCAGCCGGCGGCGCAGATCAAGGTGACAACACCAATAAGGAATCGCATAGCAAGGGTGGAGCGGGAGACGGGGATCGAACCCGCGACATCGAGCTTGGGAAGCTCGCGTTCTACCGCTGAACTACTCCCGCTCAGCGAACCAAATTCTAGTGTATCCACGTTAGCATCGCAATCGTCGACGGGCAGCATACCGTCGGCAATGCGGAATCCGGATTGGTTCGACTATCCGCGAATGATCGACAGTACCTCGTCGCGGCGCTTTTCCATGATCTCCGGCGTCAGGCCCTCGAGATTCAGGCGGAGGAGCGGCTCGGTATTCGACTGGCGGACGTTGAAGTGCCAGTCGTCGAACTCCGCTGAAATACCGTCGAGGTCGTACGGATTGCCCTTTGCATAGATCCGCTTCAGCTCGGCGATCTTGTTGCCGGCGATCTCCATGTTCGCGACCGTGGTGTTGATCTCGCCGGAAATGAAATAGCGCTCGCGCAGTGGTTTCAACAGGTCGCGCAGCGACTGGCCCTTCTTCGACATCAGGTCGAGGATCATCAGCGCCGGGATAAATCCGTTGTCGGCGTAGAAATTGTCGCGGAAGTAATAGTGTCCCGTCACCTCGCCGCCGAACACCGCGTTCTCCTCGCGCATGCGCCGCTTGATGAAGGCGTGGCCGACGCGGTTCATCAGCGCCCTGCCGCCGTACTTCGCGACGGTGTCCTTCACCGCGTAACTGGCGCGCACGTCGTAGATGATGGTGTCGCCGGGTTTCTTGATCAGGAACGCTTCGGCCAGCAGCGCCGTGATGAAATCGCCGGCAATGAACTCGCCGCTGCCGTCGATGAAAAACACCCGGTCGGCGTCGCCGTCCCACGCGATGCCAATGTCGGCCTTCTGGGCGATCACCGCGGCGGTACTGTCGCGCCGGTTCTCTTCGATCAGCGGGTTGGCTTCGTGGTTCGGGAAGGTGCCGTCCACCTCGAAGCACAGGCGCGTGGTCTGGCACGGCAACCGGTCGAAGAGGCGCGGCGCGACGAGCCCGGCCACACCGCTCCCGGCATCGAGCACCACGTTGAACGGTTTGAGCGATTGCTCGTCGACAAACGACAGCACGTGCTCGATATAGCGGTCCATGATCTCGCGCCGCTCGATCGAGCCGGCCGCCTGCGGCGCCGGGATCGCGTTGGCGAAGATCATCTCCTTCATTTCCTTGATGCCGGCCTCGCCGCTCAAGGGGAACGCTTCCTCGCGCACCATCTTGCAGCCGTTGTATTCGCCGGGATTGTGCGACGCGGTGATTTGCGCGCCGCCGTTCAGCTTGTCGGCCGCCACCGCGTAATACATCTGGTCGGTGCCGAGCAGCCCGTAATCGAGCACGGTGCCGCCTTGCCGCACGGCGCCATCGATGAAGGCCTTGGTCAGCGACGGCGACGACACCCGCATGTCTCGCGTCACCGCGTAGCGGCCGGGGCCCAGGTAGGCCACCATCGCGCGGCCGAGCTGGTGAAAGAGCTCTTCGGTGATCTCGGAAGGGTAGAGGCCCCGCACGTCGTAGGCCTTGAATACGGACGGATTGAACATGGCTATGGGAGCGTATCAACGAAAGTGAAAGTATGCGGAACCGTTCTCATCGAAGCTATCTGGGCCGTTCCTACGGAACGGCCCCTTGCGTTTTTCGAGCGTGTCTTCCACTAGACGCTCGTAAAGTCGGTCAGCAGTGTCTTGTCGCCGAGCACGGCGCGGCTCTTCACGCTCGCGTTGCGCCCGATATGGCAGTTGCGTCCGATGATTGGGCCCTGCACCACCGCGCCCTGGCTAATCCGCGTATTGGGCCACACGATGGTGTCCTGCAGCTCGGCTGCTTCCTCGACCAGCACGCCGCGGCCGAGCACGGCATACGGGCCGATCTTTGCGCCCGCTTTCACGTGCGCGCCGGCGTCGATGAAGGAGGGGCCCTCGAAGATCACGCCGTCCTCGATGCGCGCCTCGGGCGACACCAGCGGCCTGGAGCGGTCGGCGCCGGCAAAGATCCCGCCGGCGAACTTGCCGTCGAACATGTCGTGATGCACCTGCACATACTTTTCGGGCGTGCCGATGTCGATCCAGTAGCCGCGATCGACGTACGCGACGAACGTTTCCTTGCGCTCGATCAAGGACGGGAAGTAGGCGCGCTCGATCGAGTACGACACGTCCTTCGGGATGCGATCGAACGTGTCCGGCTCCAGCACATAAATCCCCGCGTTAATCGTGTCGCACGTGATCTCGTCGGGGTTGGGCTTCTCGAGGAACCGGCGCACTCGGCCGTCGTCGTCGGTTTCCACCAGGCCGTACGCCGTCGGATTGTCCACCGGCGTCAGCACGATCGTCGCCTTGGCTTTCTGCTCACGGTGCCGCCCCACCACGGCATTGACATCGACGCTGGTCATGACATCGCCGTTGAAGACCACGAGCGTGTCGTCGATGCCTTGCGCGGCGTAGCGAATCGCGCCGCCGGTGCCGAGCGGCGCGGGCTCGACGACGTAGCGGATCCGGATGCCGGTGCCCGCGCCGTCGCCAAAGACTTCCTCGATGCGGCGTGGCTGATAGTTCAGGCTGAGGATGACTTCGTCGATCTCGGGGACTTGCCTCAGCAGATCGATCTGATAATGCAGAAAGGCGCGATCGAAAATCGGCACGACGGGCTTCGGCGTGTGCAGCGTCAGGGGGCGGAGCCGAGTGCCTTTGCCCCCGGCGAGCAGGATGGCCTTCATGACAAACTTCCATCTTACACGACCGAGCGGTAGAATGGCCTCGAGCGCATGAACCTGCCTAACAGTCTCAGCGTCGCTCGCATCTTCCTGGTGCCGGTGCTGGTGACTGTGTTGCTCACCGAGTTCGAAGGCCGCGCCGTGATGGGCTGGCCGGTTGAGCTGGTGGCCGGCGCCATCTTCGGCCTCGCGTCGCTCACCGACTGGCTCGACGGCTATCTCGCGCGCCGCCGCAAGCAGGTCACCACCCTCGGACAAATCCTCGATCCGCTCGCCGATAAGCTCCTGATCTCCGCGACGCTGGTGTCGCTGGTGCAGATCGATCTCGCGCCGGCGTGGATGGTGGCGGTGATCATCGGCCGCGAGATCGCGGTCACCGGCCTGCGCAACCTCGCCTACTCGCGCGGCCTGACCATGCCCGCTTCGGGCCTCGGCAAGTTGAAGATGGCCTCGCAGGTCACCGCCATCCTGCTGTTGATCCTGGGCTGGGAGCGCGTGCCGGCGTTGCTGATGCTGGGGCAGGCCGCCTTATGGGTGGTGCTGATCACGGCGCTGGTGTCCGCGGTCGATTACTACCAGGGATTCCAGCGCGCGATGAGCAGCCGCGACGAGAAGGTCGCCGACTTCGAGGCCGCGAAGTCGGCGAGGGCCGAGAAGAAGATCAGTTAAGGCTGCCGCCGGCGCGGGATGGCGACATCCGCGAGCGTGATCGCGTCATTGGTCTTCACCACCACCACCTTCGACGTCAGCTCGCCGAGTTCCACCACCACGGCGTCGCCGAGATGGAAGAGCGGCATGCCGTCGAGACGGTCGCGATAGAAGGCGTAGCGCGCACCCAGCACCACGCCGTGCACGGTGCCCCGATTGATCGACAGCGTGTCGCCGTCGCCAAACATCGCCTTCCCATCAGTGCCTTCGAGCACGTTGGCGCGCTCGTCGAAGTCGGGCAGCAGCATCTCGGCGGCCGTGGTGGGGAGCGTTGGCTCGGTGTACACGTCGAGGTAATCACCGGTCGTGATGGCGTCGCAGGCGAGATCGACCGTCGCCCGCGCGTTCCACTCGTTCACGGCGGTGATGGTGATCCAGCCGGCGGTGCGCACCGCGCCAAACCCTTCACCCTCGCGGGGGAACGTCTTCGGATCGCCCTGCAGCCGGCGGACAGCCCAGCGCTGTCCGGGGGCCAGCCCGTCGCCAGGAAGGCGGCCAATCATCACTTCCTGGCCGTTGCCGGCCATCCACAGCGTGTCGATGGCGTGTACGCCCTTGATGGTCAGCCGCGGTTCGGGCTTGACCGTGACGGGCAGATCCGTGCACGCCACCATCCAGGGTGTCAGCGTGCGGGAACCGAGCACCTGCGTGGGCGCTTGTGCAGAAGCGGGAACTGCGGCGAGCAGGACCGCTGTTGCCACCATACCGATGCGCATGTTCGAGCCTACTTTCCGGCGGGTATCCGCCTATGGGAGCACGTCTGCTGTCTTATCGGATGGGCGGCGGCGTTCCACCAGACGTTTTCAACTCGGCTACACGCTTTTGCGCGTCCGCGAGGTATTCGGACTTTTCGAATTCCTTCAGCAGACGCTCGTAATAGGGCAGCGCCTCCGCCCCCCGCTTCTCACGATACAGCGATTCGGCCAGGTGGTAGTAGACGGCGTCCCGGTTCGTATAGGCCGGATCGGTCTTGAGCACTTCCTGGAATCGATCGATGGCGCCGGGGTAATACCGATTGCGATAGTAGAAGAAGCCGACGCGATAACTCGACTCGCTCAGGCGATCGCGCGCCTCGCGTTCCATCGTGCGCGCCTCGGCCATCAGCTTGCTGTTCGGAAACCGCTGCAGGAAGATCTCGATCTCCCTGATCGCGTCCTTGGTGGCCGATTGATCGCGCTCGGGTCCGAGCATCTGTTCGGTGAACGAGCGGGCGAGCTGCAACTGCGCGTAGTCGGCGCGTGGATGTGTCGGGTAGAACGTCAGGAACTCGCGGAACTCGTTGGCGCCGAGCAGCAGCGATTCGGTGGTGCCTTCGTTGATGTAGGTATCGCCGAGCGCCAGCTTCGCATCGGGGCGATAGGGGCTTTGCGGGTAGTTGTCCACGAGATTGCGGAAATATTCGCGGGCGTCCAGCCACTTCCGTTCCGTGGCGGATGCGCTGCCGCGATCGAACAGGAACTTGTCGGCGTCGGCCGTGCCCGGCGGCAGCGCATTGGTCGTGGCGGCACAGCCGCCGACCAGCGCGGCGACCAGCACCAATCCAACAATCCGCAATCCAAAATCAATCCGCAATCCACTCGATCCGCAATCCGCAATCATTGATTGGCTTCCATCCACTGCCACATCGCGCGAAGACCCTCTTCGAGCGTCACCGACGGCTGAAACCCGAGATCGGCCCGGGCGCGCGTGGTGTCCGCGTAGGTGTCGCGCATGTCGCCTTTTTGCGGGGGCTGGTGATCGATCGTGACCTTGCGTCCCGACACGCGGGCGATCAGGTCGAACACCTCCTTCAGCGAGACGCGCGCGCCCCCTCCGATATTGTAGACGCGGCCGGGCACGCCACGGACTGCGGCGTCGGCGGTGGCCTTCGCCGCGTCGGCCACAAACGTGAAGTCCCGGGTCTGGAGCCCGTCGCCAAACTGCACCAGCGGCTTGCCGGCGAGGATCGCGGTCAGAAAGCGGTTGAACCCCATATCGGGCCGCTGCCGCGGCCCATAGACGGTGAAATACCGCAGCGACACCGCCGGCACCTTGTAATTGAAGTAATAGAGATGGCACAGCTGCTCGGCGGCCAGTTTCGTCACCCCGTAGGGTGACACCGGCTGCGGCAGAGCGGTCTCCACCATCGGGATCTCGACCGCGTCGCCGTACACTGACGAGCTCGACGCATACACGAGCCGCTGGATCGGCGTGCCGACGCACGCCTCGAGCAAACGCTGCGTGGCATCGATGTTGAGGCCGGTGTAGACCTGGAACTCGGCGCCCCAGCTGCGGCGCACCCCCGCTTGCGCCGCCAGATGGAAGACATGGGTAATGCCGGCGAGGAGTTTCGGGAGGTCGAGCTGCCGCAAATCGCCCTCGACGAACTCATAGCCCTCGCGGCCGCGCAGGTCATCGAGGTTGCGTTCCTTCAGCGGCCGCGGATAGAAATCCGTGAACGCGTCAATCGCCCTGACGCGCGCGCCCTGGCTCAGGAGGCGCTCGCTCAGGTGGGAGCCGATGAAGCCGGCGCCGCCCGTGACCAGTGCTTTCATGCGAATAGGTCCTTCACGCGATCGGGCATCCGCATGGGCCGCCCGTTGCGATCGATGGTCGCGTGCACGGTATGGCCGGTGGCCAGTACCGCGCCATCGACGCGACGAATCACTTCGTAGTCGAACCGGATCCGCACCGGCGACAGCTTGCGTCCCCGCGTGCGGATCTCGACTTCGTCATCGTACCTGGCGCCCAGGCGGTAGTCGCAGTGCGCTTCGATCACGGGCAACTGGACGCCGTCCTCTTCCATCGAGCGGTAGGTGGCCCCGGTCTCGCGCAACCAATCCGTACGGCCAACCTCGAACCAGATCAGATAGTTCGCGTAATAGACCACGCCCATCTGGTCGGTTTCCGCGTAGCGCACCCGGACCGTCGACGAGGTGACGCGCGTGGCGGACTCGGCCGGGCGAGGCACGCGCGAGGCCGAGCGGCCGTCGAGTGGCAGGGTCATTTGCCGCGGGCCGCCGCGATCGCCTTATCCTTGATGGCCGCCGCAGCCTGCGCGGCGTCGCCGCCGCCGAAAATCGCGTGGCCGGCCACCAGCCATTCCGCGCCGGCCTCGACAATCGCCGTGACGGTGGTGAGATCGACGCCGCCATCCACTTCGATCGGCGCCTGGTTGCCGGCGCGATCGAGCAGGGCGCGGACGTTGCGGATCTTCTTCACGCTGCCGGGAATGAAGCTCTGTCCACCAAAACCAGGATTCACGGACATCACCAGCACGAAGTCCACATCGGGCGCGATCTCCTCCAAGGCCGACACCGGCGTCGATGGATTGAGCACCACGCCCGCCTGCGCGCCGAGCTGCTTGATCTGCGCCACCGTGCGGTGCAGATGAGGCAGCACCTCGACGTGGACCTACACCATGTTGGCGCCGGCGTCGATGAACGCCTCGAGATACCGATCCGGTTCCATGATCATCAGGTGCACGTCGAGCGGCAGTGAGGTGGCCTGGCGCAGCGATCTCACCACCGGCACGCCGATGGTGATGTTCGGCACGAAGTGCCCATCCATCACGTCGACGTGAATCTGATCGGCGCCACCCCGCGCCGCCGCGGCGATTTCGGCGCCGAGGTGCGCGAAGTCCGCGGCAAGAATCGAGGGCGCGAGCCGGATCGCTTGCCCTGAGCGAGACGTCATGCGAAGTCTCCGAGCATGAGGTCGAGTCGAAGGGTCATCGACTCACCTCGAGCGCGATGGGGTCGCCAGGGTGGACCTGGTGGCCGCCCTGCGGCGCCTGGCGGACGATCACGCCCGGCGGAATCGTCGTCGCCACCGTTTGCGCGGTGATCGACACGCGAAAGCCGCGCGAGCGCATCACGTCGGCGGCGCGGTCGCCGTTCAAGCCAATCAGATCGGGCATCACGTAGGTGGCGCGATCTTCACCGCGATTGACCAGCAGGCGAATCTCCGACGTTTGCGTCGACGGCGGCGGATCCTGTGCCACCACCACGTCGGGCGGATACAGCGCCGAGCGAATCTCCGACACCGGGCCGATGAACAGGCCGTCCTGCGCGACGCGGATCTCCGCCGATCGCTGGGTTTCGCCGATGAGGTTTGGCGCGTGGGCGATGCGCGCGCCGGCGCTCAGCCACACGCGAATGCTGCGTTGACGACGGGCCGACGAGCCGGCGGGGGGATCCTGTCCGAGCACGTAACCGGCGGGAACCCTGGGATCGGGCCGCCGGCCCTCGTCCACGCGGATTTCCAGGTCGAGACTGGCGCTCTCGGCCGTCGCATCCGCAATCGACTTCCCAATCAGACTGGGGACCGTGACTTGCCGCGCGCGCACCGCCACGCGCATGGCGATGCCCGCAAAGAGAAAAAATGTCCCGGCCAATGCACCCGCCAGCAGCAGGATCTTGCCGTAGTTCCAGACGCGGGTCCGAAGCAGTTCCAACAACAGAGCAATGGTACTACACGGCTGCGCGGCCGAGGACCGCGCCGAAGAACCCTTCGAGGCCGTCACGAAACGGCAGCGTTTCGTGCACGCGCTCGAGACCGTAGTCCGAGCGCTCCACGAGGAAGCCGGCCACGACCTCGTGGTTCTCCTCCGGTTCGCTCGAGCAGGTGCTGTAAATCACCTGGCCGCCCGGCGTCGCGAGCGCGGCGGCGCGGCTCAACAACTGGCGCTGGGCGGCCGCGAACCGCGCCAGGTCGTCAGGCGTGCGGCGCCAGCGGATGTCGGGATCGCGCCTGACGGTCCCAAGGCCCGAGCAGGGCGCGTCGATCAGCACCACGTCGAACGCGGCGTCACGAAAGGGCAGCGGGCCGTCCTCGGAAACGTGAACGATCGTGGCGTTGGCAATCCGGCAACGGGCCAACGTCCGGCTCAGGAGCCGCACGCGATGCGGCCTCACATCGCAGGCCACGATCGATCCCTGCGCGCCCGCCGCCGCGCTGAGCGCCACGGTCTTGCCGCCCGGCGATGCGCACAGGTCGAGGATCCGCTGGCCAGGTTGAACGGCGACGAGCTCCGCAATCAGCTGCGACGCTTCGTCCTGGACGATGAAGCGTCCGGCGCTGAAGGCGTCGAGACCGAGCGGATGACCCTCGATCACGTGGAGCCCATGGGCGGCATGGCTGGTCGGTTCTGTCTTGACGCCGGCCTGCGCGAGCTCAGCGGCCAATTCCTCGCGCGTGGTGAGCGTTCGATTGACGGCGAGACAGAGAGCGGCCGGCCGGTTGTTGAACTGCAGCCAGTCACGCGTCGCGGATGCGCCGTATCGAGCGGTCCACCGATCGACGAGCCAGCGCGGATGCGAGTGGACGACCGAGATGTCGTCGGGCCAGGTGAGGTGCGCCCGGTCCCGCGCCAGCGCGCGCAACACCGCATTGGCGAGACCGGCGGCGCTGGTCTTGCCCGCGCGGCGGGTCAACTCCACGGCATCGTTGATGATCGCCGGCGCCGGAAGGCGAGACAGGTAGATCAATTGAAACGCGCTCACGCGCAGCACGCGCAGGACGGCCTCATCGAGTTTCTCGAGCGGGCGATTCACGCGCGAGGCGAGCTGGTAGTCGATCGCCCGCCGCATCCGCAGCGTGCCGGCGACCAGCTCGAGCAGCAACCCGCGATCGCGCTCGTCGTGCAGCGGTTGGCGCGCCCTGGCCACCGCCTCGCCCAGATCGAGAGCGCCTTCGTCGATGTCGCCGAGCGCGTCCATGGCGGCGCGGCGCGCGGGCGCGATCATGGCGAGGAAAAACGCGCGTCCGGAATCAGCGTCTTCGCGGCCATCGCATCGCGGGCGCTCAGCACACGCTTGCCTTCGAGTTGGAGATCGAGGAGCTCGAGCGCGGTGGACCCGCCGCAGGCCACGTGCAGGCCGTCGATCGCCGAGGCGGTGATGATCGTGCCTGGGCGCGCGGTGCCGGCGTCGACGGTCGACAGTCGCGAGCGATGGAGGATGTAGCGCGTGGAGCCGAGGAACGTGTGCGCGTGCGGCCATGGCCAGAGCCCGCGGATCAAGTTGTGGATGTCCAGGGCCGGCCTGGTCCAGTCAACGACGGCTTCGGCCTTCGACAGCTTCGGCGCGTAGGTGGCGAGCGCGTCATCCTGCGGGGTTTCGACCGCGTCACCGGACTCGATCGCATCGAGGGTCGCGACGAGCAACGCAGCGCCCTGAATCGCCAGTCTCGATGCGACGATCGTCGTCGTCTCGTCGCGACCAATCGGCACGGTCGCGGCGGCAATCGTCGGTCCCGCATCGAGCGCCTTGACGACGCGCATGATGGTGACGCCGGTTTCGGCATCGCCGGCGATGACGGCGCGGTGAATGGGCGAGGCGCCACGGTAGCGTGGCAGCAAAGACGCGTGCACGTTGATCAGGCCGCGAGGCAAGGCGGCCAGCAGCCACTCCGGCAGGATCCTGCCGTAGGCGGCCACCACGCCGATGTCGGCGTGCAACGACTCGAGGGATGCGGCGAACGCGTCTCGGGACAACCGCTCGGGCTGGAACACCGGCAGACGCGCCGCGAGCGCCAGCGTCTTGACCGGGCCGTCGGTGATCTGATGCCCGCGCCCTCGCGGGCGGTCGGGCTGCGTGACGACTCCCACCACCGGATAGCGCGACTGGAGCAGGTGTTCGAGCGTGGGGACCGCGAAGCCGGGCGTGCCAAAAAACGCAACTCGCAGCGCCATCAGTCGATTACCACTTACCGGCTTTGGCGAGCTTCTTGATCTTCCGGACGATCAGATCGCGCGAGATGCCGCGGAGGCGATCGACGAACAGGCAGCCGTTGAGGTGATCGACTTCGTGTTGCAGGGCGCGGGCCAGCAGGCCCGTGCCTTCGATGGTGTGCTCCTCGCCCGCGCGGTTGAGCCCGGTGATGACCACGCGCTTGGGACGCGCGACGGTGGCCACAAAACCCGGCACGCTCAAGCAGCCTTCCTCCTCGAGCTGCATGCCGTCCCGCTCGACGAACTCCGGGTTGATCATCACGTGCAGCGAGCTGGGATCGCGGCCCATCGAGAGATCGATCACGAAGATGCGCAAGGAGACGCCGACTTGCGGGGCGGCCAGGCCGATGCCGGGCGCCGCGTACATCGTCTCGATCATGTCGTCGATCAGCGCTTCGATGTCCGGGGTGATCAGCTCAGCACGTTGCGCCGGGTCGCTCAGGAGGGAATCCCCGAGCCGGAGAATTGGACGTAGCACCGGTCAGGCCTGGGCGGCCGCGGGCCGTCGTGACACGCGGGCCCGGATTCTCGATCCGGTGCCGGTCACGCGCGCGCGCAGATCGACCATCGAGTCGCCGCCGAAGCGCTCGAGGAGGGCATCGGCGAGCACCAGGCCAACCATCGCCTCGGCGACCACCGCGGCTGCCGGCACCGCACAGGTATCGCTGCGCTCGATCGCGGCCGGCGCCTCATCCAGCGTGGTGAGATCGACGGATCGCAAGGGCTTCATCAAGGTGGAGATCGGCTTCATGAATCCGGTGACGCGCACTTCCTGGCCGTTGGTCACGCCGCCCTCGAGGCCGCCGGCGCGATTGGTGGGCCGGCCAATCACGGGTTCGCCCGCGGCGGCCGGCACGGCGACGATTTCATCGTGCACCTGCGAGCCCGGCCGTCTTGCACCCTCGACGCCATCGCCGATCGAAACGGCCTTGATCGCCGGAATCGACATCAGGGCCTGGGCCAGCCGGCCATCGAGCCTGCGGTCCCACTGCACGTAACTTCCGAGGCCGACCGGCACCGTGCGGGCGATCACTTCAAACGAACCGCCGAGCGTGTCGCCGGCCTCCTTCGCGGCATCGATCGCGCCGATCATCTGCTGCTCGAGCGTGGAGTCGGCGCACCGCAGCGGCGCTTCAGGCGCAAGCGCCTGGGCCTGATCGAAGCTCACGACCGAGCCCGGCGGCAACACGACCGCGCCGATCCCGGTGATGTGGCTCGTAATCTCGCAGCCAACCGCCAGCAGCAACTGGCGCGCAATGGCGCCGGCGGCCACCCGCGCGGCGGTTTCGCGCGCGCTCGCACGCTCCAGCACGTCGCGGATGTCTTCGTGATCGTATTTGAGCGCACCGGCAAGGTCCGCGTGACCGGGCCTTGGCCGAACCACGGCGGCGCGGTTCGCGCCGGTCGACCCGGCCGGCGCCTGCGCTTCCACGTGCATCGTGTTCTGCCAGTTCTCCCAATCCTTGTTGCGAACCAGGAGCGCCACCGGTGCCCCGGTCGTGCGGCCGCGGCGGACGCCTGAGAGGATTTCGGCGCGATCCGACTCGATCGCCATGCGGCGGCCGCGGCCATAGCCGCCCTGCCGGCGGCGCAACTCGAGCGTGATGGCGTCGAAATCAATCGTCAATCCGGCCGGGAGGCCCTCGAGGATCGCGACGAGCGCCTGGCCGTGCGACTCACCGGATGTCAAAAACCGCAGCATTCGCCGAGCATTTTATCTTAAGAAACTGCGACCTCCCGAAGAAGCAGATCAGGAAACACGGGGCGATCGCTCGCTGGAGCGCGGGTCCTTCGTTTGCAGTGAGCACGGCATGCTGATGCTCGATCGCTATCTCGTGGCCGGTGGACGCGCGCTGGATCTCGCCACGGGCGCCTCGATTCGCTGGCGCCTGCGGCGCGCGCCCGAGGCCGTCATGCCGCCGCTGTTCAGCGTGCGTGGACGTTCGTGGCTCATCGACTTCGACATGCGCGGCCGCTCGCGCATCGAGGTGTGGGAGCGGCCGGCGTCCGGATCGTTTGCGGCGGGGAACGACGACGTCATTCATGCGTTCCGGGCGGCGCTGGCCGACGCCAGGGATGGGCGTCCGCGCGCCCTCGATCTGGCGGAAGTCTCGAGCGACTGCTGGGCACGCACCCAGCGCGTGCTGGCGCGCGAAGCGCGGCTCGCCGGCTTCGTGCCGCTGGCGGCTGATGCCTTTGGAGCGGTGCTGTCCCAGGCCCATTGGCGCTGGCCCTCGTGGCTGAAGGACCGGGCGATCGTGATTTTTGCCACCGACACGCGCCTGTCGCCAGATGCGACACTGGCGCTGTTCAGGCTCGCCACCAAGGATGCCCGGCCGCACCTGATCGTCCGCGGCGTCACGGGAGAGCCCTGGCGCCCGCGCTTGATCACCGCCGCGATGCAGGTGCATGAGGCGGCCACCGCCGAGTCGTCGATCACGCCGGCCTCGCTCGTCGAGCGAGCGGACCAGATGCGGAATGGCGGCCGGCTCGTGGATGCGGAAGCGTCGGCCCGGTGGAGCATGTTGCTGGCCGACACCGCAGGGGAAGCGTCGTCGGCGCGATGCGAGCTGGCGCGCTGCCTGATCTCGCAACGCCGATGGCTCGAGGCGCGGGCCATGCTGATGCCGGTCGAAGGAATCGAGGCCGAGGCATTGCGGGAAGAGATTGGCCGCTTCTCGATCGAAGCGCGCACCGAGCCGGCGATGGTAGAGGCGTTCCTGGAGATTCTCCGCATCTGCCAGGAAGTGGAGGACGCCACCAACGCGCTGGCACGCGTAGCGTTCCGGCTGAACGAGACGCTCGCGGCCAGCCGCGTGGCGTTCGTGATTCGCGAGCGCGACCAGCCGCACGCCGTGGCGCATGCCGGCGGTGGGGTACCGTCCGCGGTTGAACTCGTGCTGGCGGCCCAGGTGCTCGACACCGGTATCACGCTGCCGCTGGTCGATCGCGGCCGCTCGGTGGAAGCGGCGTGGCCGATCCGGTACGGCGCCACGATTGTCGGCGCCCTGTGGTGCCACTGGTCGATGGGTGTGCCGCTGATGGCGCAGGACGTGGCGAACGTGCTCGGCCTCGCCGCCACGGCGGCTGCGCCCGCCGTCCATCACGTGGTGGAGCGGCATCGCACGCCGCAGCTGGCGGGCGCCCTGGTCCCGGATCTGGTCGGCGAGAGCCAGGAGATGGACACGGTCCGGCACGCGGTGTTGCGAGCGGCGGCCTCGCCCTTTCCGGTGCTCATCGAAGGCGAAAGCGGGTCGGGCAAGGAGCTCGTCGCCCGGGCGATCCATGCCACAAGCGCCCGCCGATCGCGGCGATTCTGCGCGCTGAACTGCGCGGCCATCGCCGACGACCTGGTCGAGGCAGAGCTCTTCGGCCACACGCGCGGGGCCTTCACCGGTGCGGTGTCCGAGCGGCTGGGCCTGTTCGAAGAGGCGCAAGGCGGCACGTTGTTTCTGGACGAGGTCGCCGAACTCAGCGCGCGCGTGCAGGCCAAGCTGTTGAGGACGCTTCAGGAAGGCGAGGTCCGGCGCGTCGGCGAGTCATCGACGCGCAAGGTCGACGTGCGCATTGTCGCCGCCACCAATCGGCCGCTGGCGTCGGAAGCCGCGGCGGGGCGCTTCCGCACCGACCTCCGCTACCGCCTCGACGTCCTGCGGATCACCATTCCGCCGCTTCGCGAGCGGCTCGAGGACATTCCGCCGTTGGTGCGTCATACCTGGTCGGTGCTCGCCGATCGCACGGGCAGCCGCGCCGTGCTGTCGCCCGCGGTGCTGTCGATGCTCGGTTCGTACGACTGGCCGGGCAATGTCAGGGAGTTGCAGAACGTGCTGGCGTCGGTCATGGTCGCGGGACCGCAACGTGGCGTGATTGGGCCACAGGGCCTGCCGGCCCACGTCACCCGTGCCACCGCCATGGTCTCGCGGGCCACGCTGGCGGAGGCGAGGCGCGACTTCGAGGCGCGCTACGTTCGCGCCGCCCTGGCACGCGCGGGCGGGCGCGTGATGGTGGCGGCACGCGACCTTGGCGTGTCGCGGCAGGGCCTCAACAAGCTGACCGCACGACTGGGACTGTCGAGCCTCGAAAAGCCGGTCGCGGCCCCGCACCGGCCACCGATTAACACCGGCCACCGATTAACACCGGCCACCGATTGACACCGGCCACCGATTAACACCGGCGGTGGCTAGAATGAGGCTCGCGTGCTGCGCTACCTGGTTCGCCGTATCCTGCTGACCATTCCGGTGCTGCTCGGCGTGGCCACGCTGGTGTTCTCGCTGATCCACCTGGTGCCGGGCGACCCCGCGCAAGCGATGCTCGGCGACGGCGCGTCGCCGCAAGACGTCGCCGACCTCCGGGTGAGTCTCGGCCTCGATCGGCCCCTCCTCGATCAGTACGTCACGTTTGTGAGGCAAGCCGTCACCGGGGATCTCGGCCACTCGTTCCGCACCGGGCAGCCGGTGACGACGATGATCGTCGAGCGTCTTCCCGCGACGGCCGAGCTGGCCATCGCCGCGATGATCGTCGCAATTCTGATCGCCATTCCCCTCGGCGTGATCGCCGCGGTGTGGCGCGGCACCGCGGTGGATTACGCCGCCATGACCTTCGCGCTGGCGGGCGTCTCCATTCCGAACTTCTGGTTGGGTCCGCTGCTGGCGATCGTCTTCGCGGTGGAGCTCGGCTGGCTGCCGGTGTCGGGACGCGGCACATTGGCGCACCTGGTGCTGCCCGCCGTGTCGTTGGGCCTCGCCCTCGCGGCGATGCTCGCGCGCATGACGCGCGCGAGCCTGCTCGACGAGCTGCGCGAGCTCTACGTGCGCGCCGCGCGGGCCCGCGGCGTGTCTCGCGCCGTTGCCATTACCGGGCACGCCCTCAGGAACAGCATGGTGCCGCTACTGACGATCATCGCGCTGCAGTTCGGCGCGGTCCTGACCGGCGCGGTGATCACCGAGACGATTTTTGCGTGGCCCGGCATCGGGCGTTTATTGATTCAGTCGATTGGGTTCCGCGACTACCCGATGGTGCAGGGCTGTATCTTGCTCATCGCGGTGACGTATGTGACGGTCAACCTGGTGACCGATCTGATGTACGGCGTCCTCGACCCCAGGATTCGCCTCGAATGACCCTTCGAGTTCGCTCAGGGCAGGCGCGCGCCGGCGTCGTCATCGTCGCGATCGTCTTTCTGGCGGCCCTCGGCGCGCCGTGGCTCCTGCCATGGGACGCCGCGACGCAAGATCTGCCAAATCGCCTGCAAGGCCCAACGTGGGAACACTGGTTCGGCCTCGACGAGCTGGGGCGCGACATCCTGGCCCGCGTGCTGCTCGGCGCCCGTGTGTCGTTGGTGGTCGGGTTGATCGTGGTCGGCGTGTCGTCCAGCGTCGGGATGATCGTCGGCGCCATTTCCGGGTACTACGGCGGCCGCGTCGATCAGCTGATCGGCCGCGTCATGGACGTCCTGATGGCGTTCCCCGGCATGCTGCTCGCCATCGCCCTGGTGGCGGTGCTCGGCCCGAGCCTGGTGAACGTGGTCCTTGCTCTCGCGGTGATCGGGTGGGTTGGCTACGCGCGGTTAGTGCGCGGCCAGGTGCTGCGCGCCCGTGAGTTCGAATACGTGACGGCGGCGCGCGCGCTCGGTGCCGGCACGGCGCGTATCCTCGCGCGTCACGTCCTGCCGACGGCGATGCCGCCGTTGTTGGTGCAGGCCACGCTGGGCATGGCCGGCGCCATCCTGTCCGAAGCGGCGTTGAGTTTCCTGGGGCTTGGCGTGCAGCCGCCGACGCCGAGCTGGGGGACGATGATCAATGGCGGGCGCGTGCACTTGCTCGATGCGCCGCACCTCACCGTGTTTCCGGGATTGTTTCTCGCCATCGTCGTGCTGGGTTTCAACTTCCTCGGCGACGGATTGCGCGACGTCATCGATCCGCGCCGGCAATAACAATCCATATCTATTCATCCCATCCCATCCCATCCCATATAGAGGCCGCCTTCAGGCGGCCGGTCGGGCGTTCAGGCGGCCGGTCGGGCGTTCAGGCGGCCGGTCGGGCGTTCAGGCGGCCGGTCGGGCGTTCAGGCGGCCGGTCACCGACATGGCGGCCGGTCACCGACCGAGTCAGACCGCATACGCCCATTCCATCAATTGCTTCATCGTGTATCTCTGAGATCCCGTGAACGGATAGTCCTCAACCCTGCGAACAAGACCTGCCCGGACAGGATTCTCGATGATGTAGCGGGCCGCGACCTGTGGCTCGTGATCGGCGAGCAAGACTCGCGTGAAGCCATCGCGCTCCCACAACTTCAAGTGAAATGCCTGTTTGAAATAGAAACCGGAGTATTGCTTCGCGAGCTTGATATACCGCTTCGCGTCTGCAGTAGGCGTGTCGCCCTTGACGAGTTGATGGACATGATCGGGCATGAAGGAGTACGCAACATTTACAACCTTCGTCTCCCCTGACGCCCGCAGGAATTGCGCGCGGACTAACTCAAAGCGATCGTGTTGCGTGAACAGAGTTTGTTGAGCGAAGCACCGCCAGGTCAGTGAGTAGTAGCCGAATCCGATGTAGCAAAAATTGTTCGTCGAAACCGCATTTGCTGTAGCCATGCCGTGCATAAAGCACGATTGGATCCGAAGCAGGCTGATGGTGACCGGTGGCCGGCAACCTAAAGGTTGCCTATATATGGAAAGGGATATGGTGAGGAGGAAAGGTGTTGGGGTCGAGGTGTATGGGGGCAGCGCCGATCATCGCCATACATATAGAGGCCGCCTTTAGGCGGCCGGTCGGGCGTTCACGCGGCCGGTCGGGCGTTCACGCGGCCGGTCGGGCGTTCACGCGGCCGGTCGGGCGTTCACGCGGCCGATCGGGCGTTCACGCTTGCCGGTCGGGCGTTCACGCGGCCGGTCGGGCGTCGAGTCGGGCGTTCACGCGGCCGATCACCGACATGGCGGCCGGTCGCCGATCAAATTGGCGGCAATCGCCGCTTTAGTTGCTGCAACGAACGATTCTCGGGCTCCGAGGAGATCGCTTCATCGATCACCTGGTGGGCGCGCGCGACCTCGCCCGCCTTCCACGCCGCGTCCGCGAGTTTCAGCTGTAGCGACGCGGTCGGTCCCGCGTCATCCATGGCGCGACCGAACCACCGCACCGCGAGCGCCGGTTCGCCGAGCGCCACGGAGTAGTCGCCGATCCGGGTCGCGACCATGGCCAGCGATCGGTCGTCGCCGATGAGCGTCGCATATTTCAACAACGCATCCCGCGCCACCTGGACGCGGCCATCACGCGCGGTGATGTCGGCAAGCTGCAGGTAAGCGTCGGGGACCACGGGCAGCTTGGCCACGGCCTGCTGTAGCGCGCGTTCGGCGGCCCTCGCATCGCCGGCGAGCGACCACGCGCGGCCCAGCGCCGCGAATGTCTCGCTGGTCGCGTCCGCACGATTCCCCGCTTGTCCCAGCGCCTCCACCGCCTTGTTCAGCGCCACGCGGTCGCCGCGGCGTTGCGCGGTGGTCAGCCAGACGTGTCCCAGCGCCGCATAGACCTGTGGTGCGTCGGGGAAACGTTCGACCGCGCGGCCGAGCGTGATCACCGCGGCGTCGTCACGGCCGGCGCGGGCTTGCGCGAGCCCGACGGCCACGACGCGATCCGGCCGCGACGGGTCGAGCGCCGCCAGCGCTTCCAGCTGGTTGATCGCGCGCGCGTGCTCGCCTTCGAGCGAGTACACCTCCGCCAGAGCCTCGCGGGCCGAGGTCTGGCTGGCCGGGAAGCGGCGGGCCGCTTCTTCCAGGGACTTGCGTGCGGCTGGAAGCTGATCGAGGTCGCGCTGCACGAGGCCGATCACGTAATAGGCCTCGCCAAGGGCTGGATCGAGCGCGAGCGCCTGTTGCAGCGGGTCCACCGCGGCCTGGAGCCGGCCATCCCGGTAGCGCGCGAGTCCAAGCTTGTAGAGGACACGTGCGTTGCGCTCGTCGAGCGAAACAAACGTCTCGTACTGCTCGATGGCACGGTCACCGCGGCCCAGGGCGACGTTGACGTCGCCGAGCATCTCGATCGCGCGTAGCGCGCTGGGGTCGAGCTCGGTGGCGCGGCGCAGGTCGCGGAGCGCGACATCGAGCTGGTTCTGGGCGTGGTAAACCGTGCCGCGTTTGAGGTGCGCGAGCATCGAATCAGGGTTGCGTGCAATGGCGCCGCTATAGGCCTCGATCGCCTGGAACGGGCGTTCCTCGGCCACGGCCTGGTCGCCGCTGGCGATCAGGCGGTCGAATTCCCGCTCGTTGGTCAGGGCGGAAAAGGCCAGGGCGCCGGCGACACCGGCCACGGCCACGAACAGCACGGAGAGGACGGTGCCACGCACAGCTCCAGATGGTAACAGGGGTTTCGGACTCTGGCCGATTACGGCCACGGCAAAGTTGGACGGCCTGCCCACCGTAGCTCAGGTTCGCTCACCTGAGCGAAGGTGGGAACTTTCCCCCGGGGGCGGGTTCTAATGTTGATACACTGGCCATGATCGTTCGAACCATCGCCGAATCCGTCATGAAAGACGCCGGGACACTCGGGTGGACAGAGGTCGGCAACCGCGAGGCGGTGCTCATTGAGCGCTGCGCCGCGGGAGAGCCGGCGGCCTGCGCGGAGCTTGTGTCGGGCCACGAACGGATGGTCTACCAGCTGGCGCTGCATCTGTTGGGCGATCGGGACGAAGCGCGCGACCTCTCCCAGGAGGTCTTTTTCAGCGTCTTCCGCACCATCCAGCACTTCCGCGGCCAATCGGCCCTCAAGACCTGGATCTACCGCATCGTCATCAACCAGGCGCGCAACAAGCAGCGCTGGTGGCGGCGGCGGCACAAGGCCGACCAGGTGTCACTCGATCAGCACGTGGCGGCGCACGGCGATCTCCGGCAGCCCGGTGATCACACGGCGCCGGATCGTGCCTACGCGCGCAAAGAACTGGCCGAACGCCTGTGGGCGGCGCTCGACCGGTTGCCGTTCGATCAACGCACGGTGATTGTCCTGCGTGAGATCGACGGTCTCAGTTACGAAGACATCGCCTACTCCCTCGGCGTCGCAATCGGCACCGTCAAGTCGCGTCTGACACGGGCGCGGCAAACGCTGCGTTACGAGCTCCGGGAGGTCCGGCCATGATGCACGAACACCCTTGCACCGACGTTCGCGAACGTCTTGAAGCGTTTTACGACGGCGAGCTGGCCGTCGACGAGCGCATTGCGATCCAGAACCATCTCGGCGAATGCGTCGCGTGTTCGCTGGCCGCCGAAGAGCTCGGCACCCTCGGCGCGTCGCTGCGCGAACTGGCCGCGCAATCGGCCGACCGCACGTCGGACGAGCCGCTGCGCATCAGTGCGCGGGTGCTCGAACGCCTGCGCGTCGAGGAGCAGTTCTCGATGCGGTCACAGGTGATCGCGTTGTTCCAGGACATGCACCTGGTCTGGGCAGGCCTCGGCGCCACGGTGGCGACCATGATTTGCGTGATCGGATCCGCCAGCGTGCTGCACGCCGCCAACCAGCAGCAACCCGGCTCGTTCGCGAACGTGATTTCCATTCTGGCGAGTCCCGGCTCGAACGAGAACCCGATGCGCCTGAATTACGAAATGATGGCGCCGCGCGCGGTGTCGGCCGCGCCGATCGAGATGAGGAGCGAGGAAGACTCGGAATACGCGTTGTCGGCGGTGGTGTCGCGGGAAGGCCGCGTCCAGGGCGTCGAGGTGATCAATCAAGCGCGATCGAAGGACCGCTCGGTGAACGCGATGCTCAACGAGGCCTATCGCGTGCAGTTCGCGCCGGCGCAAGCGCGCGGCGACGCGGTGGCCGTGAGCATGGTGTGGCTGGTGGCGAGCACCACGGTGAAGGGCCGCCCCGACACCAACATGGAAGCGCTGCGCGGCATCCTGCGGGCGGGCACGGCGCCGCCGATGGGTCCGCTGCCGGCTCCCGCGGAAGCGAGCGCGCCGAAGCCGGAGCCTGAGCCGATGGTCAAGCCGATTGTCCCTGAGACGATGCTGGCGTCGCTTGCCGCCGGCGGTTGAAGAAATAACGAATAACGAATGACAAATCACGAATAACAAAGACCGGCGCCTTTCGTGATTCGTGATTCGTTATTCGTTATTCATCTGATCTGAACCTGCCCCGTTCCGATATTTCCCAACGCGTCGGTCGCACGAATCACGAGCGTGCGGCCGGCCGCTTCCGGTTCCAGCCGCAACTCAAACGTCTCCACGCGCGCATCGAGAATGCCGTCGCGCGGGAAGGCCGTCTGCCAGCGCTGCGCGTCGAGTGAGAACTCCACGCGCGTCACCACGGAATCGGCGTCGCGCACTTCGACCGGAACGACGAAACGGGCACCGTCGCGGCCTAGCGCGCCGATCTGCACCGTGGGCGAGACGTTATCAATCTCAAAGCTGCTGCTCTCGAGCTCGCCGGCCAGGGCGGTGTCGGCGGGATTGGAGCGGCGGTCGGACGCCAGCACCTTCATGACGTAGGTGCCGTTGGGCACCGAGCTGGTGTCCCACACCAACAGCGTGTCGCGGAGATCGGTCTTCAACACCCGCCAGGTAAGATCGCCTTCGCGGCGATAGAAGACGTCGTAGCTCAGCTCGTCGTGGTTGTCGTCGTCCGCCTTCCACGCAAACGTCTGCAGGCTTTTCTGGAAAATCCTGCGGCCGAGCGGGGGCGCGCCACCGCCGCCAGGCGCATTCGCTGCGGCGCGCCGATCCTGGGCCTCCTCGTCGAGGCCGGCAATTTCGGTTTCGCCGCTCGAAAACGGCTTCTGGAACACCACGCCCGGCGGGTGGACCGTAATCGAGACCACCTGCGGCCTGATGTTGCGTGGCAGATACGCGGAGGACAACGACGTCAGCGTTGGTGACGCGGTGGCCGTGCCGGTCAGCACCGCGCGCCATTGGAGATAACGCGCTTTCGGACTCGTGATCGGCGATCCCTCGGCATTCGCGTATGGCCCCGACCATTCACTCCACGCCTCGTCCGGCGTCTTGGTGTTGCCCGACCGTGTGAAGATTTCGACCTTCGAACCTGCCGGCGCGGTCGCGCGCCAGGTGATGACCCCCCACGTCGAGACGAGCCGCGCGTCCTTCACATCCGATTCGTAGGTGCCACGCGTCGCGCGCGCCGACGCGATCGCCATCAGCAACCCCGGATTCGCCGTGGCCACGTGGGTGCGGTCGGCCGCGCGTACCAGCATGGTGGCCTGCTGCGCCGGCACGCGTGTCACGAGGACCACCTTCACGGGATCGCCGCTCACGCGAAACAGCTTGCCCTTGGTGCCGGTGGCCACCAGTAGCGCGCCGTCGGGTTCGATAGCGATGTCGTAGGGGGCATCTTCACGCGGCGCCCAGATCTCGTCCCAGAGCCCGTCCGGCTGCACACGGAACACGGCGCCGGTGGGATTGCGCCGGTCCGCCGCACTGGACGAACCGCCGGGCTGCGACGCTGTGCCGACATCCACGATCGAAATCGACGTGATTTCGGTCGAGACGTTCGGAATCGAGGGTGTCACCGGTGGCGGCGCAGATAACGCCTCGGTGAGGCTGTTGCCGCCGCCCTGCGCGCGAGGGCTGCTTTGCGCGGCGGCGTAGACGACGCCCTTGGGGTCGACGCGAATCGCGCGAACCTCCTGATAGGTGGTGTCGAGCAGCAGGAACCCTTTGCCGGCCGCATCGACGCGAAACACGCGGCCCGGCGTGCCGGTGCCGACCAGCAGCCGGCGGTTGAGATCGAACGCGAGCGCCACGGCATGCGAGGTCTTGGTCGCAAAGAACTTCTGTCCCTGGCCGTCGGGCGTGATCTTGTAGACGGTGCCTGTGTCGCCGGTGCCGGCGAAGACAGTGCCATCGCGATCGACGGCGAGCGACCAGATGTATTTGTCGTCGGGATCGAAGAACGGCGACGCCTGGCCCTTCCCGTCCAGCTTGTAGATGCGGCCGTCCGGTGACGTGGCGGCAAACAATCCGCCACCCGGCGCGGCCGCGAGCGCGTGCACTTCCATTTCCGGGCTGTCGTAGAACACCGAGGCCTGGCCGCTCTTCTCGACCTTGATCACCTTGCCGTCGTTGCCCGTGCCGAGGAACAGTGTGCCGTCGGCGCCGGCCAGCATGGTCCACACAAACGGCGCGGCGGCATCGTGCACGCGCGTCAGTTCGGGACCGAGTGTCAAACGGCCATGCTCATCGATCGAGAGCTGCTCGACTTCGCCGCGCAGGAAATCCGCCTGGGTCGCCGCCTGCCAGAATCCGGGACCCGCGGACAGTGAGGTGGAGAGGAGCGCCAGTAACACGGCGCCCCCGAGCAGGGGCCGCCGCCACGCTGATGGTTGAATCATCAAGGTTGATCGAGGGTCAGGGTCAGCTGGCGCGAGCCGGTGACGGCGAAGTCGAGCGCCAGCTCCCATTCACCGCGCGTCGTGCTGCGCAGCGACCCCACGTTGCCGCTGTGGCGATCGGCCTCCAGCACCGCGAGCACCGAGGGCGGGAGTCCGGCCATCGGCTCGCCGTTGACCACCGCGCCGGAATCGGGCGTGGTCAGCCGGACATACACGCGGTTGTTGCGGCGCGCCCGATTGAACGTCCGCATCATCTGCGACACGCGCTGCATGTCGGCGCCGCGGGTGTCGCGGCGATCGTCGGCGGTGGTCCGCACCGCATCGGCGACGATCAGCTGCAGCGAGCCCGACAGGTTGGCGGGAATCGCAATCGGCACCTGCCGCACGATTTCCTCACCGCGGGAGGAGCGCATGGCGACGTGCACGACCGCGTTCTGTCCCGAGCGTGGCCGCGTGGTATCGAGCCACACGCGCTCGATGCGCGCGCTCCGCTGTTGCTCGGTGGCATCGATGGTCAGCGAGATCTTCTCGACGTCGACCTGCTCGCCGGAGTTCTTGAGCAGCGCCGTCAAGGGCCCGGCCACGTACGCCGCGGCGCCGCCCGCCGGCTGCTCGCCGGTGAAGATGTCTTCGAACGACAGGTCGCCCTGCGAGCGAATCGACGCGCTGCCGCGAATGGCGTACGACGCCGGTCCGGCGCCACGTTCGTACGACACCAGCACGTTCGCCACCGAGAGATAGGTGAGCAGCGGCGTGAACGTGAAATCGCGAACGACGCCGAAGTTGAACGTGCGTGACGGCGCGCGATCGGAATTCAAGGTGATCGTCACCGGGATCAGCGACGGCGCGGGGCCCAGCCGGCCGGCAATCGCCGTGGCGCGATCCTGTTGCACCGTGCCGATCACCTCGCCAAAGCTGGCGAGCTTGCTCGACGACATCAGGCTGGGGAGCACCACCTGCACGACGGCGCGCGTCATCGGGAATTCGGTCGGACCAAGGTTGTAGAGCGGATGGCCGAAGGCATAGACGCGATCGCCATCCACGTGCGTCACGGTTCCCGTGGCGCCGAGCTCGAAGTCGCCGGTGAGCAGGCCGACGCCGAGGGCGTCGCCGGGTCGCAGCGGACGATCGTCGGTGGCGGTGATTCGCGCCGCTGGCGACTGTGCGCTCGACATCGGCACGAAACCGGCAGCCGACAGGGACGGTGCCAACGGATCGATCACTGAGGCGTCGAATCCCGAGGTCATCATCGGCACGGTGATCGGGCGCAGCATCGCGCTCACGCGCGTGAGTTCGGTTGACCCGCCCGACACGACCAGCGCCTGCGACGGATCGTCAACGAACGGCCGCGCCCGACCGAGGTCGCGGCTCCAGATGTCGAGCAGCTCGCGCGGCGTGGCCGGCCACGACAGCGACACCGGCCGCGTGCTGCGCGCCGGCGCGCTCATCATCGTCGCGTCCAGCATTTCCGCAATCGGCGTGATGCCCGCGATCGGTTCGGTCGAGAACTGCCCGAGCGCGTATGACACGGCGCCCATCAGCCGGCCATCGACGTAGACCGGACTGCCGCTCATGCCGGCAATGACGCCGGTCTTCGCCAACGGGCCGCCCTCGAGCCTGGCGAGAATCAGGCTGCGCTTCGGACCGATGACGTTGCGCATCACACCGAGCACGTGGACCGTGAAGTCCTCGCGCTCGGTGCCGGCAAAGACGGTGCGGCCCACGCCCACCATGCCAGGCCGGACCTCGTCCAGCGACAGCATGGGGGTTTGGGCATGAGGCGTCGCCAGCAGGACACCAATCGCCAGGAACGACAGAGCGATGACTCTTAGATACATTGCAAGTGTCGGGTAATGCCCGACTTAGACCCATTATACGAGCCTTACCCGGTTTCCCTCCTTCGCGACAACGCCCCGGGGGGACAGGTCCGGTTTGACGCCGGTCTCATGGGTCTGTTAGCCTTTCGACGTCCAAATGCGCTCGCGAGCCGTCACCTCAGCCGGAGTCACGCCCATCGCGGTGGCGGGATCCGTGTCCTTTGCGGCGTGGTGGTATTGGTGCCCAACAGGAGAGGCTACCCGGTCCGTGTAATCACCACCACACAACTCTGACGCTCGACCGAAGCGCCTCTTCAACCAAAGAAGAGGCGTTTTTTTTGCTTATGAGACCAGCCAAGCTCTGCGTGACCGTGACGGCCGACACCACGGCTGAACTGCGTACACGGCGTGACCAGGTCAAGGACGCCGACCTGGTCGAGTTGCGCCTGGATACGGTCAACGACCCCAGCGCGGCCGGGGCGCTGGCGGGCCGGCGCAAGCCGGTGATCGTGACCTGCCGGCCGCAATCCCAAGGCGGCCATTTTCAAGGCAGCGAAGAGGAACGCCGCGCGGTGCTGGCCGAAGCCCTGGCGCTTGGCGCCGAGTACGTCGACCTCGAATGGCAGGGGGGCTGTGCGGACCTGATGGAACGCACCGGGGGACGCCGGGTGGTGTTGTCGCACCACGACTTCAGCGGCATCCCCGCCGACCTGCGCGGCATGGCGCACGCGATGCTCGGCAGCGGCGCAGAGGTCGTCAAGATTGCGGTGACCGCATCGCGGCTCGGTGACTGCCTCTCGTTGCGCACGATCGGCCTGCAGACCCGCGTGCCGGTGGCGCTCATCGCGATGGGTGAAGCCGGCATCCCGTCGCGCGTGCTCGCCAGCTGGATGGGATCGTGTTGGACCTATGCCGGCGAGGCCGTCGCGCCTGGACAGATCAGCGAGCGGCGGCTGCAGGACGAATTTCGTTTCCGCCGCATCGGCGCGCGCACGGCCATCTACGGCGTTCTCGGGAAGCCCGTCACCCATTCGGTCTCTCCCGCCATGCACAACGCGGCGTTTCACGCCGCGCATCTCGATGCGGTCTACCTGCCGCTCGCCGCGGCGGACTTCGACGACTTCATCACGTTTGCCGATGCCGCGGGCGTGGCCGGCGTGAGCGTGACCGCTCCGTTCAAGGTGAAGGCGTTCGAGCGCGCCGACGAGTGCGATCCGGTGAGCCGCCGCATCCAGTCGGTGAACACCTTGCGGCGTGACGGCGTGAAATGGCTCGGCTGCAACACCGACGTGACCGGATTCCTGGCGCCACTCGAAGCGTCGATGCGCGTCCATGGCGCGCGCGCCGCGATTCTGGGCGCCGGCGGCGCGGCGCGATCGGTGTCGGTGGCGCTGGCCTCGGCGGGCATGCGCGTCACGATTGCCGCGCGGCGGCAGGACCAGGCGCAGTCGGTGGCCACCTTGACCGGCGCAGCGGTGTCGCCGTGGCCCCCCGATCCCGCCAGCTGGGAGGTGCTCGTCAATGCCACGCCGGTGGGCACCTCGCCGGATGCCGGCGCATCGCCGCTGCCGGACGGCTACCTGTTTCACGGCGGCGGCCTCGTCTACGACCTGGTCTACAACCCGCCGCAGACGAAATTGCTCGCCGACGCCGCGCGCGCCGGCTGCCGCACGATCGGCGGGCTCGACATGCTCGTGGCCCAGGCGCAGGCCCAGTTCGAATGGTGGACGGGCCAGCGGCCCGCGGCTCGCGTGATGCGCGACGCGGCACTCGCACGATTGCAGCTCACGGAGACGCGATGAAGCAGACGACGTTTGAAGAGTTCGTGGACCTGGCCAAGCGGGCCACGTTCGTGCCGGTGGTGAAGGAACTGGTGGCGGACCTGTTGACGCCGGTGTCGGCGTTCCTCAAGATCGCCGAGCATTCCGATTACGCCTTCCTCCTCGAGAGCGTCGAGGGTGGCGAGCACGTCGGCCGCTATTCGTTTCTCGGCAAGGACCCGTTCCTGATTCTCCGCGGCCGCAATGGGCAAACGGTGATGGAACGTGCCGGCGTGACCACCGACGCCGAGAGGCCGTTCGTCGACACCTTGCGCGAGCTGATGAACGGCTTCCAGTCGCCGTTCGTGCCCGGGCTGCCGCGCTTCACGGGTGGCGCGGTCGGCTATTTCGGTTACGAAACCGCGGCGTGGTTCGAGCCCACCGCGGCGCGAGCCGGCGCCGGTCCCGCGATCGGCGATGACGCCGGGTTCATGGTGTTCGATACCGTGCTGGCGTTCGATCACGTCCAGCATCGCATCCTGTTGATCTCGAACGCGCGCATCTCTCCGGACGAGGATCTGCGCTCGCTCTATCAGTTCGCCTGTGCGAAGATCGAGTTCCTGCAGAGCGAGCTCGAGCGCGCGCTCTCGCTCAAGCGCCCGGCGGGCGGCGAGCCCGTCACGCTCACACCCAACATGTCGCAGGACGCCTACGAAGCGATCGTCAGGCGCGCGAAGGAGTACATCGCCGCCGGCGACATCTACCAGGTGGTGTTGTCGAGGCGCTTCGAGGCCGAGGTCAGCGTCGACGCGTTCACCGTCTATCGCGCGCTGCGTCACGTCAATCCGTCGCCGTACATGTTCTTCATCCGCATGGGCGAGCGGTCGATCGTCGGCGCGTCGCCCGAGATGCTGGTGCGCGTCGAAGGCCGTCACGCGGTCACACATCCGATCGCCGGCACGCGGCGGCGCGGCGCGACCGACGACGAGGACCAGCGGCTGGCCGAAGAGCTGAAGCGCAATGAAAAGGAGCGGGCCGAGCACGTCATGCTCGTCGACCTCGGCAGGAACGACATCGGGCGGGTGTGTGATTACGGCACCGTGCGCGTGCCGACGTTCATGGCGCTCGAGAAGTATTCGCACGTCATGCACATGGTGTCGGTCGTCGAGGGCCAGTTGGCGGAGGGGCGCGACCGGCTTGACGCGCTGGTCTCGTGTTTTCCCGCCGGCACGGTCTCGGGTGCGCCGAAAGTGCGCGCCATGCAGATCATCAACGAGCTCGAACCGAGCGGGCGCGGCTTGTATGCCGGCGCCGTCGGCTATCTCGACTTCGCCGGCAACCTGGATTTCTGCATCGCGATCCGCTCGATTCTGCTGGAACACGGCAAGGCCTACATCCAGTCCGGCGGTGGCATCGTCGCTGATTCGAACCCGACGGCGGAATTCGAAGAGACGCGTGACAAGGCGCGCGCGATGATCCGCGCCCTCGAACTGGCGCAGGCGGGTCTGTAACGGATGGTCCTCGTCATCGATAACTACGATTCGTTCACCTACAACCTGGTCCAGTACCTGGGGGAGCTGGGCGCCACGGTGGTGGTGCGCCGCAACGACGAGGCGTCGATCGACGAGCTGCGCGGGCTCACGCCCGCGCGCGTCGTGATCTCTCCGGGTCCGGGACGGCCGGAACAGGCCGGCGTCTCGCTCGAGGTGATCAAGGAATTCGGTCCGCGCATGCCTGTTCTCGGCGTGTGCCTGGGACATCAGGCGATCGGCCTCGCGTTCGGCGGCGACGTGGTGCGCGCCCCAGTGCCGATTCACGGCAAGACCTCAACCGTCGAGCACAACAGCCACGGCGTGTTCGCCGGGTTGTCGGCGTCTTTCCAGGCGGGCCGCTATCACTCGCTGGTGGTGGACGAGAAGACGTTGCCGGCCGATCTGGAGGTGACCGCCCGGACCAAGGAAGACGGGCTGGTAATGGGCCTCACGCATCGAACGTTCCCCATTCACGGCGTGCAGTTTCACCCGGAATCCGTTCTCACCAACGAAGGCCGGCGAATCCTTCGCAACTTCCTCGAGATGTGACCATGTTTCCAGCGCTGATCGAAAAACTGCGACGCCAGGAAGACTTGACGACCACCGAGGCCGCCGACGCGATGGCGTCGATCATGCGCGGCGAGGCGGCGCCGGCCCAGATCGCGGGTCTGCTGATCGGCCTGGGCATCAAGGGTGAACAGCCCACCGAACTGGTGGGGCTCGCGCAGGCGATGCGCGCCAACGCGGTGCCGTTGCCCGCACAGCCGGGCGCGGTGTTCGACACCTGCGGCACGGGCGGCGATCGGTCGGGGACGTTCAACATCTCGACGGCATCGGCCATCGTGCTGGCGGCCTGCGGGATGCGGATCGCCAAGCACGGCAATCGATCGGTGTCGAGTCAATGCGGCAGTGCCGACGTGCTGGAAGCGCTGGGCGTCAACATTCAGGCCACCGCCGACACCGCGGCCGCATGCCTGAACGAAGCCGGCATCGCGTTCCTCTTCGCGCCGACGTTCCATCCCGCCATGAAGCACGCCGCGCAGGCTCGTAAGGATCTTGGCGTGCGGACGGCGTTCAACCTGCTCGGCCCGTTGACCAACCCGGCCCGGCCCACGCGACAGATCGTCGGCGTACCGAGGCCGGAACTGACGGAGCTGCTTGCCCGATCGTTATCGCTCCTGGGTTCTGAACGGGCCTGGGTGGTGCACGGCGCCGATGGTCTCGACGAGCTCTCGACCACGGGGTATACGAAGGTGTCTGAGTGCAAAGGCAAGTCGGTGCAGACCTTCTACGTGCATCCAGCCGACTTTGGCCTGGCCAAGGCCACTCCCGAATCGCTGAAGGGCGGCGACGCGGCGACCAACGCGAAGATCGTCAGAGCCGTACTCAGCGGCGAGCCAGGCCGCCCCCGCGACGTCGTGCTCTTGAACGCCGGTGCGGCGCTGCTGGTCGCCGGCGAGGTTGAGACCGTGAAGGACGGCATCGCCAGGGCGGCTGCCGCGATTGACAACGGCTCGGCGCGGAAGGTCCTCGAGACACTGATCGAAGTGTCGAACCGCGGAGCGCGGGCATGAGCACGTCCCCCGATCTGCTCGAGGCCATCGTCGCCGCCACTCGGGCGCGCGTGGCCGCGGCGATTGAGCGCGAGCCGCGGCCGGCACTCGAGCGCCGGGCGTCTGGTCGCACGCCCGACGCGGCTGGCTTTACCGATCGGCTGTCGCGCGAAGGCTCGATCAACGTGATCGCCGAGTGCAAGCGCCGCTCGCCGTCGCGCGGCGTGTTGCGCGTGGCGTACGAGCCGGTGGAGATTGCCGCAGGCTACGCGCGGGCCGGCGCGGCGGCCATCTCGGTGTTGACCGAGCCGGGCTTCTTCGATGGATCGCTGGCGCACCTCGAGGCCGTGCGGGCGGCCGTGACGATCCCGCTGCTGCGAAAGGACTTCATCGTCGACGACTACCAGCTGCTCGAAGCGCGCGCGGCCGGCGCCGACGCCGTCTTATTGATCGTGGCCGCGTTGAGCGACCGCGAGTTGGCCACGCTGGCCAAAGCCGCGGCTAATCTCGGGCTGGCGGCGCTCGTTGAGGTTCACGACGCCGGCGAGTGTGCGCGGGCGCTGGCCATGGGCGCCAGGATCATCGGCGTCAACAACCGCAACCTGCGGACGCTGCGGGTGGATCTCGAGGCGTCGCGAGCGGTGGCGGCGCTGCTGCCCGCGAGCACGATCGGCATCAGCGAGAGCGGCCTGAAGTCGGGCGCGGATCTACAGGCGATGCGGGCGCTCGGGTATCGGGCGTTCCTGATCGGGGAGCGATTCATGATCGAGCCGGATCCCGGCGCCGCGCTCGCCGGATTGATCGAAACGCTGGAGGCGACCCCGGCCCACCGTAGCCGTGGCGGAGGCGGGGCTTGACCGCCGTCAAGATCTGCGGCCTCACGCGGCAGGAAGACGCGGAGCAGGCCGCCGAACTCGGCGCCGAGTTCGTGGGCTTCGTCTTGTGGCCTGAGAGCCCACGTCAGATCCCACTCGATCGCATGCGCGCCATCGTGAGGAGGTTGCCGCCTTCGGTGACGCCGGTCGGCGTGTTCGTGAACCCGACAGCCGGTGCAATCAACGCGGCGGCGGATGCCGGCGTGACGGTTGCGCAGATTCACGGTGAGTCGAACGGATGGCAGAGCGGTCTCGCGCGGGGCGTCGAAGTGATCCGCGCGGTGCACCTGGCCACTGGACGGCCTGACGCGATTGAACCGGACGTGCCGGACCACCGGGTGTTGCTCGATGCGCACGATCCGCTGCGGCACGGCGGCACGGGGATGTTGGTCGATTGGTCTCGCGCCCGGCTCCTGGCGCAACACCGGCAAGTGATTCTTGCCGGCGGCCTGACGCCGCAGAACGTGAGTCACGCGATTGCGCAGGTGCGGCCGTATGCGGTCGATGTCGCGTCCGGAGTTGAATCGCGACCGGGCGTGAAGGACCACGCGCTCGTGCGGGCATTTATCGCGGCAGCGAAAGGCACTGGCACATAACCTATGGCACCTACAGCACCCAAGGCACCGACCAGCGACACGCCCCCATGGTTTGGACGCCGCGATCCCGATGCGCGTGGCTACTACGGCGCGTACGGCGGGCGGTTTGTCCCCGAAACGCTGGTCGCGCCGATCGAGGCGCTCGAGCGCGAATACCTGGCCGCGCGGCAGGACCCGGCGTTCGCCGCGGAGCTGATGCGCCTGCTCACGCTCTATGCCGGCCGGCCGACGCCGCTGTGGGAAGCGACACGGCTCAGTGACGCCTGCGGCGGCGGGCGCATCTTTCTCAAGCGTGAAGACCTGATGCACACCGGCGCGCACAAGATCAATACCGCCTTGGGGCAGGCGCTGCTCGCGAAGCGGATGGGGAAGACGCGCCTCGTGGCGGAGACCGGCGCCGGCCAGCATGGCGTGGCCAGCGCCACCGTGTGCGCGCTGCTCGGACTCGAGTGTGTGGTGTACATGGGCACCGAGGACATGCGGCGGCAGGCGCTCAACGTGTTCCGCATGCGGCTGCTGGGCGCCACGGTGACCGGCGTCGATGCGGGCAGCCGCACGCTCAAGGATGCGATCAATGAAGCGATGCGCGACTGGGTTGCGCGACCGTCAGATACGCATTACCTGCTCGGGTCCGCGCTCGGCCCGCATCCGTACCCGTTGATGGTCCGCGAGTTCCAGTCGGTGATCGGCGCGGAGGCGCGGCGCCAGATCCTCGAGCAGACGGGGCGGCTGCCGCACGCCGTGATCGCGTGCGTCGGCGGCGGTAGCAATGCCATCGGCATCTTCGACGCGTTCGTCGACGATCCCGAGGTGCGGTTGATCGGCGTTGAAGCGGGTGGCGAGGCGATCCGGCCCGGGCGCCATGCGGCGCGGTTTGCAGGGGGCGCCGCGGGCGTGTTGCAGGGCACCCGTACCTTCGTCCTGCAGGACGCGCACGGCAATATCGAATTGACGCACTCGGTCTCTGCCGGCCTGGATTACGCGGCGGTTGGCCCCGAGCACGCGTGGCTTCACGAGACCGGCCGCGCGGAGTACGACTTCGCGACGGATGCCGAGGCGCTCGGCGCGTTCCAGGAGCTCGCGCGCCTCGAAGGCATTATTCCCGCGCTCGAGTCGTCGCACGCGATTGCCTACGTCCGTCGCGCCGCCCAGAGCTTTGGGAAGGACGCGGTGCTGGTGGTGAATCTTTCGGGGCGTGGCGACAAGGATGTGCAAAGCGTTGAGCAGAGGGGGGACTCAGTTGTCGCGGATTGAGGCCCGCTTCACGGAACTGCGCAAGGCCCGTCGCACGGGCCTGGTCACCTACGTCACCGCCGGCGATCCGGATTTGGCACGTTCCGCCGAGATCATCAGGCGCCTCGACCAGGCCGGCGCGGACGTCCTGGAGATCGGGGTGCCGTTCTCCGACCCACTGGCGGACGGGCCCGTGATTCAGCGCGCCACCGAGCGCGCCCTCGCCGCGGGGGTCACCCTGCCGCGGGTGCTGGGCATGGTGAAAACGCTGCGCCCGGCCATCTCCGCGCCGGTCGTCATCTTTAGCTACGCCAATCCGATACTTCGGATGGGCCTGGACACCTTTGTGAAGGACGCAACCGCTGCCGGCGTGGACGGCGTACTGACGCTGGATATGCCGCCCGAAGAGGGCGAGCTGTTCCGCGCGGCGTTCGGCGCGGCGGGCATTGATACAATTTTCCTGCTGAGCCCCACGACCACCGTCGAGCGGATTCGCCGCGCGGCGTCACTCGGCAGCGGGTTTTTGTATGGCATTTCGCGGCTCGGCGTCACCGGCATGCGCGACAGCGTGGACGGCTCGGCGCGCGAGCTGGCCACGCGGGTGAAGCAGGAGACCACCATGCCCCTGGCCCTCGGCTTCGGGATTTCGCGGCCCGAGCACGTGCGATCGATCGGCGAGTTCGCCGATGCCGCGGTGGTGGGGAGTGCCCTGGTCAACGTCATCGCGGAGCACGGGCAGCAGCCGGGCCTGATGGACGAAGTCGAGCGGTACGTGCGATGGCTGCGGACATGAGCCTCGAAGCGCTGCGCGACGAGATCGACAAGATCGACGAAGTGATCGTCCGTCTGCTCGATAGCCGCGCCCGGTGCGCCTACACGATCGGCCGCCTGAAGCACGAGCTCGGCCGGCCGGTCTACGAACCGCAGCGTGAGGCGGCGGTGATCGCCCACGTGCGCAAGGTGAACGAAGCGCTTGGCGGACCGCTCGACGGCGACGCCGTGGCGCGGTTATACGAGCGCATCATGGATGAAGCGCGGCGCATTCAGCGCATCGAGGCTGAGCGTGAGGCGAAGAGAAATGACGAACAACGAATAACGAATAACGAAGAAGAGAAGGCTGAGAGCTAAATCATGGTTGTTGTAATGAAAGAACGGGCCAGCGATGCCGAAGTGGAATCGGTGATTGCCCACCTCGTCGAGATGGGCATGGATGTGCATCGATCCACGGGCGCTTCGCGCATCGTCCTCGGCGTGGTCGGCGGCGGCAAGGTCGATCCGCGCCTGATCGAATTGATGGCCGGCGTGCACGAAGTGCTGCGCATCACTCAGCCGTATAAACTCGCGAGCCGCACCTTCAAGCCGGAAGACACCATCATCACCATCGGCGATCTCCGGATCGGTGGCGATGAGGTGATCGTCATCGCCGGTCCGTGCTCGGCGGAGAGCGAAGCCCAGGTGCACGCCACCGCGGCCGCCGTGAAGCGCGCCGGCGCCAAGGTGCTCCGCGGCGGCGCGTTCAAGCCGCGCTCGTCTCCCTACAGCTTCCAGGGCATGGGGGAGCCCGGCCTGCAGCTGCTGCGCGAAGGCTCCAACGCGCACGACCTCAAGCTCGTGACCGAGGTCATGGACGCGAACCAGATCGACGTGATCGGCAAGTACGCGGACATTTACCAGGTCGGCGCGCGCAACATGCAGAATTTCACGCTGCTGCGCGATCTGGGCCGCACGCGCAAGCCGATTCTCCTCAAGCGCGGCATCGCCGCGACGATGGAGGAATGGTTGTTGTCGGCGGAGTACATCCTGGCCGGCGGCAACAAGGACGTGATTCTCTGCGAGCGCGGCATCCGCACGTTCGAGACGTTCACCCGCAACACGCTCGATCTGTCGGCGATCCCGATCGTCAAGGAGCTGTCGCACCTGCCGATCTTCGTCGACCCCAGCCACGGGATGGGGCGCCGCGACAAGGTGGCGCCGATGGCGCGAGCCGCGGTGGCGGCGGGCGCGGATGGGTTGATCATCGAGGTGCACAACGATCCCGATCACGCGCTGAGCGACGGCGCGCAATCAATGTTCCCCGCGCAGTTCGATCGCCTGATGGCGGAGCTGCGGATCATCGCCCCCGCGATCGGCCGCAGCATCTGCCTGGAGCCCGTGGCGCGAAGGGGTTGGGCCAGGTAATAGGTGCCTGAAGTGCGTACGGTGCGTAGAGTGCCGAAGAGCTAAATGCCCGATACTTCCCGCGGACTCGCCATCGTCGGGCCGGGGCTCATCGGCACGTCGATCTCGCTGGCGGCCGAGCGGCGCTGGCCCACGTTGCCGATCCGCACCATCGACGCCGGCGAGCCGCTCACCAAGGTCGGCGGCGCGCTCGTCGTGGTGCTGGCGGCGCCGGTCGACGCCATCCTCGAGATCCTGCCGGCGTTGCCGGCGGCGATCGATCCCGAGGCGCTGGTGATGGACACCGGCAGCACCAAGCGCGCGATCATGATTGCGGCCGCCATGGCCGGTCTGCGGCAGTTCGTGGGCGGGCATCCCATGGCCGGCGGCACGGCCGCCGCCGGCGGCGCCCGCGCCGATCTGTTCGACGGCCGGCCGTGGTTCCTGACCAATCCCGACGCGCCCGACGCGGTCCGCCGCGCGGTGAAGTTCGTCGAGGCGCTCGGCGCGACGCCGGTGGTGTTGTCCGATTACGGGGAAGAGCACGATCGGTTGATGGCCGCCGTCAGCCACCTGCCGCAGGTGGCGGTGAGCACGCTGATGGCCGTGGTGGCGCGCGCCGTCGGTCCCCAGAACCTGCAATGGGCCGGCAACGGGTTGCGCGATACGACGCGACTCGCCGCCAGCCGTCCCGACGTGTGGCAGAGCATCCTGGCCACCAATAGCGCGGAGCTCAAGCCCTTGCTGAAGTACTACGCCACCGAGCTCTCGCTGATCGCCGATCGGCTCGACGATCCGGACGCGATCAAGAAGCTGTTCGACGAGGCGGCCCGCGCCAAGGCTTCCTGCCTATAATTCGTTCATGAACAAAGTGCTGGCGTCGGCTGACGAAGCGGTCGCCGTGATCCCCGATGGTGCGTCGATCATGATGGGCGGCTTCGGGTTATGCGGGATTCCCGAGAACCTGATCGCCGCGCTCCACCGCCGCGGCACCAAGGATCTCACCATCATCAGCAACAACGCCGGCATCGATCAGTTCGGCGTCGGCCCGTTGCTGCACTCGCGCCGGATCCGCAAGATGATTGCGACCTACGTCGGCGAGAACAAGGAATTCGAGCGGCAGTATCTCGCCAGGGAAATCGAGGTGGAGCTGGTGCCGCAGGGGACCTTCTCGGAGCGGATGCGCGCGGCCGGCGCGGGCATCGGTGGTTTCTTCACGCCGACCGGCGCCGGCACGGTGATCGCCGAAGGGAAGGAGAGCCGCGTGATCAACGGCCGCGCCTACATCCTCGAGGCGCCGTTGCACGCCGACTTCGCCTTCGTCAAGGCCTGGAAGGGCGATCACGCCGGCAACCTGATCTATCGAAAGACGTCGCGGAACTTCAACCCGGTGATGGCCACCGCCGCACGCCATACCATCGCGGAAGTCGAGCAACTCGTGGCGCCCGGCGCGCTCGATCCCGATGGCGTGCACACGCCCGGCATCTTCGTGAAACGCATCGTGCACGGGCAGGCCTACGACAAGCGCATTGAGAAAAAAGTAGTAAGGAACGTAACCTAGACGTCTTGAAAGGCCAGAAGTCATGCGAATGAGTCAAGTTTTGCGGCCAGCCTTTCAAGACGTCTCGCCCCGCCGGAGGCGGGGCCAAAGAGACGCTGCCACCAGCGAGCGGAGCCTGCATGCCCGGCGGTCTGAGGCGGAGCCTCGCTAGTGGATAAGCGCGATCGGATCGTTCGCCGCATCGCTCGCGATCTCAAGGACGGCGACTACGTGAACCTCGGCATCGGCATGCCGACGCTGGTCGCCGACTGCATCCCGCCGGGCATCGAGATCACGCTGCATTCCGAGAACGGCATGCTGGGGGTCGGACCGTATCCGGCCAACGAGGCCGAGATGGATCCCGATCTGATCAACGCCGGCAAGGAAACGGTGACGGAGCTGCCCGGCACGTCGTACTTCAGCAGCGCCGATTCGTTTGCGATGGTGCGCGGCGGCCACATCGATCTCACCGTGCTCGGCGCGCTCGAAGTGGATGAGGAAGGCAACCTCGCCAACTGGATGATTCCCGGAAAGATGGTCAAGGGCATGGGCGGGGCGATGGACCTGGTGGCCGGCGCCAAGCGGGTGGTGATCGCGATGGAGCACACCACCAGGGACGGCGGCCACAAGATCCTGAAGACGTGCACGCTGCCGCTGACCGGCACGAAGGTGGTGAACCGGATCGTCACCGAGATGGCGGTGATCGATGTGACGCCCGACGGCCTGGTATTGCTGGAGATCGCCGGTGACACCACCGTCGATGCCGTGATCGCCGCGACGGGTGCGAAGTTGAAGGTGGCCGAGCCGTTGGGGCGTTTCTGAGGGCCCGACCGGCCGCCTAAAGGCCGCCGCTATATGTTTGGGACGGAACTATTACGTCCCAAGCATCGTCCCGTTTGATGAGGTGCCAATGAGGAACGCGCTGCTGGCGGCAGCCCTGGCCGTGGTTGGTCTTCAAGGCACGGCGTGGGCGCAGACCACCGACACGACCACGTATCGGCTCACGGGAACCCGCATTGCGTTTGGCCAGGACGTCCGCGTCGAGCGCGACGAAGAGGTCAGCGATGCCGCCATCGTCATCGGCGGCAGCCTCACCATTGACGGCCGCGTCCGCGACGGCGTGGTCGTGGTCGGCGGCGACCTTCATCTCTCAGCGACTTCGGATGTCCGCGGCGAAATCGTCATCGTCGGCGGCCAACTCACGCGCGACCCCGGCGCGCGCCAGGTCGGCAGCATCAATTACATCTCGTTTGGCGAGTGGTCGCGGCGCGGGTTCGGATGGCTCCCCTCGATTCGATTTGGTGAGGTCAGCCGCTGGTTGAGCCTCGCCGGCACCGTGGCGCGCATATCGGTGTTGGCCGTCCTGATGGCGGTGATCCTGATCGTAGCGCGGGCCCCCGTGGCGCGCGTCGGCCGCGCCGCGTTTGCTGAGCCGCTGCGTGCGTTCCTGATCGGTTTGGCGGCTGAAGTGTTCTTCGTGCCGTTCCTGATCGCCGCGTCGATCGGCCTGGCGCTCACGATCATCGGCATCCCGTTGGTGGCATTGCTGGTGCCGATCGCGATCGCCCTGGCCGTGTTTGCGTTCATGCTTGGCTTCACCGCGCTGGCGTGCCGCGTCGGCGAGTGGGTCGAGGATCGCCTCGGCTGGCAACCCGGCAACGCGTTCATCGCCACCGCGCTTGGCTCGATGATCCTGCTCGGCCCGACCCTCGTCGCGCGCTTCGTGGACCTCGCCGCCTGGAACGGCGGTCCCATCACGTTCCTGTTGATCGCGATCGCACTTACGGTCGAGTTCATCGCCTGGACGATGGGATTGGGCGCGGCCCTCATCACGGGATTGGGGCGCTGGTACACGGTGCCGCCGCCGATTGCCTCCGAGCCGCCGCCGCAGGCGAGTCCGAGTGCGGCGTACTGACTGTTGACTGCCGACTCAACTGTTGACTGCCCACTGCTGACTGAACTCTTAACTGCCGACTGTCGACTGCGGACTGTTATTGACCGAGTCCAGCGCGCACTTGGACGAGCGTGTTGGCCGTCGCCACGATCTTAGTGCCCTTCTTGAGGCGCAACACGATGCGGAACCCGCCCGGGTTCTTGTAGCGATGCTCGACCGTGTAACGCCGCCGGATTTCGCTCGTGCCGGCTTCGTACGGCTCGCAGTCGGCTTCGGCGGTTGACGTGGTCAGGTCGCCCCACTCCCACTCGACCGTCGGGCAGTAGAACTCCTCGAAGTCGTTCGCGCCGCCCTTTACTTCCGCCACCACGACGATGCGGGACGGTGCAAACGAGACGGCGGGCGTGGCCTTGAGTGATAAGCTAGGCTTCTTACTACCGCCCTGCGCGGAGACCTGCAGGGTGTTGGACGGGATGATGAGAGCCGCGCCAAACGCCAGGACAACAGCCTGAGCGACGCCTGATCGTAAATTCATGACAAGGTCCCCCGCAGGCGGGGCGCAAAGGAATTCTAACCCAGTATGCATGCGCCGCACGAAGTCCCGCGGATTTCCGTCAGTTCTGCGCCCCTGAACACGGCAGACACCGACCTCGTCATCGTCCCCATCGCGCAGGATCAGACCTCTGCCGCGCTGGCGTCCCTGGATCCGGCGATTGCCGATGACGTGCGCTCGGCGCTCGAACGCGGCGAGTTTCGCGGCAAGCCTTACGAGCTGTACGTGGTGCGGACGCCGGCGCAGGGCTGGCGCGCGGCGCGGGTGGTGTGCGTGGGCGGCGGACCGCGCCGCGAAATGGCGGTGGAACGGTTCCGGCGGATGGCCACGTCCGCGGCTCACGTGGCGCGTCAGCAGCGGCGCGCGAAAGTCGCGTGGGCCGATGTCGAGCCGGGGGCGTTGGCGGCGAGCGCGCGCGTCGAAACGATCGCGGAAGGCATCGTCTTCGCGAATTTCGACAACGGCGTCCACAAGAGCCGGAACGATCAGCCGTTCTTCATCACGGACGCGACCATCCTCACGACCGAGAGCGTGGCCCAGGCCGCCGAGCACGGGCAGCAAATGGGCGAGTCGATCAACGCCGCGCGCGTGTTGATCAATGAGCCCGGGAACTTTCTGACGCCGCGCGTGATGGCCGACAAGGCCGCGGCGCTGGGATCGGTCAACGGCGTCAGCGCGGAGATTCTCGACGAGAAGCAGATCGAGAAGCTGGGCATGGGATTGTTCCTTGGCGTGGCGCGCGGCAGCGTGGAGCCGCCCCGATTGCTGGTGTTGAAGTACGAGCCCAGGAGCGCGCCGGCGGACAAGGCCCTCGGCCTCGTCGGCAAGGGCATCACCTTCGACACCGGCGGCATTTCGATCAAGCCGTCCGACGGCATGGAACGCATGAAGGACGACATGGCCGGCGGCGCGTCGGTGGTGGCCGCGATGCGGGCCATCGCGCTCCAGAAGCTGCCGATTCGGGTGGTGGTGGTGGTGCCGATGAGCGAGAACATGCCGAGCGCCACGGCCACCAGACCCGGCGACATTCACCAGGGCGCGAGCGGGCTCACCGTTGAAATCAATAACACCGATGCGGAAGGCCGGCTGGTCCTGGGCGATGCGCTCTGGTATGCGCGCAAGCTGGGCGCCACGCACCTGGTGGACGCGGCCACGCTGACCGGGGCGGTGGTGGTGGCGCTTGGCAAGATCACGACGGGTTTGTACGGCACGCCGCAGCCCTGGGTCGATCAGCTGCGCGCCGCAGCCGACCGGGCGGGTGAAAAAGTGTGGCAGATGCCGTTGTTCGACGAGTACCGCGAACAGCTGAAGAGCGAGATTGCCGACCTGCTGAACAGCCCCGGACGGCCCGCCGGCTCGATTACCGCCGCCATGTTCCTGAAGGAATTTGCCGGCGACGGCGCGTGGGCCCACCTGGATATCGCCGGCACGGCATGGGCGGAAGACGCGCAGCCGTGGCAGCCCAAGGGTGCCACCGGCACGATGATCCGGACGATGATCGAGGTGGCGCGAGGCGGCCTCACCTCGCCATAATCACCCTGTGCAGCCAGAGCCGCAAACCGTCACGATCGTTCAGATCTCTCCGGAGAAGGCGGCCGCCGAGCTGAGCATGATCGACGTCGCCGTGGCGGCATTCGGTCTGACGGGCGCGATCATGGTGGCGGCGATCATTGCGGGCATTACCGCGGGCGGGCTGTTCATCTGGTACCGCTCACGCCACGCCATCACCCGGATCGAGGCGCAGGGCCACCAGCACAATTTGTTTCGGACCTAGAAAACTTGACTCCCCAGAATTCCGAGCCTCGCTAGCGATCCGGCAACGCCGTCATCGCCTGGTTCTTCAACGAGCGGCGGTATTTCGTAACCGCCTGGTAGAGCGATTCCGCGATTCGCTGGCGGTACGCCGGCGTCTTCAACAACAACAACTCCTGGCGGTTGCTGACGAAGGAGATCTCCGCGAGCACGCTCGGCATCGCCGCCCCAATCAGCACCACGAACGGCGCCTTCTTCACGCCCCGGCTGCGCACCGCCCGGTTGGTCTTCCGCAGGTTGCTGACCAGGGCGTCCTGCACCATGGTCGCGAGGTCGCGTGATTCATCGAGCTTGTTGTTCAGCGTGATCGCCTTGACCAGGTCGGGGAGCTGGTGCATCTCGCGCGCGGACGCGGAGTTTTCGCGTGCCGCCACCGCTTCCGCGTCCGGAGACGAGGCGAAGCTGAGGAAGAAGGTCTCGATGCCGCTGGCGTCCGGATTCCGGCTCGCGTTCGCGTGGATCGACAGGAACATGTCGGCGTTCTGCCGGTTGGCAATCTCCGTGCGCTCCTCGAGCGGCACGTAGACGTTGGTGCGGCGGGTGAGGACCACGTCGACGCCCGCCTCCTTCAGGAGCAGCTTCTCGAGCCGCAGCGCCACGTCCAGGACCAGCGTCGCTTCCGTGAGGCCGCGGCCGAGCACGCCGGGATCGTGACCGCCATGGCCCGGATCGATCACGATGCGCGACACGCTCAACCCGAGTTGTCTCGCGATCGAGAACCCGCCCGCGGCATTCGCCGCCGGCGTGACCGGCACCGTCGTGGCCGGCACGGGCGGCGGGGCAGGGGCTGCGGCGGCGCCCGAGGGCGCTGGCGCCGGTGGCGGGGGTTCCGGCGCGGCCAGAACCGGCACGGCCGCCAGGACGATCGGTGTCTTCGGCGAGGTCAGCAACGCCGTCACTGCGGCGAGCGCTGAAGACGGCAGCGGCGGCACGACGGTGGTGGCCGCGCGCGCCGCCGTGCGCTCGGCATCAATCACGAGGCGGAACGGGTTGTACAACGTAAACACGCTGTGCTTGGAGACGTCCTCGAGATCGAGGACGACGCGCACGACGTGATCGGGATGGCGGCCGGTCCGGATCTTGTTGACCACGTCGCTGGGATAGGTCAGCACCGTATCCAGCAACGCCGGCGCCGGTTGCACGTTCCGCAAGTCGAAGTAGACGCGCTCGGGCCCCGCCAGCCGTTGCTCGTGATAGGCGATCTCGCGATCGAGCTTGAGGGTCACCCTCACCGATTCGGCCATCACGGTGCGCTCGATGTGCATCAGCGTCGCGCGTTCCGAGGCCACAGGGGCCAGGAGCAGCGCGAGCTTCGCGTTCGCCCGCCCGACGAACCCGCTGTGGGGGTACTCCTGGATCAGCCAGCGATACAGCTCCAGGGCGTGCTCGCGGTCGTCGGCACGGTTGAACTTCTCGTACGCCGTGTCGGCGAGCGAGGCCGCCTGGAACAGCGCGTTGTCGCAATAGCCGCTAGTTGGGAATCGCCGCACGATCTGCTCGAACGCGGTGATCGCGCGCGCGAGCTCCGCCGCCAGAGCCCGGGCGGGCGTGCCGGCCCTGGTGCTCGTGAGTAGCGCCCGAACCTTGCCGTCGCGTTCGAGGGCGGACTCGTAACGCTCGCGCGCGGTCTGCGCCGCGGCGGCCGTGCACACCGACAGCCAGATGGCGGTCGTGGCCACCGCCAGGCGCGCGCGCTTACCGGAGCTGGGCATCGACTTCCTCGAAGTAGTCGCGGCCCACCAGCACTTCACGCGGCTTGCCGCCCGTGCCGGCCGAGACCAATCCTTCGGCTTCCATCATGTCCACCAGGCGGGCCGCGCGGCTGAACCCGATGCGCATCTTGCGCTGCAGGTACGAAATCGAGGCCTGGCCGGTCTGCACCACGATGCGGGCCGCTTCGTCGTAGAGCTCGTCCTTCTCGAGCTCGATGCCGTCCGGTCCGCCCTTCGTGTCTTCCTCGGTGATCGTCTCGTCGTAGACCGGCTTCCCCTGTTTGCGGAGGAAGCTCGCCAGTCGCGCCGATTCCTGTTCCGAGATGTACGGTCCATGCAGGCGAACATGCCGAGACGAGGCCGGCGGCAGAAACAGCATGTCGCCCTTGCCGAGCAGCTGTTCGGCGCCGTTGCTGTCGAGAATGGTGCGTGAGTCGATCTTCGACGACACGCGGAACGAGATCCGCGACGGCAGGTTCGCTTTGATCAGGCCGGTAATGACGTCCACCGACGGGCGCTGCGTGGCGAGGATCAAGTGGATGCCCACCGCGCGCGCCATCTGCGCCAGGCGGCAGATCGATTCTTCCACTTCGTTGCCGGCCACCATCATCAGGTC
>CAZEMI010000266.1:0-119208 GCA_964513235.1 uncultured Acidobacterium sp.
GATCATCATATGGCTGATACGCTGAGCATTACCGACAACCGGACCGGGAAGGTCTACGAGATCCCGATCGCGGAAGGCACCATTCGCGCGACCGACCTCAAGAAGATTACCACCGGCGCCGACGACCCGGGCCTGGCGACCTACGACCCGGCGTTCATGAACACCGCCGCCTGCAAGAGCAAGATCACCTTCATCGACGGCGACAAGGGCATCCTCGAATATCGCGGCTACCCGATCGAGCAGCTGGCCGAGCACAGCACCTATCTCGAGACGGCCTACCTGATCCTCTACGGCGAGCTGCCCAACAAGCCGCAGCTCGAGAGGTGGGTCCACGACATCACGATGCACACGATGGTGCACGAGAACATCAAGAAGTTCATGGAGGGCTACACCTACGATGCCCATCCCATGGGCGTGTTCATCAGCACGGTCGGCGCGATGTCCACCTTCTATCCGGACGGCAAGCAGATCTTCAATGCCGAGTCGCGGCAGAAGCAGATCCACCGGCTGATCGCGAAAACGCCGACGATTGCGGCCTACGCGTATCGCCACAGCATCGGCCGCCCCTACGTCTACCCCGACAACGACCTCAGCTTCACCGGCAACTTTCTGAACATGCTGTTCAAGATGACCGAGGTGAAGTACCAGCCGAACAAGAAGCTCGAGCGCGCGCTCGACGTGCTGTTCATCCTGCACGCCGACCACGAGCAGAACTGCTCGACCAGCACCATGCGCGCCATCGGCAGCTCGAACGTCGACCCGTTCTCGGCACTGGCGGGCGCGGCCGCGGCGCTCTACGGCCCGCTCCACGGCGGCGCCAACGAAGCCGTGCTGCGGATGCTCAAGGAGATCGGCAAGGTCGAGCACATCCCGGCGTTCATCGACAAGGTGAAGGCCGGCGAAGGCCGGTTGATGGGCTTCGGCCACCGCGTCTACAAGTCGTACGACCCGCGGGCGAAGATCATCAAGAACACGGCTTACGAGGTGTTCGAGGTCACCGGCAAGAACCCGCTGCTCGACATCGCCCTCGAGCTCGAGCGCATTGCGCTCGAAGACGAGTACTTCATCAGCCGCAAGCTGTATCCGAACGTCGACTTCTACTCGGGCTTGATCTACCAGGCGATGGGGTTTCCGGTGGAGATGTTCGCGGTGCTGTTCGCGATCGCGCGCACGGTGGGCTGGGTGGCACAGTGGGAAGAGATGCTGCTCGATCCGGACACCAAGATTGCGCGCCCGAAGCAGGTTTACGAAGGCGCCAAGAAACGGGACTACCTGCCCATCGCCGCACGGTCGTAATTGGCGATGGGCGAATGGTGATTGGGGGACTGTCGGGTGATTGGCGATGGGTGATGGCGTGATTCGAATAGGCCAACTCGTGCTCGGCGCATGGATCGTGACCACCAGCATGAGCGCGCAGGCCCCGGCAGCGTTCGACAGCAACAAGGCGTGGGAGCACGTCCGCCAGCAGGTGGCGATCGGTCCGCGCCCGTCCGGATCAGCGGCCAACGCGAAGACCCGCCACTACATCACCGCGCAGCTCGCGGCGCTCGGCATCAAGGCCGTCGAGCAGCCCTTCGACGGCGCCACGCCGATCGGGCCGATCAAGATGGTCAACCTGATCGGCACAATTCCCGGCAAGCGTCCCGATCGCATCATCCTGGCGAGCCACTTCGACACCAAGCTCTATCGCGACGTGCGGTTTGTCGGCGCCAGCGACGGCGCCTCGAGCCCGGCGGCGCTGCTCGAGCTGGCGCGCGTCCTCAAGGCGCGCACAGACCTGCCATTCACCATCGAGTTGCTGTTCTTCGACGGGGAGGAAGCCGTCGGCGAGTGGTCCGCCACCGACAGCACCTACGGCAGCCGGCATTACGTGGACGCGGCGAGAAAATCAGGCTCGCTCAAATCGATCCGCGCGCTGGTCCTGCTCGACATGATCGGCGACCGCGACCTCACGATCCGGCGCGACCCGAACTCGACGCGCTGGCTGACCGACATCATCTGGGCCACGGCGAACAAGCTCGGCCACCGCCAGTTCATGGACGAGGAGATGGCCATCGAGGATGATCACCTGCCGTTCCTGAAAGCCGGCGTGCCCGCCGTGGACATCATCGATCTCGAGTACGCCGCGTGGCACACGCCGCAAGACACGATCGACGCGATCGCCGCGCGTAGTCTGCAGGTGGTTGGAGATGTTGTGACCGCCGCCTTGCCAGAAATCGAGCGGCGGCTACTGAAGAACTGACGGGGAACCGATCCTTGACGGGGAGGCACTTCTTGACGGGGAGGCACTTCTCGACGGGGAGGTGCTTCTTGTCGGGAATGCATTTTCCCGTCAAGCAGTGCCTTCCCGTCGAGTAGTGCCTTCCCGTCGAGTAGTGCCTCCCCGTCGAGAAGTGCCACCCCGTCGAGTAGTGCCGCCCCGTCGAGTAGTGCCGCCCCGTCAGCGATAGACTTCCGCGAGTATTTCTTCTTCGGTCAAGACCGTCGTGGACGACTTGGCTTTGGCGAAGACGCGATCGACGATCGGATCGCTGCACGGGATGCCGTGCTGCTCCAGCCAGAACACGACGTTCGACTTGCCCGACATCGGGCCGACGTCGATCTGCTGCTCGCGGCCGACCAGGCTGGCGGGGACCGCGGAATAGACCGCATCCATCAGGTCGCGGTCGCCCTTCTTCCAGGCCTTGATCACCGCCGCCGCATGCACGCCGGTGGCGGTGCGGAAGGCATCCTTGCCAACCACGGGATAGTTATCGGGGATCGGCACGCCGCAAGCCTCCGACACCTTCTCGCAGTACTCCATCAGCGGCGACAGATCCCGCTCGAGGAAGCCCATCACCACGAGATTCACCATCAGCAGATCCATCGGCGTGTTGCCAACGCGCTCGCCGATGCCGAGCGCCGCGGCATGCACGCGCGTGGCGCCGGCCTCGAGGGCGGCGATGCTGTTGATGATCGCCAGGTCGCGATCGCGGTGGCCGTGCCAGTCGATCTCGACGTTGGCGCCGTGGTCCTTGATCACCTGCTTCGCGAACCGCACCACCGCCGACGCGCCCCACGGCGTGGCGTGCCCGACGGTGTCGGCCAGGCAGATGCGCTTCGCGCCGGCCCTGATCGCGCACTCGTACAGCCTCTTCAGCGTGGCCGGGTCGGCGCGGGTCGTGTCCTCGGTCACGTACATGACATCGAGGCCCTCGGACACCGCGAAGCGAATGGCCTCGTCGGTGTTCTTCAACAGCCACTCGATGGTCCAGCCTTCGGTGTACTGGCGGATCGGCGATGAGCCGATGAACGTGCCAACTTCGAGCTTGAGGCCCGTGCGCTGGCTGATCTCGACGATCGGCGTGATGTCGGCCACGGTGGTGCGGGCCGCGCAATTGGCGCGCACCCTGAGCCCGGCGTCGACAATCTCGCGCGCCAGCCGCTCGACGTCCTTCACCACGTGCGGGCCCGCGCCAGGCAGGCCGATGTCGGCGGTATCGATGCCGAGCCGGTCGATCAGGTGGAGGATCTCAATCTTCTGGTCGATGGTGGGCGTGCGGACCGACGGCGACTGCAGCCCGTCGCGCAGCGTCTCGTCGTCCAGGAGCACCTTGGCGGGCCTGGCCGGCGCACCGATCTTGTTCCAGTCGTAAATCAGCGATTCAAGCATGTGTTAGAACGTGGCGCCCTTCGACTCGCGCGAGCGGAAACGCTCGCGCTCGCTCAGGGTGGCACTGCGCGCCACGACCAGCGTCGCACCGCCGCCGCCAATGAGAATGAGGAAGAACCACACGGACGACTCCACCGCGGCGCCCGGCACGCGCGGCCGGAAGCCGCGATCGATGGTGTCGAGCGGCTGGCCCTGGGCGCGGCGCGCCCGCTGCGCCGCCACGAAGTCGACGCCGGCCGCCCGGGTCTTCGCGTCGAAGACGATGCTGAACACGGCGAGCGCGAGGACCGCCCACAGGGCCAGCGACAACTTGACGGGGCCTGTCATTTCGGACCGGTGTATTTCACGACCAGCGCCGTCACATCGTCGTATTGCTCGGCGCCGTGGGCGAACTCCTTGACCGCGTTGATGGTCTGCTCGAGAATGACGTCCGCCGAGCCCCGGCTGTAGCGGTCCATCACCTGCACCAGCCGGGCCTCGCCGAACTCTTCGCCGGCGACGTTCTGGGCCTCGGTGACGCCGTCGCTGTAGAGCATCATGATGTCGCCCGGTTTCAGCGTGATCTGATCGCCCGAGTACGGCGCCATCTCGAACATGCCGACCGGCATGCCGCCCGACTCGATGCGGCGCAGGCCGTCCACGCCATTGACGAACGGCGGGTTGTGGCCGGCGTTGCAGAAGCGCAGTTGCCCGTCGGCCGACAACTGTCCGTAGAACAGCGTCGCGTAACGCGCGTCGATCTGCCGTCGGGTCAGCACCTTGTTGATGTGATCGACGGTCTGCACCGGCTCGTCGCCCACCGACACGAACGCCGAAAAGATGCCGAGAATCTTCGACGTCAGGAGGGCCGCGGCCGGCCCCTTGCCGGCCACGTCGCCGACCAGGAAGCCGAATTGGCCGTCGGGCATGTCCTGCATGTCGTAGAAGTCGCCGCCGATGGCGCGCGCCTGGACCGACATGCCGGCCGATTCGAAGAACGGCCCGGAGTGGCTGCCCTCGGGCAGCAACGCGCGCTGGATTTCCGCCGCGATCTTGAGCTCGTGCTCGATGCGCGCCTTCTCGAGGGTCTCCCGGTACAGCCGCGCGTTCTCGATGGCCACGCCGGCTTCGGTGGCGAGCGTATCGAGCGCGGTCCGGGTATGCGGCGCGAGCAGGCTGCCCTTCTCGCGGCTGTCGAGATAGAGCACGCCGATATTCTTGGTTTCGTTCTGCTGCATGTCGGCGCGATCGAGGAACCGCACCGCGCGCAGCGGGATGCAGGCGACGTGGCGGATGCCGAGCGCGACCGTGCCCATGTGCACGTTGGCGAGATCGCCGTCGAGCAGGTCGGCGACGATCTTCAGCTCGCCGGTCTTGAACACCTCTTCTGGAATCTTGCGGCTGGTGCTGAAGCCGCTGCCGGGCATGGTGATGCGGCCCTTCGCGCGCGCCAGCTTCATGTCCAGCGTGTCGTCGTTGGCGCCCGCGAGCATGATGAAGCCGCGTTCGGCCCCGGCCACGTCGATGGCGGCGTCGAGCACGAGCGCCAGTACTTCATCCAGCACGCGCCCCGACCCCAGGGCGCGCAGCCCTTCGAGCAGCGCCGCCAGTTGGCGCAGGTCGTTGACCGCGCTGGCATGCGAACGATCGGTATGGGCCGGGCCATCGCCGGTCAGGAACACCACGTCCGCGCCGCTGGCGCGGCCGAACTGCACGCGATCGCCGTGCGTGAGCTTGTGCTCGGTGATCGCCTCGCCGTTGACGTAGGTGCCGTAGCGCGAGCCCTTGTCGCGCAGGATCCAGTCACCGTTGGACTGCACGATCTCGGCATGCTCGCGCGACACGTCGCTGCCGACCAGCCGCAGGTCGCTTTCCGTGCGGCGGCCGATGCAGAGCAGGGCCTTGTTGATCGGGACGATGCGTTGGCCGAGGCCGTCGTTGACTTCGAGGCGCGCGTTTCCACTCATGGCAGCTGAGAGGACTTCATCATAACAGGCTTAGGCAACCCGCTTCCCGAAGGGCCGCCGCCGCAAGCAGAACGGCGAGCAGCAGGCCGGCCGGCAGCCACCGGTTGCGGCGCGGCCGCGCCGCGGGCGGCGGAATCTTCGGTGCCGACGTCGCGGTGCCGCACTTGTAGCAGATGAGTGCATTGGCGACGATTTCAGTCCCACACGAGCGGCATTTCATATGGCTAATTCGCTATTCTAGCGAAAAGCCTTTCGATGATTCCGCTCCGCGACGTCATCCCCTCGCGCACCACGCCCGGCGTGACCGTCACGTTGATTGTCCTCAACGTGCTGGTGTTCATCTTTCAGTCGACGCTCACCGACCGGGCCGAGGAGATGTTCATCTACGGGTTCGGCGTGATCCCGATGTACTTCTCGATCGTCACCGTGTTCACGGCGATGTTCGTGCACGGCGGGCTCGTGCACCTGATCGGCAACATGCTGTTCCTGTGGATCTTCGGCGATAACGTCGAGGATCGCCTCGGGCACGGGCGGTTCGTGCTGTTCTACGCGATCTGCGGCTTCACCGCGGCCTTCGCGCAAGTGGGGCTGGATCCAAACTCGCTCACCCCGATGGTCGGCGCCAGCGGCGCCGTCGCCGGCGTGATGGGCGCCTATCTCGTGCTCTACCCCCACTCGCGCGTGCTGATGCTGTTCCCGTTTCCGGTCTTCCTGTTCGAGCTGCCGGCGGTGGTCTTCCTGGGCCTGTGGTTCCTGATGCAGTTCCTGAACGGCATCGGCCAGCTGCCGATCTTCCAGCAGAATCAGATTTCCGGCGGCGTCGCCTTCTGGGCGCACGTGGCGGGCTTCCTCGCGGGTCTGATCCTGGTAATGATCATGAAACGCCCGGAACGCACCACGGTCGAGTGGTGGGACACACTGGAATCTTGAATCTGTTGATCTGGTGATCTGTTGAGCTTTTGATCTGAGTTCTAAGATCAACCGATCAACAGCTCAAAAGATCAACAGCTGCCAGCATCAGGATCTCTTTCTGATTTCTGCAGACACCTGCGCCAATTCGAGCATCAGCTCTTCGAACTGCGCGTTCCATTCCGCATCCGGCATCACGCCCCTCAGTTGCTTGTGCTCCTCCGCTTGCGCCTCGAGGGCGCGGCGGCGTTTGATCAGGTTGGCCAGCTCGGGGTTCGTGGTTGCCGAGACGATTTCCGTGTCCAGGAACGCGATCCGCGCCAGGCCGCCGTCGGGGCCTTCGGCCGCGGCCTCGCGGCCCTTCCCGTCGCCGTTGTCGTCGATCAGCGCACGTTCGGTGGAGAGTTGGCCGCGCTGCTCGTAGTGCTGCTTCACCGACGCGCTCGCCACCGAGAACACTTCGAAGATCGACGTGCGGCCGTTCTTGTCGAGATCGCTCGACGCTTCCTTCATCGCCTTGATGAAGTATTCCGGAAACACCGTGGCGTACTTCTGCGCCGCCGAATCGGTGGCGGTGATCACGACGCGGCCCTTGCTGCTGAGCGTCTCGAGAAACGGGAAGCTCGCCTCGGTGGTGTTGACGAGGGTGACGCGGCCCTGGACGCCGGCCAGCACCTCGGTCCAGTCCGCCGCGGTCATGTCCGGACCCACCAGGTTGAACTTCGCGACGTCACCGTCATAGGTGCCGTGGCCGAGCAGCACCACCAGGACGAAGTCCTCCTGGCTGCCGGTTTTCTTGATCTCCGCAAACCGGCTGCGCACATTCGCAGTGGTCGCGCGCTCGCCCGTTTTCGCGGCTTCGTCGACGAGCAGCTTGACGTGCTCGGCCGTGAACCCGTAGCGATCGACCAGCGCCGATCGCAAATCCGCCCGCCACGTCGCCATTTGCTCGGCGTACTTCTCTCCGCCCGACGCGCCCGAAATGATCACTGCCCAGCGTGTTTCGGCCGCTGCGACCGACGGTGCCGCAATGGCGAGCGCGAGCAAAAAGAACTTGACCCGATTCATCTGTGCCTTCTGCCTGCCCTGAGCGAGCACGACTTTGTTAAAAGAGTCGTGCGAGTCGAAGGGTGGCCCTGGCGTCATGCGAGGCCGGCCCGGCGCCTCATTACCCACTCAGTGGCCAGCAGGCCGACGATCATGACGAGGCTCCATCCATTGTGCCAGAGGTCGCGCTGCTCGGGCGTGCCCGCATCGGCGCGCGACTCGCGCAGCAACGACGGCAAGTGGTCGGCACCGGCGGCATTGACGTAACGGCCGTTGGTTTCTTCCGACAGGCGGCGCAACACCGCTTCGTTCAACCTCGGCTGCGTCATTTCCAAATCCACCCCGCCAACCAGGGCCGGCCTGGACGAGGTCCCGACCGTCACCGTGCCACGCGACGCGATCGCTTCCACGCGATAGACGCCGGCGTGATCGAACCTCATCGACACCGCATACCGCCCTTCCTGCGGGTTCGAGAGCGCCGCCGTGAGTTGCCGCTTCTCGCCGCTGGGCGCCGTGATCTGAACGGCGACCGCGGCGTTGGCCACGGGACGGAAGTCCCCGTCGCGCACGAACACGCTGATGCGATCGGTGATGCCCGGCACCGTCGGGCTGAGCGGCGCGATCGTCACCGGCCCTTGCGCGCTCGCGGTGATCCACCGCGCCAGCTGCCGCCAGATGGTTTCGTAACTGTGGTCGGTGGCCGGCCGCATCATGCGCCAGCGCCACGACGCTTCGCCGGCAAACACCATCGAGCGGCCCTGGCCATAACGCTGCGTCGCGATCAGCGGCTGCGGATTCCCGCCCGCCGTCAGCGTCACCGCCAGCACCTGCGCGCCCGGCCGCGCCCCGCCAACCGGCGCCATCGAGGCCAGGGGCGGCAACGCCGCCCACTTCTGGCGGTTCTCGTCCGGGGTCACCGCCAGCCGGGTCGCCGGGTGCATCAAGCCGTCCATGGTCAACGCCGGCGTGTTGGGCTCGTTGGTGGTGACCGTCGCCGACGCCAGCGCGATGGTGCCGCGCCGGTCGGTGAGGTCCACCGGCAGCGCATGTTCGAGCGCCGTTCCGGCCAGGCCCTGCCGGTCGAACGATCGCGCGCCGAGCACCAGCAGGCCGCCGCCGCGCTCGGCCACGAACTGCGCGGTCAGCGCCAGCTGCTCGCGCGTGAAGAAATCGGCTTCGATGTTCCCGAAGATCACCGCGTCGTACGCGAACAGCTCCGATCGTTTCGACGGATACCCCGACGACAGCGCCGCCATCCGCGACGGCGCGGCCTGCACATAAAACGTGTCCCGCCCAGCGTCGTTCTGGCCCTTGCGGACCACGGCGTCGACGTCGAGGCCGGGGTCCTGGCCCAGCGCGCGCTTGAGGAAGGTGTGTTCGTAGCCGGGAGCGCCCTCGAGCATCAGGATCCTGCGGCGGCCGGTCTGCGGCGGTACCAGCACGCTGCGGATGTTGTTCTCGGCTGCCAGCTCGTCACTCGCCGATGGAATCTCGACGGTGTAGACGGTGGGCACGTCGGGATCGGGAGACACGGTGAAGACCTGGTGAATCGGCGCGCCATCCGCGGAGGGCGTGACGCGGCGCCTATCCACCGGACGGCCGTTCGCGCTGACACGCAGCTCCACCGGCTCGGTTCCGAAGCCCGCGCTGGTCGCCGACACGCTGAGGTCGATCGAGGCGCCTGGCAACAGCGGCTCGCCCGCGGTGAGATTGACCACCTCGCGATCCCGCGCCGCGTTGCTACCGCCGATGCCGACGGTGAGAATCGGCGCGGTGATCGCGCGGCCGGCCTTGGCTTCCTGCGGCGCGGTATCGCCGCCATCCGAGAGGACGATGATGCCGGCGACGCGCTGGTCACGATAGCGCTCACCGACGTCGGCCAGCGCGCCGCTGAGGTCGCTGCGGCGCGCGGTGGCCGCCAGCCGGTCCACGTCGGTGGCCGCCGCGAGCGTCTCGCCAAACGTCAGCAACTCGATTCGGTACTCGGACGACACGCGGGCCTGCAGATCGCGAACGATGACCTTGGCGCGTTCGAGCCGGGTGGGTCCGCCATCATCGGTCAGCCGCATGCTGCGTGAGACGTCGACCAGGATCGGCAGGAGGCTGTTGTTCGCCGCCGCGGGCGGCACCATCACCACCGGCCGCAGCAGAATCACAATCAGCAGCATCAGCGTGGCGAAGCGGAGCGCGGTGAGCGTCGCCCGGCTCGTCGGTGTCAGCTTGACCGGCACGCGTGCATACGCCAGCCACGCAAGCGCCATGGCGCTGATCACGGTGAGGGCATACCCCCACCACGGCAGGGTGACGGCGAATCTCACCGGATCGGCCGCCGCGGCGCGGCGAGCGATTGATAGTAGCGGTCGACGAGCTCGCGGTAGGTGTCGGCCACGGCGTCGTGGCGGCCGGCGTTGAGCCGCTCTTTCGTCTCACGCGCGCGCAGTTGCTCGGCCAGCTGCGATTCAGTCTGTTCGAGCGCAACCAGCAGGTTCTTCTTCAGCGATTCCCACTTCGCGTAGTCCTGCTTGAACGCTTCGGTCCCCGGCGCCGAGACGCTGCGCTGCCACTGCTCGGGCGTGGTGCCGCCTTTTTCCATGCCCGGGTTCTGCTTGCCGATCTCTTCCGCGAGTTTCTGCGCATCGCGAAGCTGGTTGTCGACCTCGCGCTGCAAACGCTCGACGCCACCGCGGCCGCCGGCCGCGGACCCTTGCTGACCGGTGGACCCCTCCTGGCCTTGCGAGCCCGGCTGCGCACTCTGTGCACCCTGTTTTTCGAGCTCGCTCATCGAGCGCTGCAACCGCTCGAGCCGATCGCGCAGTTCCTGCGTGCGCGAGAGCTGCTCGGACAACCGCGCGGTTTCTCCGTCGCGGCCACCCGTGGCCGAGCCGAGGCGTTCGGCGACCTTGTCGAGCGCGCGCGCCAGTTCCTCTGGACCGTCCACCTGCGTGTCCGCCGACGTGTCCGCCGACGTGTCCACCGTAGCCTTGTCGGAGGTGGAAGCCTTGGCGGAGGCGGACCGCATCGCCTGTGCGGACTCGCGCATGCGATCGACCAGCTTCTGCTGATCGATCTCCCGGCCGGCCTCGCTCATCGCCTGCCGCTCATCGGCGTCACCCGACCTGGCCAGCTCTTTCACCGACTCGCCGAGACGCTCGGTGCGATCGGCGAGCCGCTCCTGTTCCGCGGCCAACTTGCGGCGGGCATCCTCACCGGCGGCCCCCGCCGCGGTCCGCTCCGCCTCGTTGCCGAGGCGGCGCTCGGCGTCGGCGAGCTGGCGGGCTTCGAGCTGCAGGTCGCCCATCGCCCGGCGCCGTTCTTCGGGCCGCGCGCCCTGCATGCGCTGCTCGAGGCCGCGCAACTGCTCGCCGGCTTTCGCGCCACGCGCGCTGGCCTGCTGCGGATTCTGATTGCGCAAATCGCCGGCGGCATTGCGCATCTCGTCGGAGATCTCGCGCAGCTGCTGGCTCTCGCTTCCCGACGCGCGCTGCTGGCCCTGGCCACCCGCGCCACCCTGCATCTGCTTCGACAACGACTCGGCCTGTTGCCGCAGCTCTTCCTGCTCGCGCGTCAACCGTTCGAGCTGGCGTTTCACGTCCTCGGGGCTCAGTTGCGGCTGGTTCTTCGCCAGGTCGCGCTGCTGGCGCGACAAGGCCTCCTGCCGGCGGGCGAGCTCGCGAATGCCGGCGAGCGGATCGGCCTCGGCCTGTTGCTGCTCCTGGTTGTCCTGCGTGGTGCTCGGCGTTTCGTAATTGGTCTGCTGCTGTTTGCGCAGGTGCTGATCGAACAGCGTCGACAAGTCGGGCTGATTGCGGTTGCCGTTGCCGCCGCCACCGCGCGCCTGCTGCATCTGGATCTGCCGGCGCCGAATTTCCGCCGCGGCTTTCAGTAATTCGGCGAGCGCCTGTTCCTCGTGCGGCAACGCCGCCGCCACGCTCAGGCGTTCGAGCTCGCGGGCCGCGCGTCCCATCGCCTCGACAGCGCGCGGCAACGGCTCGTCACCAGGACGCGTCAGGCCGGCGCGCGCGCCGAGCCGGCGCCGCCGCTGCGCCATCTGCGCCGTCATCTGCTGCGCCACTTCGTCGGTCCGCTCTCTCAGGGCGACCTGGGCCTGGCCGATGGCCCGGATGTCGCGCGGCGATCGCGCATTCGCGCCGCCACGCCGCGCGCGGGCATCGAGCTTCCACGTCGCGGCCATGATGTCTTTCTGCTGCGCAATCAGATCTTCGAGTCCCGTTTGCTCACCGGCCATGCCGCCGGCGTTGCTCTCGGCGGCCACGAACTCTTCCTCATAGGGTTTGACCTCGAGGAAGAAGATGTCGCTGCGCGACTCGGTCGAGCGCCGGCCGCGTCCCACGTCGGTGGCGCGCGCGTGATAGGTCACCACGTCACCGGGCCTCACCTTCAGGTCCTCGAGAAAGACCGTGTACGCGCCGGAAATAACCGGCGGCGCGCCCTGACCCTTCGACAGGCTCAGGGTCATCCCGAGCGAAGTCGAGGGATGAGCGAGCGGTTCGGCGCGAATCGCGCCGGACCGCGAGTCGATGGGCACCACCTTTTCCTGTCCCGTGTTGGACTTGATCACCAGCTCGAGCGACCGCACACCGTAGTCGTCATCGGCGCGCGCCTCGATCACCACCTCTTCCAGCGGCGACACCTGCTTGTCGCCGGCCGGGCGAAGAATGCGCACGTCGGGTGGGCGATCGTTCAGCATCCGGATGAAGTATTCGGTATCGCCGTCGTTCTTCAGGCCGTCGACGTCGTTGAGCGCGATGCGATACGACCCGTCCCTGACCACCGTCAGGCCGGCCGTGAAGATCTGCTGGTGTCCGGTGAGATCAACCAGTTGCCCGTCACCAAGACGCAACTGGCCGTTGGCCACCGGCTTGTCGGTCGTGATGGTGAGCTGCACCTTCGTGCCGGCGGGCGCGAAGATGTCGCCGCCATCCTCTTCGGTGTGCGGCTCGAGACCGACGCCGCTCGGATAGTCGTAGCGGACGTCGATCCTCGCGATCGTCACCGGCCGAATCACGTCGACGTGATATTCGGGTGAGGCCGCCGAACCGGCGGTCACCAAGTACGGAAACGACACGGTGATGTTGTTGAGCGTGATGGTGAATTCGTCCGGCGAGGCGCCGTCCGTCATGCGCGCCGATCGCGCGTCCGGGCCGCGGCCGACGGTCAGCATCGGCACCAGGCCGCCGTCCAGGCCCGGAATGCGCGCCACCACGGTGACCGGCTCGCCTTCGCGCACCTTGATCGACCCGGGCCGCACCTCGATCGCATAGCGATGGGGAAACAGGTACGACCCGGCGACGTTGACCGCGCGCCCGGCCGCCGGCGCAAAGACCCACATCGCCGCGGCGAACGCGAGGCTGCCGGCCAGCGCGCCGATCGCGGCGCGCCGCATCGCGGCATGGCTCACCACGTCATCCACCCGGACGCCGCGCGCGGCGCGGATGGCGTCGCCGATCAGCCGGTCCGCAACGGGATTGGCCTCGCCGCGCGTATCCACGGCGGTGACCAGCACCTCATCGAGTCCGCCGGCGCGCTCTTCGATGAACCGCGCGATTTGACGATCCGAGGGATGTTGCCGCAACGGCAACACGGCGAAGAGGAGAGCGGCGCATGCGAAGGTGGCGACGGCCGCGACGACCACCACCAGGGGAATGCCTTCCGAGGCGACCAGCCACACCGCGAGCACGCCCACCAGCAGCATCGCGCCCGCGGTCATCGCGCCGAGCGTCCAGGCACGCAGCAGCGCCAGGCGCTGCCAGCGCGCCCGGACCTGCGCGAGAATCGCCCGAAGCTCGTGGACGCGTTCCGTCATAACCTCACATCATCAATGGTAGCAGTCCTCTGTGCCCATCTGTGGCCTCAGGTGGCGCGGCGGCCAATCAGCGCTTCGCCAGCCAACGCGAGCAGCATCACGAAGATACCGACCTGCCACCAACGCTGGCGATCTTCGATTTCCCGCGCCGCGGCGCCGGCCTCGGCCAGCGCCGCGCGATTGGTGCGCTCGATGGCATTGGTAAACTCGGCCACCGTCACCGTCGCCGGGTTCGATTCGCGCACATCCACGTTCCCCAGGTTCTCCCCCGGCGGTTCCTGTCCGCGGCTCAAGTAACGCGCGGTCTCCACCACAAACGGCACGAACGCGGGGTTGAGCGGAAAGCGGTTCCACTGGTTGTCGAGATCCGAGGTGTAGATCATCAGCCGTCCCTCGCCCACGTCCTGTTCCGTCAACGCGGGGTCGCCGCCCGAGAATCGTGCCAGCACCGTGCGATCCCGCTGATCGTTTAGACGACGGTACTGCTCCACTTGGACGTCACCCAACGCGCCTGACGGATTCAGGAATGGACGAAAGATGGGATGGCGGCCGTCACTGGCCACCAGCGTCGCGCCCGGCGTGCGCACCGGGGCGTCGGCGAGCGACACGGTCACGCCGACGCTGTCGCTGAGCGTGCCGGCATCCACATCGGGGCCAAGCGCCACAAACACCTGCCCGCCGCGAGCGATGTAGGTCTTCACCAGATCGCGGCCCGCGCGATCGAGGGTACGTGTGCCGAGCACGAACACCACCGCCCGGCGATTCAGATCGTCCTGCGCCCACTTCGCCACGTCTCGCCCGTCGAGCACATCGACACGAAACTCGCGGCCGCCGCCGGCCACGTTCAACGCGCGCTCGAGATACAAGCCGCCGGTCGAGCCGGTCGGATCGGCCACGATCACGGCGATCGGCATCGCCGACGGCGGATCCAGGAGAACGTGGCGGACGTTATCCAACTGATACCCCGGGCCATCGTCGATGCGAATCTCGGCGCGGCCGGTGCGCGGCAACGCGGCCGTCAATTCGACATCCGCCGAGGCCAGCGGCGCCACCGTGACGGCGGCTGTGGCGAGGTCCCGGCCGTCGAGGATCAGGCGCGCGCTGGTCCGGGCTTCGAGGTTGCCGAAATTCTGGATCGACACGAGCACCCTGCGATCGCGGCGTTCGGCGAACGTCACCGCGAGGTTGGCGGCCGGCGGGGCGACGCTGACAATCTCCACGGCGATGCCATCGGGGAGGCCGCCGTCATCGTTGGCTTCCCAACCCGCCTGCTGGAGATCGGTGATCACCACGACGCGGGCATCGCGCGCGCCGATCACTTCACTCGCGCGCGACAGGGCCGTGCGATACCGGGTGCCGCCCGGGCCGGGAGCCAACCGGCCGATCGCCGCGCGCGCCGCGGCGCGATCCGTGGTGGGCTCAACCGGCACCTCTGCGGAATCGGCGAATGCCACCAGCGCCACCGCATGCGACGACGGAGCGGCGTCGACGGCGCGCGTCGCGGCCTCCTTCACCCGGTCGAATTGGCCCGGCGCCGACAGGCTCATCGACGTATCCACCGCGATGACGGTGAGCGGTGCGGAATCCGGCGCCACCGCGCCGGCGAGGTACGGCCTCGCGAACGACACGGCCAGCAGCACCAGCGCCACCACCCGCAGCGCCAGCAGCAGCAACTCGCGCAGGCGCCGCCGCCGATGCTGCTGCACCGGCGCGCGCGTCAACAGCTGCACCGCGGGAAAGTCGATCACCACCTCGGTCCGGCGATGAAACAGGTGCAGCAGGATGGGCACGGCCGCCGCCACGGCGCCGATCAGGAACAGCGGCGACAGAAATGAAATGCCGAACATCAGAGTGCCCGGTGGCGCGTCATGAGATACGCCATCAGTCCCAGCTCGAGCGGCTGCGACGTTTCGAGCTGGCAATAGTCGATGCCGGCGAGACCGAGCTCGCGCCGATAGAACGCGATCCGGGCCTGCATGCGCTCGAGGTAGTCCGCGCGCACCGAGCCGGGGACGGCCATCACTTCTTCCTGCGTTTCCATGTCGCGGAAGCGCGCGGCGTGCTCGAACGGAAACTTCAACTCGTACGGATCGAGGATGTGAAACACGATCACGTCGGTGCCGCGATAGCGAAAGTGCTTGAGGCCGTCGAGGATCGACACCGGATCGTCGAGCAGATCCGACACCAGCACCACCATGCCGCGCTTTCTCACCGCCGCGGCCAGGTCGTGCAGCGGCTTGGCCACGTTGGTACGCGTGCCCATTTCCAGCCGCTCGAGCGCCAGCAGCACCGTGCGCAGGTGGCCCGACCGCGCGCTCGCGGGCAGGAGCGCGGCAATGCTGTCGTCGAACGCGATCAAGCCAAAGGCATCACGCTGCCGGTGCATCAAGTAGGCCAGCGCGCCGGTGAGATACGACGCGTACTGCAGCTTGGTGATCGGGCCCGACGCGTAGCCCATCGACGCGCTGACGTCGATCAACAGGTGGCAGGTGAGGTTGGTCTCTTCCTCGTACTTCTTGACGAAGTGGCGATCCGATCGCGCGTAGACCTTCCAGTCGAGCGTCGCCAGGTCGTCGCCGGGCAGGTATTGCCGGTATTCCGCGAACTCGACGCTGAACCCCTTGAACGGACTGCGATGCAGGCCGGTCAGGAACCCTTCGACGATGGTCCGGGCCTTGAGATCGATCGTGCCGAGCCGGGCGATGATCGCCGGATCGAGATACCGTGCTTCACCAGCCACATTTACAGCCCGCTGGCCGGCAGCGGCACCGCGTCGAGCAGCTGGTCGACGATGCGGTCGGCAGTGATGCCTTCGGCTTCGGCGTAGAAGTTCGGGAGCACGCGGTGACGCAGGATCGGCTTGGCGAGCGCCTGGATGTCTTTCACCGACACGTGGTGGCGGCCATGCAGCAGCGCGCGCGCCTTGGCGCCGATCACGAGCGCGTGCGACGCGCGCAGGCCGGCGCCCCACTTCACCCACTTCTCGATGAAGTCCAACTGCGCGCCTCGCCCGGGCCGCGAACTGTCGGTCAACCGCACCGCGTAGCGCACCACTTCCTCGGCCACCAGCACCTGCCGCACGTAGTCCTGGATGGCCTGGATGTCTTCGCCGCTCAGCACGCGCAGCGGCTCGGGACGCTTCGCGCCGGTCGTTTCCGTGACCACCTGCACCTCGTCGTCTTCAGACAGATACGTCATCACGACGTTGAACAGGAAGCGATCGAGCTGCGCTTCGGGCAGCGGATAGGTGCCTTCGAGCTCAATCGGGTTCTGCGTCGCCAGCACGAAGAACGGCCGCTCGAGCGGATAGGTCCGGCCCGCGGCGGTGACGTGATATTCCTGCATCGCTTCGAGCAGCGCGGCCTGCGTCTTCGGCGGCGTGCGGTTGATCTCGTCGGCGAGGATGATCTGCGCGAAGATCGGGCCCTTCACGAAGCGCAGCGCGCGCGTGCCGTGATCCTCGTCCAGGATCTCGGTGCCGGTAATGTCGGCCGGCATCAGGTCGGGCGTGAACTGGATGCGCTTGAAGCTCAAGTCGAGAATCTGCGACAGCGTCTTGACCAGCAGCGTCTTGGCGAGGCCGGGCACGCCGGTGATCAGGCAGTGGCCGCCGCAAAACAGCGCCATCAACACCTCGTCAACCACGTCGTCTTGTCCGACGATCACCTTGCGGAGCTCCGCGAGAATTTTCTGGCGGCCGGCCGCGACCTTTTCGGCCAGCCCCTCAACCGCCACGCCTGTCGTGTTCATGCCACTCCCATACCGACCATATAACCGCCGCCTTTAGGCGGCGGATCGCCTCAGTGCGTCAGCGAATAGATCACTTCATTGATGAGCATCTGGTAGGCCTGCGCCGTCCACGAGATGTAGCCCTGGTATTCCTGCGCGTTCGACCATTCCACACCGTCGCCCATGTCGGTGTTCCAGTTGATCAGCACCATCGGCCGGCCCGCATCGTCGAGGATGGCGCGCAGGTGCGCGGTGAAGCCGCCCTTCTCCCAGGTGCGGCCGCTCAGGAAGGAACCGAGACCCGGAATCTGCGGGTACTTATCGATGCGGTAGAAGCACGTATAGATCGGATGTGGCGGCGCCAGCTCCACGATCTGACGATCGGGGAAGACGCGCTCCAGCTGTTTCTGCGTCAGTTCCCATTCGAACGGGCCGTGGAAGTCGTCGAAGGTCAGCGTGCCGCCACGCAGCAGGAACTCGCGCAGGATCGGCACCTCCTCGTCCTTGAGCACGAGGTTGCTCGGCTCGACGATGTAGATCCACGGATGCTGCCAGATCTTCTCGTCCTCGAGCGTCATCACCACCGGATCGCCGACGTCGATCGCCGTCACCGACTTGATGCGTCGCGACAGGTTGTGCTCCGCCGCCGGTGCGTCGATGGCCCACGGCTCATCCCAATACGCCAAGCGCGACCCGCCGCCGCCTTCGTTCTCGAACGTGCCGTACTTGATGCGGACAAAGGTCCACTTCAGGCCGGCGAACTTGTTGCCGTCAACGACCGGAAGCTGGCGCGCCAGCACGGTCGCACTGAAGTGCGACCCCACGTCGGGCGCCACGTACAGACCAGCCACGAGCAGCGCCAGGATGGCGATGTATCGTGGCCGGCGCATCACCGCGATCCTCCAGACAACTTCAACAACAGATCCTGCGCGCGCGTGAAGGTTGGCGCCACCATCAGCGCCTCCATCACTTGCTTGCGCGCTGCCTCTTTCTGACCCGCGGCCAGCAGCGCCTCGGCGAGGTCGGCGTGCGCGCTGGCGCGATCGAGCGGCTTCGACGCCACCGCTACGCGGAAGGAGCGAATGGCTTCGGCGGTGTCGCCGGCCTTCAGGGCCAACTGGCCGAGCGTGGCGTGCGATTGCGCATCGAACGGATCGACGGCCACGACACGTTGCAGCGCCGTTCGCGTGCGCGCCGCCTCTGTCACCGGATCGAGCAGCGCGGCGAACTGCCGCGCCGATTCCACGTCGCTTGGCGTGTTCGCCGTGAGCCGTTCGAGGGCGCGCGCGGCGCGGGCCTTGTCGCCCTTCTTCATGGCCACGGCCGCAATCGCCGCGTGCGGGCTGTCTTCGCCGCCCGCGTTTGGAATCAACTTCGCCGCGCGCTCGAAGGCGTCAATCGCCGCATCCGGATTCGACTCGGCGAGCGCCTCACCGAGCGTCATCTGGGCGGCAAAGCTCTCCGGGTGGTCGGAGGCCATCGCGGTGAGCTTGTCGAGGGGCAGCCCCGGCGCCAGGCCGTCAGGCACTTTCAGCGCCCGCCGCAGGCTCGCATACCGCTGGTCGAGCGCGGCGTCGAAACTGGTCTGGAGCTGGTCGATATCGATGCCCAGCGCCTGCTTGATCGCGGCTTCGGTATCGCTGCCGTCCGCATAGGCGGCCACCAGCGCGCGCAATTGCCGCTGGCCATAGGTGTCCACGATGTGCTCGACGAGCAACGACGCCTGGTAATACGCGTAGGAAATCGTCTGCGAGCTGCTGAACCCGGAGTTGAGATCGCGGATCTTCAGCGCCTTGCCGCTGTCGAGGAAGCGCGCGAACGGAATGTCCATGTCGCGGCCCCATTCCTTGCGGGCGCGGCGCTCTTCGTAGGTGGAGGTCCCCTCGCTCAACCACCGCGGCAGCCGGTTGTTCGACAGCTGCAGCGTGATCACGTGCGCCATCTCGTGCCACAACGTTTCGCCCCAGTTGAAGGTGCCCGGCGGGCGGGCTTTCGGCGAATCAATGGTCACGACGCGGCCGAAGCACGCGCCCAGGGCGCCGAGCATGCCGGGCAATCCCAGCGTGCGCACCGCGAAGTCGTCGTGCTCGGGGAACATCTCGATCAGGATCGGCCCCTTCGGCGTGAACTCCCACCGCGTGCTGAGCGCCGCCAGTGACTCGCGCGCCAGCTGCGGCACGTACTCCTTCATCACCGGCGATTCATCCGGTGACAGCCGAATCACCATCTCGCCTTCCTTGATGGTGTCGAACGGTTCGAGCTTGTCGAGCAGCTCGAGCAGGTTGAAGGTCATCACGTCCCAGCGATCGATCCGGAACGCGGTTTCCAGATTGCGGCGCGCGTTGCGCTCGTCGCCGGTCCGCATCAGCTGCGCGCCCAGGTCGGCGATGGCGCGGAAGTTCTCGCGATCGAGCGCGATGGCCTTGCGGGTATGCTCGACGGCTTCGTCGAACCGGTAATAGTGGGCGGTGATCGATCCGACAATGCGGTGGATCTCGCCGTAGGTCGGATGAATGGTCAGCGCGTCGGCGACCGCTTCCTGGTAGGCCGCGGTGTCGCCCTCGACGTGGGCCAGCGCCGCCTGCATCGACAACGCTTCGAGATGCCGCGGGTTGACCTTCAACACGCGCTCGATCGATTCCTTCGCGTCGGCTTTCTTGTCCTGGTAGACGGCCATCTCCGCCATCACCAGGTGCGCGCCGGCGTCGAGCGGATTCACTTTCAGCGCGCGTTGCGCAAACGCGACGGCCTGCGGCGGATTCTCGTCGGCCAGCGCACGGGCCATGCCGGGCAGCGCGGGACCGTAGTCCGGATCGACCTTGAGCGCTTCCTGGAACGACTTGGCGGCGTCGGCGTTCGAGTATTTCTCGACGAACAGCTCGCCCCACTCCGTGTTGACGCGCACGTCGGTGGGCGCCAGCTCAATCGCATCACGGAAATACGACTGCGCATCCTCGATGCGATGCAGGGCGCGCGAGGCGCGGGCCGCGCGCAGGTGGTCCCGCGCGTTCGGGTTGCGCACGTCGGCGGCGAGGATCAGTTGCAGCGTCTGGCGGCCTTCAGTGCGGCGCCCGACGCCAAACTGCAGCAGCCCGGTTTCGAGCGCGGCATCCCCGCCGGGGTTGGCGGCCACGAACGGTTTGAGGATCGACTCGGCGCGCGTGTAATCGCCGCGCGCCGCCACGCTCAGCGCACGGTGGACGGCGATCGATTCATCCTTGGGAAACGCCTGCGCGAGAGTCTCGATCTCGTCGAAGCGTCCGCCGCGCCACGATTTCTCCGCGGCGGCGCGTGCGGCCGTGACGCTGGTGGGCGCCTGCCCGGCCGTAACGAGCGGCGTCAATCCCGCAGTGAATACGACCGCAACGACGAGGAGGAGGGCACGACGAAGCATCGGTACGAGTATAGACGGTCACACGGGGCTTGGGGCTTGGGCCTTGGGGCTTGGGCCTGACATCAGCATTTCTGAATTTCAAATATGGCGTTCAATTCCCAAGACCCAGGTCCCAAGTCCCAAGACCCAAGTCCCAAGACCCAAGACCCAAGTCCCAAGTCCCAAGACCCAAGTCCCAAGTCCCAAGACCCAAGTCCCAAGTCCCAAGTCCCAAGACCCAAGTCCCAAGTCCCCTCAAAACAACGGCCGCCATGTGAAAAACATCACGGCCACGAAGGCCTGGAGCATGGCGAAAATCATCAGCCACGCCGCGCGGTGGTGCGCCGGCACGGCTCCACCCAGCCACAGAAACACCGGGAACACGATTGACGTGACTCGTCCCATCGATAACATGCCGCCCGCCGACATCGGCGGCAGCACGTTCAGCACGATCAACACCGCATAGGGCAGGCCGAACCGCCGGTAGACCGGCACGACCGCCGCCAGCGCGAGGAGCACGGCGAGCGAATAAAAGAGATCGATGGTTTGCGTGGAGGCGTAGTTATAGAGACCGTTGGTGGCGATGAAGTCGAAACGGTCCGACACAATGGAATCCAGGCTTCGATACACCCTGCCCCACGCCTGGTTCTGCATCGTCCACTGGAAGGGATTGCCGGTGAGCTGATACACGAACGCCGAGAACGTCAGCATGCCGAAGCCGGGCGCCGACGCAGCGAGCAAGCGCTTGCCAATAGTGGGCCACTCGTTGGGGGACGGAACAATGACGCGCCAGCGCGCGGCGTCCCACATCGGGGCCATGGCCATCAGGCCGAGCACGATCGAGAGAAAACATCCAGGCGGCCGCGTCAGCCCGCACACGAACCCCCAGAACGCCGATCGCCACAGCTGGTTCTGGCGGAAGTGATACACCGCGCCAAGCAGCGTCAGCAGGAACAGGCTTTCGGTGTAGGCCGCGCTGAAGAACACGGCGAATGGATACGCCGCCAGTAGCAGCACGGCGGTCACCGCCTGCTCTTCGTCCCCGAGCTCGCTCCGCGCGAGCCTGAGCAGATACACCAGCGCGAAATAGAACGCGACGATCGAGATGACGACGCCGGTCCACAGCGGCTGGCGGCCGAACACGGCCGACAGGTACCGCATCGCCATGGGATAGGCGGGAAAGAAGGCGATGTTCTGCTGATAGTCCTCCTTCGCGTCGGGCAGGAACAAATAGCCCTCGTTCGCGATGGTGAGGTACCAGCCGGTGTCCCATCTCCCCGGGAGATCGAGAAACTCATTGTTGTAAATACGCCAGCGTTTCTCGGCCTCGGGTGGAAACCCGATCAGGATCACCGCGAGAAAGCCGACCACAATCACGCCCAGCCGCGACGAGAGATGAATCGGCAGGACGCTGCGCCTGTCGGGGCTCTGCCACCAGCGGCGGATGCCGGCGACGACCAGCTGCGGTAAGGGATCGTGACCGATGATCGCGTGCCTGATGGCCAGCGCGACGAGACTCCACAGCGCCGGACGCCACCAGTCGGTGACCGAGATGCGCAGGTCGAAGACGACGATGCGAAAACCGCCGGTGATGGCAACGGAGATCGCGAGGATGGCCATGAGGATGGCCACGGCGTCGAGCGCCTTTGCCCACACGGGCAGCTTCACGCGCGCTATTTTATCCGCCTTCGCCAAGGCTTCGGCGGGACTTTGCTCGCCCCAGCGCGCGATCTTCGATGCGAACGCGCTTGATCATCAACCACCCGAATCCGATCGTCGCGAGCATGCCGGTGATCGGCGCCCACACAATCGACGCCACGCTGAGGATCTCCCCCACCACTGCCAGGTAATTCGGATGCGACAGAAAGCGATACGGCCCGGTCGTGACGAGCGGGGCGGCGGGCAGCACCAGCACGCGGTAACTCCATCGCGATCCGAGCGAGGCGATCGCCCACATCTTGAGCGCCTTCGAAAAACCGAAGCAGGCCAGGCCCCACATCAGCACGTCGCGCGGCGCGGGGCCGGTCACGGCGCCTTCGACGCCCATCGCCACGAACGACAGCGGATAGGCCCAGCGCATCGTGCCGATCACATCGTCGGGCGGCTCGATCGCGCCCTTGGCGCGCAACTCGCGCTGGTTGAACGCGGACAGCACGGCCTCGCCGGCCATGATGAGGAGTGCGGCAAGGACGGTGACGCCGGCTATGGCGACTGACAGGGACGTCACGGTCATACCGGCCCGCCTTCGCTCGAAGAGCGAGCTTCGGCGCGGTCGCGCCGTAGCGGCCTTTCGGCCGCGGAAGCGGAGATCCGGGATCCGGGATCCGGGATCAGGCAATCACCCGCATAGCGAATGATGGCTTCGAAGATCGCGGGCGCCAATGTGGCCACCGCGGCCGCACCGCTGACCCCGCGTGGCGATGCGACGAGCCATCGCAGGGCGCGATTGAAACGCCACTTCGCGCTGAACGCCGCCGTGCGCTTCGCCGCCAGATCCAGATGCGCACGATCGATCGGAGTTCGTCCTGCCAGGACATCGAGCGCGACCGCCGCCGCCAGTTCGGCGCCGGCCAGGGCAAAGTGCAAACCGTCGCCGGTCATCGGATCGATGAACCCGGCCGCGTCGCCGGCGAGGAGCAGGCCCGGCTCCCCCGCCGCCCGCGCATCGACGGCGATCGGGCCGAGCACGAACGGCGCCGTCACCGCCCTGGCGCGGGCGAATCGCGCCGACAACTCGGGGTCGTCGCGAAGGTATCGAGTGAGCAGGTCCGCGGGCGCAGTGAGTGGTGACTCACCCGTGGCGTGCGGCACGACGAGGCACGCATTCGCCAGCCCGCCCGGTACCGGCGCGACGCCGAGGTAGTGTCCGCGGCGGACGTGCATCTCGCCGACCGTGGTCAGGCCGTCGACGCCGGTGAAGTACGACCCCACGGCCCATCGCCGCGGCCGCGGCGGCTGGCGCGAGAGCCCGCGCCCGATCGCCAGCGTCGAACGGCGGCCGTCGGCGGCAATCACGATGCGCGCGGGACAGGTGACCGCGGCCGCTCCGGTGCCAAGTCGCACGCCCGCGACCCGGCCATCGGCAAGCGCCGCGCCTTTCACCAGCGCGCCGTCTTCGAACGACGCACCCGCCTCAATGGCGCGTGACACGAGTAACTGATCGAGCACCTCGCGCGTGATGGCGCGGCCGGCCAGACCATGCCCGTACTTCGCGCGAACGCGCACACCACCCGGACCGGTCAGCAGCATGCCGTCGATCGCATCGCTTTGCTCGATCAGGGACGAGACGTCGATGTGCCGCTGGAGCACGGCCAGAGCGCCCGGGTTCAACGTGTCGCCGCAGAGTTTGTGTCGTGGAAACCGCGCACGGTCGAACAACCGCACGCGCATCCCCGCCTTCGCGAGGATGATCGCCGCCAGCGCACCCGCGGGGCCGGCGCCGGCAATGGTGACATCATCCATCCGCGCGTCCGAGGACCAGCGCGCTGTTTTTCGATCCGAAACCCAGGCAGTTGCAGAGCGCCGCCACCGGCTGCGCTTCGCGCCCGACGTTGGGAATGAAATCCAGGTCGCAATCCGGGTCCGGGGTGGTCTGGTTGATGGTCGGCGGCAGAAAGCCATTCGACAGGGCGAGCGCGCTCGCCACCACGCCGGCGGCGCCGCTGGCGCCCGGTGGGTGGCCGATCATCGACTTGGTCGACGAACCCGGAATCTTTTCCGCCAGCTTGCCGAACGCCACGCGGGTGCACCGCGATTCGATGGCGTCGTTGAGCAGCGTGGAGGTGCCGTGATAGTTGATGTAGCCGATCTCTTCCGCCACCCGGCCGGATTTCGCGACCGCCTCGTGCATGCAGCGGACGATCTGCTCGCCGTCCGGATCCATCTGCACGCGGTGATACGCGTCGCAGGTGGACGCGTAGCCTTCGATGGCGGCATAGATGCGCGCGCCCCTCGCCCGCGCGCGATCTTCGAGCTCCAGCGCCAGCATCCACGCCCCCTCGCCCAGCACGAAGCCATCGCGTCCGCGGTCGAAGGGCCGCGACGCTTCGGCGCCGCGATCGTTGTAATGGGTCGAGACGGCGCGCATGCGCGAGAAGCCGAAGATCATACCCGGCAGCACACAGCCATCCGTGCCGCCGCTGAGCAGCACGTCGCACTCACCCTGGCGTAGCAGCATCGACGCGTAGCCGAGCGCATCGGTCGAGCTCGTGCAGCCGGTGGACAGCACGTGGCTGATCCCGCGCAGGCCCAGCGCAATCGAGATCTCGCTCGACACCATGCCGCAGATCCCCACCGCGATCGCGTACGGCGTGACGTGCTGGCCGTTGTTCTGGAAGAAGTCCTGGTATTGGCGCTCGCCCACGTCGATGCCGCCGCCGCCGCTGCCGATGATCACGCCGGCGTTGGGCTCGTTGAAGCTGAGACCCGCGTCGTTCCACGCCTCGCGCGCGGCGATCACGCCGAAGAGCGCCGCCCGTGAATACCGCCGGGGATCGGCGCGGCTCTCCCGCGGGCCGAGCTCGCCGTCAAGCGCCGCCGCGGCGGCCATGTCGACGGCGGGCACCGGCGCGGCCACCTGGCAGGGATAGGTCGAGACGTCGAATTCGGTGATGGCGCGCGTGCCGCTGTGGCCATGACGAATGGCGTCCCAGAACGTGTCGCGCCCGACCCCGAACGCCGAGACGACGCCGATGCCGGTGATCGCGACGCGCGGCTGTTTCAATAACATGCAGTTCCGCCTACGCTCGCCTGTTCGCTGGGCGAGCTACGGCGAGACTACGCCGTAGCGCCCTCGGCGCGAAGGCGAGCACGTCCCTATAATATCGCCGTGCGAAAAGCGTTCGCGTGGACCGGCGCGCTGCTGTTCCTGCTCTCGTTGCTCTCATTCGGTGTCGTGTATGGCTGGCGCCTTCGCATTCCCGCGCCCGCCAGCGCGTCCGTATGGCGCGACGCGGCCATCAACGTCCTGCTCTTCACGATCTTCGCGCTGCACCATTCGGTGATGGCGCGCACCGGCGCCAAGGCATGGATGACGCGCCGCGTGCCGCCCGATCTCGAACGCAGCATCTATGTCTGGATCGCCAGCGTGCTGTTCCTCGCGGTGTGTTGGCTCTGGCAGCCGCTGCCGGGCGTGATCTGGGAGACCTCGGGTCCGCTCTTCTGGCTGTTGTTCGCGATCCAAATGATTGGCGTAGTGCTGACGCTGCGTGCGGCAAGAATCGTCGGCGTGTGGGAGTTGGCCGGCGTGCGGCAACCCGATCCCACCAGGCCGATCGATTTCACAGCCACTGGACCGTTCGCCATCGTGCGCCACCCGATCTATCTCGGCTGGCTCGTGATCGTCTTTGCCACGCCGGTGATGACAACGAGCCGCTTGTTGTTGGCGGTGGTCAGCACCGCGTACTTGATCGCCGCCATTCCGTGGGAAGAAGCCTCGCTCGTGGAAGCGTTCGGAGAAAAGTACCTGGCGTATCAGCGCGAGATGCCCTGGCGCCTCATACCAAAGGTCTGGTAGGCGCCATGGCGCGCAGCGTTTCCGTCTTCAAGACAATGAACAAGCCTTCCCCCTCGGCCACCTTGTCGCCGGCCGGACCCGTCAGTCTCGAATGGATGTAGATCTTTCGGCCATCGACACGCTCGATGTACGCCTCGAGGATCGTCTCGGATTCGATCGGCAGCATGGCGAGAAACTTCACGCTGATGGTCGCCGCTACGGTCTTGCGATCGTTCATCCAGCACACCGCGCCCATCGCTTCATCCAGCGCCGCGGCCATGGCGCCCCCGTGCACGTGCCCCGGCGGTCCCATGGTCTTGGTGCCGAACCAGGCCTTGGCGTAGAGCTGCGGTTCGCCGGGCTTGCGAAAGTAGGCGATGCGCACGCGATCGCCCTCGTGCAGGAACGTGCCCTCCGGGGAGGGAAACGGCACCACCGGCTCCCAGCCGGGTTCCGGCCGCGCCACGGGCGCGGTCACCCACGCCAGCCTTTGGTGGGTCTCGTGAACCGCGCCGGCAGCTTGGCGCGGTCGATCGGCTGTTCCGGCGGCGCCTCGGCGGCGGTGTCGTCGGCCTCTTCGTCCTTCGGCAGGCCTTCCAGCTGGTCGGTGAACAGCAGCGAATGATGTGACGGCACTTCGAACTTCTTCCCGCACGTCTTGCAGGTCACTTCATCGTCCAGGCGCAGCAGATGATCGCGGAGCTTCTCGAACTTGGCGCGGTCCTCACCGCCCTGCGGCTGCCGATCCGTCCGCTTCGTGCGGCGCATCCAGCGGATGCTGTATTCGTTGACGCGCTTGCAGCGCGGGCAGGGATATTTCGCCGGCCGGTTTTCGGGTTTCTCGCTGAAGTACGCTTTTTCGTCGAATGACACAATTGAAGTTTACCCGCATCTCTTGATCTGTTGAACTACTGATCTGTTGACCTGCCGACAGGACTTCACTCAGATCGACCGATCAACAGCTCAATCGATCAACAGATGCCAGTTATAGCCTTCTACATCTCCGGTCACGGTTTTGGTCATGCCTCCCGATCAATTGAGCTGGTACGACGGTGGATACCGCTACGAGGATCTCGTCCGCGCAGCCGACGTGGTGGTCACCAAACCTGGTTACGGAATCATCTCGGAATGCGTCGCGAACGACACCGCGCTGCTCTACACGTCGCGCGGCGACTTCCGCGAGTACACGGTCCTGGTCGAGGCCATGCCGAGCTACCTGCGGTGCGCCTACATCGAGCAGGACGAGCTACGGTCGGGAAACTGGCAGTCGCACCTGGATCGGCTGCTGGCGCAGCCGTCGCCGGCCCAGACGCCCGCGACGAATGGCGCGGGGGTTGGGGCGAAAATGATTCTGTCAGTGCAGAGTTAAGAGTTAAGAGTTAAGAGCAACGGCTCTGCACTCCGAACTCTGCACTCTTAACTTCTAGTCTTTGATCACCGTGATGAGCGTCCACATTTTCGGCACGTTCACCTTTTCCATCGACACCGGCGTCAGGTCGGCCTGCTCGAGGAAACCCGGCAGATCGAGGTCGGCGGTGAAGCCGATATGCACCGTCATCGGCGAGATCGCGGTCTCGATCTTCGACATGATCGGGTTCGCGCTCTTGAAGTGGTTGAGGATCACGACGCGGCCGCCGGGACGGCAGACGCGATACATCTCGCGCGCGACGGCGACCGGGTCGGGGACCACGCTGATCACATACGGTGCGTAGACCACGTCGTAGGAGTTGTCGGCGAAGGTCATCTTCGTCGCGTCCATCTCCAGCACGTCGCAATTCAACAGGCCTTTTTCGGTGATGCGCTTTCGGGCCTTGTCGAGCATGCGGCTGGAGAGATCGATACCGGTGATCCGCGCTGTGCGCGGATACATGCCGAGATTGATGCCGGTGCCGACACCCACTTCGAGCACCTGCGTGCCGGGACGAATCCGCATCTTCTCGATCGCTTCAATACGGCCGGGGTGGAGCGTTGGCCCATAGGTGTAGTCGTACACCTTGGCGATGTTCTGATAGACCTTCTCGACGAACTCGGTGCCGACATTCGTCACCGAAAGGGCGTTGGCAGCCGCGTCGCCGGACCGTCTGGTCTGTTGCTCAAAAAGGGCCATATTCTCTCTTTCGCTGGGTTGACCGGACTATACCACGTCGAGCACATCGAGGGCCGCGTCCAAACGGCCTGATGGTGCCGAGATTTGCACACCCGCAGCCATCCCTGTGATGGCGGTCACGATCTCTTTCGCTACCTTGACGCCTTCCGCCGCCGCCGCTTGGGCGCTCTCGGTGCGCCGCATCCGCTCCACGATCGCGTCCGGCACCGTCACGCCGGGCACTTCGTTCGCCATGAACTCCGCATTGAGCGCGCTCTCGAACGGCCAGATCCCGACAATGATCGGCAGCCGCATCGGCGCGACGCGGGCGAGGAAACGTTCGAACGCGGCCACATCGAACACCGGTCTGGTCACCGCGAATTCCGCACCCGCCTCGACCTTGAACTCGAGGCGCCGCAGTTCCTGATCCAGATCACGGGACGGGTTGACCATCACGCCCGCATGAAAACACGTCGGCTCGCCGATCGACTGGCCGCCGATGTCGAGCCCGTGATTCAACCGGTTGATCACGTTGGTCAACCCGATCGAATCCACGTCGAACACCGCCGTGGCATCGGGAATGTCCCCCAGGTTGCGGACATCGCCGGTGATGCCGAGCAGGTTGCGGACGCCCATCGCATGCGCGCCGAGCAGGTCCGACTGGATGCCGAGCAGGTTGCGATCTCGACACGAATACTGCAGCAGCACTTCCGCCCCGGCGTGCTGCTGCACGAGCACCGCGAGCGACAACGCGCTCATGCGCGCTCCCGATCGCGGGCCATCCGGGATCGTCACCACGTCGACGCCGCGCGCCACCAGCGTCGCGGCCTGCTCGAGCGCCCGCGCGGCTTCGTGGCCGCGTGGCGGCACCAGCTCGATGGCGCGCAGGAAGTGCCCGTTCACGAGCTTTCGCGCCATGGCCGACTTCTGCTCGCGGTCCATCGCCCGCTTGGCATGCGGCTGGCTGGCCACCGGCGTCCGCACCTCACTGCCGCCCGCGTGCCGCGCCAGCCCCGGCGCCATCTGCTTGGCGGCGAGCGCGATTTGCCGGATATGTTCCGGCGTGGTCCCGCAGCACCCGCCGACCAGCCGCACACCGGAGGCAATGAAGCGCCGCGCATACGACGCCATGTATTCCGGCGAGCACAGATACAGGTTGCGGCCCTCGATGTCGCGCGGCTTGCCCGCGTTGGGCTGCGCCGAGAGCCACACGTCGGTCACTTCGCTGATGCGCTCGATGGTCTCGAGCATCGGCGCGGGCCCGACACTGCAATTCACGCCGACCACGTTCGCGCCGAGGCCAATCAGCGCGGGCGCGAACTTCTCCGCCGGCGTGCCGTCGAGACTGGCGCCCTCCTCTTCCGTAGTCATCTGCGCCACGATCGGCAAGTCGCAGATACTGCGCACGGCTTTGATGGCCGCCCCGATCTCGTTGAGATCGCGGAACGTCTCGAGCACGAACAGGTCGACCCCACCGTCGAGCAGGGCCAGGGCCTGATCGCGGAACATCGCTTCCGCCTCATCCACACCGGTCTTGCCCCACGGCTCGATGCGCACACCTAGCGGTCCGATTGCCCCCGCCACGTATGCCTCTTGCCCGGATTGCTTCACCGCCTCGCGCGCGAGCTTGGCTCCGGCGAGATTGATGTCGCGAACCTGATCGCCGAGCCCGAAACTGCGGAGCTTCATGCGGTTCGCGCCGAAGGTGTTCGTTTCTATGACGTCAGCGCCGGCGCGAAGATACTCGCCATGCACATCCGTAACCAGCGCCGGCTGCGTCTGGTTCAGCGACTCAAAGCAGCGGTTGATGAAGATACCTTTACCGTAGAGCATCGTGCCCATGGCGCCGTCGCACACGAGCACACGATCATCTAACGCAGCGAGAAAGGGCTTCACTTGATTCGTGGACTCTGGATCAGACGGCGTCCTGCCAGCGTGAGTTCTAATCTGCGTCTAATCGGCGTCAATCTGTGGCTTAATCGGCGGCGACGAGCAACTCGGTCTTGTCCCAGATGAAATCGTCTTTGCTGTAGACGGCCAGCTCGTAATCCTTGCCCATGAAAATCGCCGCCACCGGACACGCCTCTTCGCAGTAGCCGCAGAAGATGCAGCGCGTCTTGTGAATCTGGTAGATCGACGCGTAGCGCGGGCCGGCCATCACCGTGCCGTCGTTCTCCGCGGCCTCGAGGTAAATCGCATCAGCCGGGCAGGCCACCGCGCACAAGCCGCACGCCACGCACTTCTCCAGGCCGTTCTCGTCGCGCATCAACACCTGTTTGCCGCGATAGCGCGGAAACATCGGCATCTTCTGATCCGGATAGTTGACCGTAATGGGCTTCCGGAACAGGTGCTTGAACGTGAGCGCAAAGCCTTTGACGAGCGGACCGATCATATGGATCAAAATGATACCATCTTGACGGAGAAACACCGATAACTCTTGTCGCGACAAACCTTTAGGTTGGTCGTTGGCCATGCTCCAAGAAGACGCGAAATTCCTGTCGGCCGACCAGTTCCTGCTGACGACCCTGGTCGTGAAGCTCGCCGTGATGGCGGCGCTGGCCACCATGCTCGCGCGCTATCGGCGCTTTCGCCACATCCTGATTTTCGAGCAGCGCAACTGGCCCGACCGTCTCGTGTTCGCCCTCGGTCTCGCGGTGCCGTTCACCGCCGGGGTGGCGTCGCGCATCCTCCTCAACTACGACGCGGTCGATCTCACGCTCGAGGGTGCGCTGCTCGCCGGCCTGATTGCCGGCCCCTATACCGGCGCCATCGTTGGCCTGTCGATGTCGCTGCCCGCGCTGGCCGCCGGTGAGTACGGCGCGCCCTTCCTTGCCGTCGGCTGCGGGTTTGCCGGCGGCGGCATCCGCGAGGCGTGCCCCAAGGAAGACATCTGGAACTTCTCGCCGTTTGTGATCCTCAGCCTGCCCCGCCACGTGTGGCGCATGCTGCGTAATCTCGAGATCAACTGGCAGGTGATCCTCTTGCTCGTCGGGATCGGTCTCGAGTTCATCCGCCAGGTGGTGGGCGCGCGCTACGAGGCGCGCCTGTTCCACCTCTCGAGCCCCTCGCCGTGGATCACACTGGTGATCTATATCGCCACGATCCTCACGGTGTCGACGCCGATCAAGATTTGGAACAACGCCCGCATCGAGCACCGGGTGCAGGAGCAGGAAAAGCTGCTGCTCGCGGCGAGGCTGGAAGCGCTCAAGAGCCAGATCAATCCGCATTTCCTGTTCAACACCCTGACGTCAGTATCGTCGTTGATCCGATCGCAACCCGAAACGGCGCGCGCGGTGATCCAGAAACTGTCGGGACTCCTCCGCAAGCTGATGCAGAGCCAGGAGCAATTCGTCACCTTGCGCGAGGAGCTCTCGGCGATCGATGAATATCTCGACATCGAGGTGATCCGGTTTGGATCGCGCCTCGCGGTGAAGAAGTCGATCGCGCCGGAGACACTGGACGTCGTGGTGCCCAGCCTGTTGCTCCAGCCGCTCGTCGAGAACTGCATCAAGCACGGCTTCGCGCGCAAGGTGGGCCCGGGCACGATCACCATCCGCAGCCGCCGCGAACGCGGGCTGGCCGTCATCGAGGTCGAGGATGACGGCCTCGGGATTTCCGAGGAGCGCCTGGCGCATGCGCTGTCGAGCGGCATCGGGCTCAGTAACGTCCACGAACGCCTGCGCGTCTTATATGGCGCCAGCGGCCGCCTCGCCATCACCGGCTCGCCCGGCAGAGGCGCATGCGCACGCGTGGAAATTCCCTTAGACCTGGCGACCGAAGAGCCTGTCTCGCCGGAGCGCTCGCGCGAAGGCGGACGCATCACGGCATGAGCCCAAGCCCACAGGTCCTCAAGTCCTCGAGCCCCCTGACCGCCATCGTCGCCGACGATGAGCAGCTCGCGCGGGACGAGTTGTGTTTCCAATTGGGCCGGCTCCAGGGCATCGAGGTGGTCGGCCAGGCGTCCAACGGCGTCGAAGCGCTCGAGGAAATTGCCCGGACCACGCCCGACGTGGCCTTCCTCGACGTCCAGATGCCCGGCCTGACGGGCTTTGAGGTGGCCAGGAAATTACTCGAAACGGGAGCCGGACCGAGCGTGATCTTCGTCACCGCCTTCGACCAGCGCGCCATCGAGGCATTCGAGGTGAACGCGGTGGATTACGTGCTGAAGCCGGTGGATGCCTCGCGGCTGGAGACGGCCGTGTCCCGGGCGCGCAAGCGCATGGGCGAAACCGAGCCATTGGCGGGTCAGCTCGACCGCCTGGTGAAGATGATGACCGGCCAGAAAGGCCGCCGGGACCAGGTCGCCGTCAAGGTGAATGACAGATTTGTCCTCGTGCAGGCCGATGACATCATCCATGCGTCGCTCGTCGAGGATTCGATTAACATCGTGACGAACCAGGTCTCAGGAACGTCAAACGACCGGACACTGGAAGAGTTGCACGCACGGCTCGATCCGGAGGTGTTCTGGCGCGTGCACCGTTCGCACCTGGTGAATATCAACAAGGTGAAGGAGATCGTGCCTTGGTTCAGCCGCAACTACATCCTCAGGATGAAAGACACGAAGGCGACCGAGATCCCCGTCAGCCGCTCGCAGACCAGACGCCTGCGAGAGTACCTGAAACTGTAGGCTCGCCAGAACCGCTCTACTTCGCCGATCCCGGCGACGAGAACCCGACGGTTGACCCGCCCACGACGCCGGATGCGTCCGCCCCTCCGGTGATGCCGGCCTCAGCGGCTGAGCACGACTCGGCTCAGATGATGTTTCGCCTCGCCGTATGGCGCGACGAGTTCTTCGCCTGGGTCCGCACGCTGACGTCCGCGGCCGTCTACGCGACGCTGATCGTCACGTTCGGCTTCCAGGTCGCGCGCGTCGAAGGCCAGAGCATGGCGCCGACGCTGGCCGATCAGGATCGCCTGATCGTCAACAAGCTCCGGTATCGCCTGACCTCGCCGCAGCGCGGCGACATCGTCATGCTGTATTACCCCGTCGACCCCGACAAGTCCTTCGTCAAGCGGGTCATCGCCGAACCCGGCGACACCGTCCGCATCGTGGATGGCCGCGTCTACGTCAATGATGTGGCCCTGCGCGACGACTTCGTTCCGGCCGAGTATCGCAGCCACGATGATTGGGGCCCGCAAGTCATGCCCGAGGGGTATTACTACGTGATGGGCGACCATCGGAATAACAGCTCCGACAGCCGTCACTGGGGCCCCGTCCCGAAGAAATACATTACCGGCAAGGTCCAGGTCCGCTGGTGGCCCGTGCCGGAGGCCCGAGTGTTCTAGCCCCATCCGTCGAAGATTCGACTAATATTGGTACTACAGCATGCTGGAAGTACCTCCTGAGGATGAAAGACGCGACGCCGAGGGCGATCCTGGGCAGCTGTTCGCAGACTCGACGCCTGCGGAGCTGCCTGAAGCGCCTGCGGAGCTGCCTGAAGCGGTAGTGTTCCGCGACCCCGGCGACGAAAATCCGGCCCCGTACTCGCCGGCGGCCGATCCGTTCGCGCGGCCCGCGTTCACGCCGCTGCCGCTGCCGACCGACCAGGACCCGGCGCATATGATGCGCCGGCTCGAGGTGTGGCGCGACGAGTTCTTCGCGTGGGTCCGCACACTGGCGTCGGCGGCCGTCTACGCCACGTTGATCGTCACGTTCGGTTTCCAGGTGGCGCGCGTCGAAGGCCAGAGCATGGCGCCGACGCTGGCCGATCAGGAGCGCCTGATCGTCAACAAGCTCCGCTATCGCCGCACCTCGCCGCAGCGCGGCGACATCGTGATGCTCTACTACCCGCTCAACCCCGACAAGTCGTTCGTCAAGCGCGTGATCGCCGAGGAAGGCGACACGGTGCGCGTGGTCGACGGCCGCGTGTATGTGAACGACGTGCCGATGCGCGACGACTTTGTGCCGGCCGAATATCGCAGCCACGACGACTGGGGCCCGCAGGTGATTCCCGAGGGCTACTACTTCGTGATGGGCGATCACCGCAACAACAGCTCCGACAGCCGCCACTGGGGCTTCGTGCCGAAGAAATACATCATCGGCAAAGTGCAAGTGCGATGGTGGCCGGTGCCTCACGCAAGGGTGTTCTAGAAGTTGTGAGTGCAGAGTGGTGAGTTGTGAGTGACGCTCACCAGCCAGAATTCCCCACTCCCAACTCCCCACTCACAACTCCTCGCACCGCAGCCGTCTCCACCGTCCTCTATCGCGTTCTCGTTCTCAACTTTCTCGTCGCGGCCGCCAAGATCGTGCTCGGTGTCACCACCGGCGCGGTGTCGGTGCTGTCGGACGGCTTTCACTCCCTCACGGATACGGCCTCGAACGTGGTCGCGATCATCGGCGTGCGCGCGGCCAGCGCGCCGCCCGACGACGACCACCCGTACGGCCATCACAAGTTCGAGACCATGGCGTCGGTGGGCATCCTGCTGTTCCTGCTGCTGGTGGTGAGCGAAGTCCTACAGGCGGGGTGGGAGCGGTTCTGGAGCGGCGGCGAGCCCGACATCAACGCGCTGACGTTCGTGGTGATGGGCGGGACGTTCGTGGTGAACCTGGGCGTGGTCGTCTACGAGCGCCGCGCCGGCCGCCGTTTGCAGAGCGAGGTGCTGCTGGCCGACGCGCATCACACCCTGAGCGACCTGCTGACGTCGGCCACGGTGATCGTGGCGCTGGTCGGAATGCGCTACGGCTACGGGTGGCTCGATCCCGCCGCCGCGCTCGTGGTGGCGGTGTTCATCGGCTACGCGTGCTGGGAGATCTTCGCGTCGACGTCGGGGATCCTCGCCGATCGGATCGTGATTCCCGAGAGTGAGATCCGCGACGTCGTCAAGCAGGTGCCGGAAGTGCTCGGCTGCCATCATGTGCGGACGCGCGGCTCGGCGGATTTCGTGTTCCTCGATCTGCACATCTGGATGGAGCCGGCGATGCCCCTCGAACACGCGCACGCACTGTCGCACGAGGTGAAGGATCGGCTGATGACGGCGTTCCCGCAGATCAAGGACGCGGTGATTCATATTGAACCTCCGCCCAGGAGTTCAGAGTGAAGAGTTCGGAGTTCAGAGCGATATTCTAAACTCTGCACTCTTAACTTTTAACTTCAGTAACCCAGCTCAGGTTCGACGCGGAACTTAAGAGGTTCACCCCTGAGCCACCGTTCGATGTTGTCGCCAAACAATTGCACCACTTCATCCCAATGACCCTGGCGGAATCCTGATGTGTGCGGCGTGAGGATCACGTTCGGGGTCTGCCACAACCGATGATCCGACGGCAGCGGCTCCTGGGGGAACACATCGAGTGAGGCGCCCCCGAGGTGGCCCGACGTCAGCGCCGCGATCAGCGCCGCGGTATCGATGATCTTGGCGCGGCCGACGTTGACGACCATCGCGCCCTTCGGCAATTGCGCGAACTGGGCGGCGCCCATCAACGAATGGGTCTCCGGTGTGAGCGGCGCGCAGATGACGAGGACCTGGCATTGGCCGAGAAAGTCCTCGAGCTCGGCGCGGCCGTAAACGCGCTCGACGTGGCCGATCACGCCGTACGCGGGACGCCGGCGCAAGGCGATCACCCGCATGCCGAACGCCTCGGCGCGCCTGGCGATCTCGGCGCCGATCGTGCCGACGCCAACGAGCCCCAGCGTGCGCCCCTTCAGCAACCACGGCAGCCGCTCGCCCAGGAACTCGTTCTGGGCCCAGCGGGCCTGCCGCTGGGTCTCGATCACGAACGGCAGCTGTTTCGCGAGCGCCAGCACCACCGCCATCACGTGCTCGGCGATCGGCACCGCCTGCACGCCGCGGGTGTTGCTCACGGCAACGCCGCGCGCGAACAGCTCGGGCAGGCAGAGCGTTTCCACGGCCACCGCGGAAGTGTGGACCCACCGTAACCCCGGCGCCTGCGCCAACTCGCTGGTGTTGAGGATCCAGGTATAGGCGGCGTCGCAGTCTGTGAGGCCTTCGGCGCGCTGCTCTGGCGTGGTGGCGTGGATGAATTGAATGGCCGGGAACCGCTCGCGCAGCGCCGCCACGCCGTCAGGCGGAATCTGCCACTGCTGCACCGGCTGCTGGATGGAAATGAGAATCTTCATTTCCGGCGATAGTGACCTGACTTGCCGCCTTTCTTCTCGACGAGCTCGATGTCGCTGATGACCATCGACTTATCGACCGCTTTCACCATGTCGTAGAGCGTCAGCGCCGCGACCGACACCGCGGTCAGCGCTTCCATTTCGACGCCGGTCTGGCCCGAGATCCTGACGCGTGCTTCGATCGCATAACCGGTGCGTGTTGGGGTGAGGTCCACCGACACGTGCGACAGGTTCAGCGGGTGGCACAGCGGAATCAGCTCGCTGGTCTTCTTTGCGGCCATGATGCCGGCCAGCCGCGCCGCCTGGATCGGGTCGCCTTTCTTCACCGCGCCCGAGCGAATCAGCTTGCGCGCCGCCGCCGACATCGCGATCGACCCGCGCGCCACCGCTTCGCGATCGGTGACCGGCTTGTCGCCGACATCGACCATGCGGATGCGGCCCTTCGCATCCACATGCGTGAGTCCCTGCGCTCGGGCGCGAGCCGAGCGGCGCAGTCGCGCCGTAGCGGCCTTCGGCCGCGAAGGCGGATTAGTTTTCGTCATCCATCCCTTGAGCGAGATAAAACGACAGGCTCTCGAGCGACACGGTCAGATCGACGCTCTTCATCTTGATCCCGCGCGGCACCTTGAGCGCGCCGGGCGAGAAATTGAGCACCGCCTTGATGCCGGCCGCCACCACCTGCTCGAGCACATGTTGCGCCGATTCGGCGGGCACCGCAATCACGGCGATGTCGATCTTCTCGCGCCGCACCACCTTCTTGAGCTCCTTGAGGTCGTGGATCGGCACGCCGCTTTTCGACTCGTCGCCGATCTTGGCGTCGGCGACGTCGAACATCGCGACAATCTCGAACCCTTCGCGCCGGAAGCCCGGATAATCCGCCAGCGCCAGGCCGAGGTTGCCGGCGCCCATCACCGCGACGCGGAGCTTGCGGTCGAGGCCGAGGATCTGGCGCAGGTGCCGCTTCAGGTCCTTGACGTAGTAGCCGACGCCGCGCACGCCGAACTCGCCGAAATACGCGAGGTCCTTGCGGATCTGGGCGGCGTTCAAATGGAACTGCTCGGCCAGCGCTTGCGAGGAGATGGTGTCCACGCCGGCCGACTCGAGCTGGTTGAGGCAGCGCAGGTAGACCGACAGGCGATTGGTGGTCAGCTCGGAAACCGGCTCGCTGGCCGCTTTCCGCTTGTTCGGTGAATTCACAAGCGTCTTCTCAGAATAACCCATTCGACTCACGATTCGCCCTTCGACCCGCAATTCGCATCGCCGACGCTGCAAATTGCTCGCTCAGGGCAGGCGCGGCCGCCCTCAGGATAGAATCCCGGCCCATGGCAGATACCTCGAAAAGCTTCCAACCCTACGTTCCTGCAACACAATCCATGGCGGAATTCACCGCCAAGGCGATCGTGCTCGGCGTGCTGTTTGGTCTCCTGTTCGGGGCGTCAACGGTCTACCTCGGTCTGCGCGCGGGCCTGACGGTCAGCGCCTCCATCCCGATCGCCGTGCTGGCGATCTCGGTGCTCAAAAGACTCGGTGGCTCGACCATTCTCGAGAACAACATCGTCCAGACCATCGGCTCCGCCGGCGAGTCGGTGGCCGGCGGCGTGGTGTTCACCATCCCGGCGCTGATCTTCCTGTTGCCGGATGGTCCCGCCTATTTCAACTACACGCAGATCCTGATGCTGTCGTTTGCCGGCGGCATCCTCGGCGTGTTGATGATGGTGCCGCTGCGCCGCGCCCTGATCGTCAAGGAGCATGGCCTGCTGCCCTACCCCGAAGGCACCGCGTGCGCTGAAGTGCTGGTCGCCGGTGAACGGGGCGGCCGGCTGGCCACGCTGGTGTTCAGCGGCCTCGGCATCGGCGCGCTGTGGAAGTCGCTGTCGTGGACGTTCAACATCTTCCGGCAGGAGATCGGCCATTCGCTGTCGCCCACGGGCCAGTTTCCCAACGCCACGCTGAACGTCGACATCTCGCCGGAATACATGGGCGTCGGCTACGTGATTGGCCCCCGCATCGCCGGCACCATGGTGGCCGGGGGCGTGCTGTCGTGGCTGGTGTTGCTGCCGCTGCTCTCGCTGCTGGGCGCGTCAATTAACACGCCGTTCCCGCCCATCCATCCGAACTTCGCCAACAATCCGGCAACTGGACAACCCTTCCTGATCTCGGAGATGAGCCCGGGCCAGATCTGGAGCGCCTACATCCGTTACATCGGCGCCGGCGCGGTGCTGGCCGCCGGCCTCATTACGCTCGCCCGCACGCTGCCGACGATCATCTCGTCGGCCCGCGAAGGATTTAAGGGGTTCGGCGCCGCCACCGCGGCCGTGCAGGCGCGCACCGAGCGCGACATCCCGATGATGGTGGTGCTGGTCGGCTCGCTGCTGCTCGCGATCTTCCTCGCCGTCATGCCGGGCCTCCCGACCCAGGGCAATCTCCTGGTCTCGATCCTGATCGTGTTCTTCGGCTTCTTCTTCGCCACGGTGTCGTCGCGCATCACCGGGTTGATCGGCTCTTCGTCCAATCCCATCTCGGGCATGACCATCGCCACGTTGATCATCACCTGCCTGATCTTCGTCGCGCTCGGATGGACCGGCGATGTCTACGCCCCGGTGGCGCTCTCGGTCGGCGCCATCGTCTGCATCGCGGCGGCAAATGCCGGCAACACCTCGCAGGACTTGAAGACGGGGTACATCGTCGGCGCGACGCCGCTCTACCAGCAGCTTGGTCTGGTCATTGGCGTCGTCACCTCGGCGTTCGTGATCGGCATCACGATGCTCTACCTGCACAACGTGTTCACGATTGGATCGGCCGATGTCCCGGCGCCGCAGGCCACGTTGATGGCCACGCTCATCCGGGGCCTGCTGTCACAGAACCTCCCCTGGGGCCTGGTGCTGGTCGGCGTGTTCATCGCCGTGACCCTCGAATTGTGCGGCGTGCACTCCTTGTCGTTTGCCGTCGGCGCCTACCTGCCGATTGCCACGACGGCGCCGATCTTCGCCGGCGGTCTGGTCCGGTGGTGGGTTGAACGCAGGACCGGCGAGTCCGCTGAATCCGATCTCAGCTCGGGCACGCTGTTCAGCTCGGGCCTCATCGCGGGCGGCTCGCTGGCCGGCATTCTGTACGCGATCCTGGTCGGTGCGGATTGGCTGCGGCCGTTCCAGGTGGTCGGCGACATGTTGCCGGCGCTGCGCGGCGACGACGCCCTGGGCCAGACTGCCGGAGGGCTGCTGTTCTTTGCCCTGGCCGTGATTCTAGCGAGGTTCGCTCAGAGGAAATTCTGACAATCGCATTGTTAAATGACCGATTGACGAATTGGTGACTGTTGGGTGATTCTCGAATGAGGCATTTGGCAATTCGGATTTTCGAATCGTCGATTGTAAATTGGCAATCACCCAACAGTCGCTAAATTGACAATCGCCAACTCGTCAATGCGCCCGACCATTACCTTCGCCTTTCTAGCCCTGTCGGTGGTCGCCGCCGGGCAGCCGTCGCCGAGGCGCGCCACCACCATCACGGCCCTCAGGAGCTACCCCGGCTTCTATCACCAGCAGGTCGTGCTGGTCGTCGGGGAGATCAAGGGGCAGGTCGAGCGCGCGACGATCGGCACCGACGAGGGCGCCATCACGCTCGTGGCGCGAGAACTACCGCGCGAGGGCAAGGTCGAAGCACGCGGCCAGTTCCTCGACGTCGGCCGCCTGTCCCAGGACGATCCGCGGCTGATTCCGTTCAACCTGCTCGACCGCATCCGCAGCGAGTATCAGGATCGCTGGCCGAGGCCCGGCGAAGAGTTGCTGCTGCTGCTGTCGAGCACCGTCCCGCCGCCGCCGGCCACCGACGTGACCGCGCCGCCGCTTCGCGCCGTAGCGATGGAGCCGTCGCGCTTCGAGAACCAGAAGGTGACCGTCGTCGGCCAGTTTCGCGGCCGGAATCTGTTCGGCGATCTTCCGGAAGCCCCGGCGCAGAATCGCTATCAGTTTGTGTTGCGATCGAGCGACGCGGCGTTGTGGGTGATGGGTGTGCAGCCGAAAGGCAAAGGATTCGATTTCGACCCCGGCAAACGCATCGACTCGGGGCGCTGGGTGAAAGTGGCCGGCACGGTCAAGACCGCCAAAGGCCTGACCTGGCTCGAAGGCACGAGCATTGAACTGGCGCCCGAGCCGCAGGAGACGACGACCGAAGTCGAGATCGACCTGCCCCCGCCGCCGCCCGTTGAAGTGCTGTTTACGGCCCCCACCGAGGGCGAGGCCGACGTGCAGCTCACCGAGCGCATTCGCATACAGGTGTCGCGCGATCTGGATCCTGAGACGCTGAAGGATCGCATCCGCCTCACCTATGCATCCACCGAGTCTCGCGAGCGCGGCGAGGCGCAGCCTCCGTCGGTGGCGTTCACCACCAATTACGCGCCGGAAAACCGCGCGCTGGAGATTCGACCGACCGAACCGTTCGAGCGGTTTCAAGTGGTGACGCTGGAAATGCTGCCCGGCGTGAAGGGGACCGACGGCGGCGACATGCTGCCGTTCAAGCTGACGTTTACCACAGGAGGATCATAGCCCCCGGCTTGTAGCCCCCGGCTTTAGCCGGGGGAACGTCAAGGAACGATTCTGAAACCGTAACTCGCGCGTGCCTTCTCGCCCTTAAGTTCGTAGGCCAACTCGAGAACGTACTCCCCAATGGCCAGCGGCGCGAGCGTCACATCCGCAATCGTGACCATCTGCCCATTGGTGACCTGCGTCGAGGTGGTGACGATGAGCGGGAGCGCCTGGCCTTGACGGGTCAGCACGCGGCCGGCGGTTGCCGATGCACCATCCGGCAACACTACTTCGATGCGCAATCTCTCGGTGCGACGGAAGCGCGGCTGGTCGGCGCGGACGTACGCCAATCCCGTGCTCGGACCGCGGCGTAACGCCGTCACCGCCACTCGTCGCACGATCGGTTCAACACCCTCCGGCAGGCTCACCGGCTTCGGCGTCACCCCCGCCGCGCGTGCTTCCGTCTCGGTGGGCGCGAGATAGCCCGTGCGCGCGCGCACGCGGACACCGGGACGCGACACGCGCACCGTGATTCGGCGGAACCGGCCATCGAGGTTGGTATTCGAGGAGTAGTAGCGCAGCAGGTAATACGCGTTCAGGTCCGCCATGATGCGCGCCACGCCGCCCTTGACGTCATTCGTGTTGAGGACCACCGCGCCGTCGGTATTCGCGGCGAGTTCGCGGAGGCCTCCCTGGCGCGCCCCCAGTGGCCGCACGTCCTGTGTGGGCGTCGCCGGGCGGAGCGGCCCGATGGCATCGTCGAACGCAGCCAGGCCTCGTGGGTCAACCGCGTAGAACGTGACGTTGGCGCGATTGGCGCGATGCGAGAGCTGCCGCACTTCGAGCTCGTGATCGACGAAGGCGAGCCTCAACCGCTCGCGCTCGCACGATTCAAACGTGCGATCGTACCCATTCGGCCGATTCGCGCCGGCCGAGACCCGTCCGTCAACGACGCCGACTCCAGGAGCCGCGGGTATTGAGTCGGATTCCAGTACCGCTCCCAGGGACTCGTTCTGCTTGAAGAGCACCCAGCCTTCCGATAGCAGCACCACGAATTTGCGCTCGCTGCGCAGGTTGCCGAGATGCGTGATCAGATCGTCGAGGGCCTGCAGCGTCTTCTGCTCGCGGCGGCGCTCGATCATTTCTTTCGCGACACCGCGAAACTGCGGGCGCCTGGGATCGTTATCGGGATAGCACAGATCGATGTCGCGCTCTCGCGGATCGAGCGCGCCGACGCGATCGCGCTGGTTCCACCCGCTGGTATCGCGGACCATGCGATCGATGGCGTCGGTGCGGCGCGTCAGCGGCATGCTGCGGGCGGGCAGGTCGGGCGTCATCACGCCGACCAGATCGTCGGCGCCCACCACGCGATTCAGGAACGCCGACACCGGCGCCGTGGTCTTTGCCGATCCCTCGAAGCTGACATGCCACTGATCGAGGAACAGCACGAACACCCGTGCCTCAGGCGGTGGCGCGGCCTCGCGTTCGGCGGCGGCGCCTGTGGGGTCCGGCGGCGGCGCCGTGCTGCCCTGCCGCTGCGCGCGGATCAGGCGGAAGGATTCAATCGTCTGCGGACGATCGTCCTCGAGGATCTCGATGTCTTCGGGCTCGAGATCGGCGACGGCGGCGCCGTCCTTCGAAAAGTAGGCATCAACCGTCACGAGGTTGGCGCCGGCGCGGAACCGCGGCAGCTGCTCCTGCGCCTGCAGGGCGACAAGTCCCGTCACCACCGCGCAGGCGCAAAGCGTGTCTGCGAATCGGCGTCGAATCGGTGTCAATCGGTGGCCTAGGGAATGAGGCGGAATCCGTAGTTCACGGCTTCCGTCTTGCCATCCTTCGTCAACGCCAACTCCAACACGTATTCGCCGGCGGCCAGCGGCGCGAGAGCGACTTCGCCAACGGCCAGGTTCCCCCTCGCATCGGTCCGGGAGCTGTAATTGACCACGAGCGGCAACGGCTGTCCTTCGCGCGTGAGCAGGCGTCCAACGCCCGTGAAGCCCTCCCCAGCCACCGGCACCTCGATCCGGAGCCGTTCGGTCCGGCGGAAGCGCGGATCAGCCGTGGGCACATACGCGAGCCCCGTGCTTGGCCCGCGCCGCAACGCGAGCGCACCGGTTCCAACCGGCGCGGCGTCTTGCGGCACCGTGGCAAAGGTCGTCACCTGGATGGGGAGACGGCCGGCACGCGGTGTGAGCTCGGCGCGAACCGAATAACGGCCGGCGGCGAGCGGCTCGGTGGTGCCGTCGATCGGAATGCTTCGCTGTCCAGGCTCGATCGCCATCGTGATGGTTTGTGACGCGGCGGCCTGGCTGGAGCCCAGGGTGCGCTCCGGCTCGAACGTGACTTTCAGCGTGCCGCCGGAAATCCACTCCGGCCGCTTCGCGGTGGCGGCATCGAGCTCGACGATGGCGCGGATGGTGCCGGCGCCGCCGGCGGCCTGCACCCGCACGGGCAGATTGCCGCGCCCGGGCGCAATGGCATCGAGCGCGCGCAGCACGGTCGGCGGCGGCGTGTTGGCGCCGGCGCGTGTGGTGGTGCTGCCGCCCCCGGCCGCGCGCGCTTCCGCTTCGGTCGGTGCCAGATATCCTGGCCGGGCGCGCACCTCGACGTCCGGCCGCTTCACTTCCACACGAATCCGGCGGAAACGTCCATCGAGTCGCGGATTGGTCGAGTAATAACTGAGCAGGTAGTACGAACCCACGTCCGCGAAAATCTTCTGCATCGCCTGCGAGACGTTGCCGACGTCGAGCACGGCATGACCGTCGGTCTGATCGGCCATCATCCGCAGGTCGTCGTGGCGCTTGCGCAGCCACGCCGCATCCACCGACGGCGGCACGCCCCAGTTAATCGGCGTGTCGAACACGATCAGGCCGCGCGCATCGATCGGATAAAAGCTGACGTTGGCGCGATTGGCGCGCTGCAGCAGCTGCCGAAACTCGGTTTCGTGATCGCTGTAGGCCAGCATCGTCCGCTGCCGATCGCAGGCTTCCAGCGTCTGAAAACCGGTCTGCGGGTCCGGGTCGCCGGCCCGGCGCAAGCCGCCGGTGCGCGGATCCGTGCCGACCGGGTCGCCGGTCGGGACCCGGCCCTCCCGGGTAACGCGCGCCAGTTGCTCGTTGGGACGATAGAGCGGCCACCCCTCGGTGAACACGAGCACAAACTTCCGCTCGGGACGCAGGCCTTCCAGGTGCACCACCAGGCCCTCGAGCGCGTCGAGCGTCTGCTGCTCTCTCAACCGCGCAATCATTTCGTCGGCGAGCTGCTGGTCTTGCGGATAACACTGCCTGATGGCGTGCTCCTGCGGCAACTCGGCGTTGATGTTGTCGCGCACACCCCAGTGCCACGTGTCGGTCACCGCCTTCTCGATGCTGGTGGTCTTGCGGCTGAAGGTGATCGCCGACGGCGACATCTCCGGCGTCATCACGCCGATCAGATCATCCGGTCCGATCACCCGATCGAGCGTTTCGATGATGGGCTTGCGCGCGTGGTACGAGCCCGAGATCGAAACGTAGAACCGATCGAAGAACAACGTGAACACGCGGCCGGCGTCCAGCGCTTCCTGGCGCATGTCGCGGATGTTGGTGGGGTTGGTCCGCTCGGATTGCGGAATCGGCTCGCGGGCTGTGAACAGCTCGAAGTTCTCGACCGTTTGTAATCTATCGTCTTCGAAGACCTCGAAGTCTTCGGCCTTGAGATCGGTGATCGCCTTGCCGTCGAGCGACACGTAGGCATCAACACGGACCAGGTTGGTGCCGGCGCGGAACCGCGGCAGCTCCTCCGGCTGCCTGCCCTGAGCGAGCGTGCGCTCAGCGAAGCTGGGCACACGCGAGTCGAAGGGAGATTGGGCCAGGAGCAGGGACGGGACGACGAGCGCGAGCAATGCAATTCTGAGTCGCATCCTTCACCCAGCTTACGGTAAATCTCAGGCGGCGTTCGCAAGTATAGTGAAAGAAAGGATGTCTGGAGCCCAGGGGCAGAACACCGTCGAGCAGACGGACGTCGGCAGTTATTTCGTCGCCAATTACCCGCCGTTTTCGACGTGGGCGGCCGAAAATATCAGGGACGCCCACGTCGCCCTGAGCGAGCGTCCCGATTCCGGAGGAATCGGGACGCAAGTCGAAGGGCGGCCTTTAGGCCTGTACCTCCACATCCCCTTCTGCCGCAAGCGCTGCCACTTCTGCTACTTCCGCGTCTATACCGACAAGAACGCGCGCGAGGTCGAGCACTACCTCGATCGGCTCGCGCGCGAATGGGAGCTCTACGCGAAGACGCCGGCGGTGGCCGGCCGCCGCTTCAACTTCGTCTATTTCGGCGGCGGCACGCCGTCGTTCCTGTCGACCAGGCAGCTGCAGAAGGTCGTCAAGCGCCTCAACGCCAATGGCGAATGGAACCAGGCCGAGGAGATCACTTTCGAGTGCGAGCCCGGCACGCTCACCGACGCCAAGCTCGCGGCGATCCGCGACATGGGCGTCACGCGGCTCAGTCTCGGCGTCGAGAATTTCAGCGACCGCATTCTCGAATTGAACGGCCGCGCCCACCGCTCGCCCGAAATCGGCAAAGCCTACGACGCGGCGCGCGCGCTGGGCTTTCCGCAGATCAACATCGATTTGATCGCCGGCATGCTCGGCGAAACCGACGCCAACTGGCAGGACTGCATCGCGCGCACGCTGGCGATGTCGCCCGACAGCATCACCATCTACCAGATGGAGCTGCCCTACAACACGACGATCAGCGGCGACCTGCTGAAAGGCGGCGGCCAGTTCGCCGACCCGGTGGCCGGCTGGGCGACCAAGCGCCGCTGGGTGGACGAGGCGTTCTCCGCGCTCGAGCGCGCCGGGTATCACATCGGCAGCGCCTACACGGCGGTGAAGGATCCCGCCCGCGCCAAGTTCGTGTATCGCGATCGGTTATGGGAAGGCGCCGACCTGCTCGGCCTCGGCGTAGCCTCCTTCGGCCACATCAACGGCGTGCACGTGCAGAACCTCGACACCTGGCCGAAGTACCAGGACGCCATCGAGCGCGGCGAGATCCCGCTCGGCCGCGCCTACCGTCCGAGCCACGAAGAACGGATGATCCGCGAGTTCGTGCTGCAATTGAAGCGCGGCTCCAACCGTCCGTCGTACTTCGCCCAGAAGTACGGCGTCGACGTGCTCAGCCGCTTCAACGATGCGCTCGAGTCGCTCCGCCGGGACGGCTACCTGGCCGAATTGAGCGCCGACCGCATTGCGTTGACCCGCGAGGCCCTCTTGCGCGTCGACGTGCTGCTGCCACGCTTCTTCCTGCCGGAACACACCGGCATCCGATACACATAAAGCGCGGGCGTCATGTCGAATATTTCCAGTGAATACGACGTAGTTGTGATCGGCGGAGGTCCCGCCGGGGCCACGACGTCGACGATTCTCGCGCAGGGGGGACTGAGAGTCGGCCTCTTCGAGCGCGAGAGATTCCCCCGCTTCCACATCGGCGAATCGCTGATCCCCGAAACTTACTGGGTGCTGAAGCGGCTCAACATGCTCGAGAAGATGCAGAAGAGCCACTTCGTCAAGAAGTACAGCGTGCAGTTCGTCAACGCGCAGGGCAAGGAATCGGCGCCGTTCTACTTCTGGGACAACAAGCCGCACGAGTGCTCGCAGACCTGGCAGGTGGTGCGCAGCGAGTTCGACCAGATGATGCTCGACAACGCCCGCGAGCACGGCGTTGACGCCCACGACGGCGTGCACGTGGTTGAAGTGCTGTTCGACGGCGAAGCCGACCGCGCGGAGCGCCGTCAGAGTAATCGTGAAGCCGACCGCGCGGAGCGCGGTCAAGGTAAGGCTACCGGCATTGCAATTAAACAGGACGGCCAGCGCAAAGAGATCAGCGCCAAAGTGGTCGTCGATGCCAGCGGGCAGGCCGCCATGCTGATGAACCGCATGAAGCTGCGGATCTGGGATCCGGTCCTCAACAAAGGCGCCATCTGGACCTACTGGGAAGGCGCCTACCGCGACACCGGCCGCGATGAGGGCGCCACCATGGTGCTGCAGACTCCAGGCCGCGACGGCTGGTTCTGGTACATCCCGCAGCACGACAACATCGTGTCGCTGGGCGTCGTGGCGCCGTTTGATTACCTGTTCAAGGGGCGAAAGGGCGATCACGAGGCCACCTACTTCGAGGAGGTCGAGAAGACGCCGGCGGTGAAGAAGCGCGTCGCGAATGCACAACGCGTGACCGGGTTCTTCGCCACGCGCGACTATTCGTATCGATCCACGCAGGTGGCCGGCAACGGCTGGGTGCTCGTCGGCGATGCCTTCGGGTTTCTCGATCCGCTCTATTCGTCCGGAGTGCTGCTGGCGCTCAAGTCCGGCGAGCTGGCGGCCGACGCGATCATCGACGGCCTGAAGAACGGCGACACCAGCGGCGCGCAGCTCGGCCGATGGGGCGACACCTTCAACCAGGGCGTCGATCGGATGCGCCGGCTGGTGTGCGAGTACTATGACGGCTTCAGCTTCGGCAACTTCGTCCGCAACTTCCCGGAGCTGCGCAACACGGTGACCGATCTCCTGATCGGCGACCTGTTCGAGGACAAGGTCGACAAGGTGTGGAAGCCCATGGAGTCCCTCTACCCGGCCGACAAGCAGCGCCTCAAGACGTGGCGCGAAGGCGCCGCCCCCGACGCTGCCGAACACAAGGTCAACGAGCTCGTGGTGCCCAAGGACTTGCGCCTCGGCATCTAATCTGTGTCTAATCGGTGTCAATCTGTGGCCTGTGTCTAATCGGTGTCAATCTGTGGCCTATAAGCGCCGCGTGGAGTTTGCCGAGACCGACATGGCCGGCCAGGTCCATTTCGCGAATTTCTTCCGCTACATGGAGGAGGCCGAGCACGCGATCTGGCGCAAGGCGGGGATGCGCATCGCCGCCGAAGGCCGCGAGCACCAGTGGCCGCGCATCTCGGCGCAGTGCGACTTCAAGAACCGCTTGAAAGTAGACGATGAGTTCGAGGTGCGGACCGAGATGGCGAAGGTCAGCAACCGCACCATTCAGTGGGCGCACACCCTCGTGCGCGGCGAGACAGTGATCGCCACCGGAACGGTGACGGCCGTCTGCGTGAAAGAACAACCAGACGGATCGATCAAAGCCGTCGAAATACCCGCCGACATTCTGGCCCGCTTGAAGCGGGCTGTGGACTGATTGACTGCCGACTAAACTGTCAGACTGCCGACTGAGACTCTGAACTGCCGCCTGTCGACTGCGGACTGCTTCGCAGCCATTTCCAGATCTTCAGCGCAATCACCACAATCATCAGCAGAATCACAACGCTGACGCCAAGCGCGAGCAGCGGGAACTTCAGCGTGATCAGGCTGAGGCCGATCACGAACGCATCCTCGGCCAGGCTGAGGAACCAGTTACTGAACGGCTCGGGGCTGGTGTTGGCGGCCACGCGGGTGCTGGCCTTGGTGACGTGGCTGCCCGCGGCCACCGTGCCCCCCAGCAGCGCCATCACCGCCTGCAGGCCCGGCGACACGTCGCCGATCGACGCCACGGCGATCAACGCGCCGCCCACCGGGCGAATCAGCGTGTGGACCGAATCCCAGAGCGAGTCGACCCACGGAATCTTGTCGGCCACGAACTCGACGAGGTAGAGGACGCCGGCGGCGCCGATGATCCAGGAGTTATCGAAGATCGTGAATTGTTCGGGGAGCTCGACCCAGCCGTAGCGCGACGCCAGGCCGAGAATCACCACGGTCGCATAGAGGTTCACGCCCGCCGCGAGCGAGAACCCGAGCGTTCGACCTAAGATTACCAGCCACTCCACGGTTCAAGCCCCCAAGTCCTCAAGCCCTCAAGCCCTCGCCTACTGCCGTCGCAGTTCCTCGATGCGACCGCGAACAATCTCGATCAATCGATCGCGATCGTCAACCGCATAACCAGTCGTTTCCACCGCCTCCCCGATTCGCACGTCGACCATCACCGGCCGCACCAGCCAGCTGCCCTTCTGCATCGACGATCGCCCCCCCGACACGGCGACCGGCACGATCGGCGCCTGCGCCTTGATCGCCATGATGAAGCCGCCCTTCTTGAATGGCAAGAGCTCCGAGGTGCGGCTGCGCGTGCCCTCGGGGAAGATCAGGAACGTGTTGCCCTGCCGGATCGACTCCGCCGCCTCGTCGATCGAGGCCATCGACGCCTCGCGCCGATCGCGTTCCACGGGCACGAACCCGCCGGCCATCATGACCTTGCCGAGGATCGGGAGCTTCTTCAGTTCGGCCTTGAACAGCACGTGCAACCGCCGATGCAGGGCCTGGAACAGCACGGGTGGATCGACGTTGCTCTCGTGATTCGAGCAGAACACCACGGCGCGTCCCTTCGGCATGCGCTCGCGGCCGTGCACGCGGTAGCGGATGCCGGCCAGCGCCAGCGCGAGACCGACGCCGATGTGGCCGAGGAAGTAGAGAATCCCCTTGATCTTGAACGGCACGCCGATCAGCAAGCCGATCGGTCCGGCGATCAGGAGGTACAGGGAGACGATGATGTAGGTGAAGAAGGAGCGGAGGGCAACGTAAGAAGTGGCAAAGTAAGAAGTGAGAAGGGAGAAGTTGGCCGGCTTCTCGCTTCCCACCTCAAACTTCGTACTTCTTTAGGAAGCCCGAGCCTGGCGTCGCGGGGCGGTGACTGCTGCCGCCACCGGCGCCGTGCGGGCCACGGCCTTCGCCGGAGCCGCCTTGGCATTGGCCGCGCGCGCCACCGCGCGCTGCGCGTTCCGGGCCTTGGTCATGAAGCACTTTTCGAGTGCCTGGTTGACCCGGTCCTCGATCGCCGCCGCCGTGGTCTGCATCACTTCGGAGATCTCCGAGATGATCAGCGCCTTGGCGCGGTCCAGCATGCGCTTCTCGCGGAACGAGAGGCTCTTGGACTTGGCGAGGAACGTCAGGCTCTTGAGCACATCGGCCATGTCGTAAATCGAGCCGGTGCGCATCTTGTCTGAGTTATCTTTGAAGCGGCCTTTCCAATTCTGGTGGTTATCAATCTTGCCGTCGCCCAGCAACAGGAACAGGCGTTCAACTTCTTCGTCGGTGATGGCCCGACGCAGGCCTACATTGTCGACGTTGGCGACCGGAACCAGTACGGTCGTTTCATTCGACAAGATCCGTAGATGAAAAAACCCACAAGTGGTACCAAGAATCGTCTTTTCTTCGACTTTTTCGACGACCCCGAGTCCATGGTTCGGGTATATGACCTTGTCACCGATCTTAAATCCCACGTGCCCCTCGTTTCGAGATGTGGTGTGTATGGCAGGAGTGGAGTGCGCTATCAGGTCTACACAGTATAGCCGAGAAAGGGGGCTAAAATCAACGGAAATGGCCGGAAATTGGCGCATTTTGGTAAATTAGGACACCCGGCGCCACCCTCTCCTAAACCCTGATTTCGTGCACGGTTAGGCCGTTTTTTGTATGCTCAAACCCATGATCCGTTATGTCGTTCTTCTGACAGTTTTTGTAATTTCTGCCGTGGGCCCCGCGCGCGAAGCGCGCGCCCTGAGCGAGACTTCGGCCGCCGAAGGCGGTCGAAGTCGAGTCGAACGGGTGAGCGAGCAGACCGCAACGCAAAGGCGGCCTGACGCGCCTCAGCTGGCACCCTACGTCCCCACAGGTCACGACGTGGTCGAGCGAATGCTGAGCTTGGCCGGCGTCACCAAGAACGACTTCGTCGTCGACTTGGGCTGTGGCGACGGCCGCATCCCGATTTGGGCCGCGAAGAAGTACGGCGCCCGAGGCCTGGGCGTCGACATCGATCCGGTGCGCATCGCCGAGGCCAAAGCGAATGCGAAGAAGGACGGCGTCGAGCACCTCGTCGAGTTCCGGCTGGAGGACGCGCTCAAGACCGATGTGAGCAACGCAACCGTGGTGACCACGTTCTTGCTGTCGGCATCGAACCTGCGCCTCAGGCCGATCCTGACCAAACAACTCAAACCCGGCTCGCGCGTGGTCACCAACACCTTCAGCATGGGCGACTGGGAAGCGGCTAAGACCGACACGTTTGTTGACGCCACGGGACGCACCCGGACGGTCTACTTGTACGTGGCCGACGGTAAGGTGCGTCAGTGACCGACTTCGAGAAGCTCGGGCTGTTCTATCTCGGCCGAGCGCTCGATCCGGCAACCCACTCCCCACTCACAACTCCCCACTCCCCACTTCTTTATGACGCTGCCGATCTCGTCACGCACGGCGTGATCGTCGGCATGACCGGCAGCGGCAAGACGGGCCTCGGCATCGGCCTGATTGAAGAATGCGCCATCGACGGTGTGCCGGTCATTGCCATCGACCCCAAGGGCGATTTAGGAAATTTGTTGTTGGCCTTTCCCACATTGGCCACGGAAGACTTTTTGCCGTGGGTGGAGGCAGACCAGGCGCGTCGGGCCGGACAAACCGTCGAGACCTTTGCCGCCGCCGAAGCCGCGCGATGGTCGAAGGGCCTCGCCGAGTGGGGCCAGGACGGCACGCGCATCGCGCGCTTGCGGGATGCGGCGGAATTCGCGCTCTATACGCCGGGCAGCTCGTCGGGCCGGCCGCTGTCGATCATGAAATCCTTCGCGGCGCCCGACCCGGAGATCGTGAACGACGCCGAGCTGCTGCAGGACCGCGTGTCGACGGCCGCTACCAGCGTGCTCACGCTGGCGGGGATCGACGCCGAGCCGATCAAGAGCCGCGAGCACGTGCTGATTGCGAATCTCTTCACCAACAGCTGGCGCGCCGGCGTCGATCTCGATCTGCCGGCACTGATCGCGCAGATCCAGTCGCCGCCCATCGCCAGGGTGGGCGTGCTCGATCTCGAGAGCTTCTTTCCGTCGAAGGAACGCTTTCCCCTGGCCGTGCAGCTGAACCAGCTGCTCGCGGCGCCCGGCTTCGGCGCGTGGCTCGAGGGCGAAGCCCTCGATATCGACCGCCTGCTCTATGGATTGAACGGCCGACCCCGCGTCAGCGTGATCTCGATCGCCCATCTCGACGACCAGGAGCGGATGTTCTTCGTCTCGCTGCTGCTCAACGAGATCGTCGGGTGGATGCGCAGCCAGCGCGGCACGTCGAGCCTGCGCGCGCTCGTGTACTTCGACGAGATCACCGGCTTTCTGCCGCCGGTGGCGAACCCGCCGTCGAAGCCGCCGCTGCTGACGCTGTTGAAACAGGCCCGCGCGTTTGGATTGGGCGTGGTGGTGGCGACGCAAAATCCCGTCGACCTGGACTACAAGGCACTCTCCAACGCCGGCACGTGGATGCTGGGCCGGCTGCAAACTGAACGGGATAAATCGCGCGTGCTAGACGGACTGGAAGGCGCCGCTTCGTCGGCCGGCGGCGGGTTCGAACGCGCTCAACTGGATCGGATGCTCTCGGCGCTCGCAAAGCGACAATTCCTCCTGCATAACGTTCACGAAAAAGAACCGGTATTGTTCGAAACCAGGTGGGCACTCTCGTACCTGCGAGGGCCGTTGGGGCGCGATGAGATCAAGCGGCTGACGCGTACTCAGCCTCCACCACACGCTGCCGCTGCGACCGAAGGTCGCATCTCGACGAAGCTCGCGGCTGGTTCGAGCGCGAGCGAAGTCGGACGCAGTGCACCTATTGTCGATCCGTTGATCGACCAGTTCTTTGCGCCGGGTGGTACCGAGTACGTCCCGATGCTCATGGGAACCGCGCGGGTTGCGTACTCGGATTCCAAGATCGGTCTCGCCGAAACCCGCGACGTCACCGTCGTGACGCCAATCAGCACCAGCGCGGTCGCGGTGAATTGGGATCAGGCGGAGCTCGCCGATTTCTCGGTCAACGATCTATCGAAAACCGCGCCGGATGGCACAACCTTCGGCCCGCTGCCGGCCGCGGCCACCAAGCCGAAAAACTACGCGACCTGGAAGAAGGATTTCGCGCACTGGATTGCGCAGTCGCAATCGATCGAATTGTTCAAGAGCGCGCGCGCGAAGCTGGTGTCGGCCCCGGATGAATCCGAACGTGACTTTCGGATTCGCCTGCAGACCGAGGCACGCGAAGCCAGGGATGCCGCGCTCGCCAGGGTCCGTGACAAATACGCGTCGAAGATGACCACGCTGCAGGATCGCATTCGCCGGGCTGAGCACGCGGTGCAAGTGCAGTCGGAGCAGGCCAGCGGCGCGAAGATGGGCGCGGCGGTGTCGATCGGCGCGACGATCTTCGGGGCGTTGCTGGGCCGCAAGGCGGTCGGCACCGGCACCCTTGGACGCGCCACCACGGCGGCCCGGGGCATGGGGCGCATCAGCAAAGAGGCCCAGGACGTGGCGCGGGCCACCGAGAACGTCACGGCCCTCACGACGCAACTGGGCGAGCTCGAAACGGCCATGGAAGCCGACCTGCAATCCGTGTCGGCCGACTGGGATCTGTCGAACGAGCCGTTTGAGCACGTGCTGGTCAAACCCAAACGCGGCGGCGTGTCGGTGCAACTGGTCGCACTGGTGTGGATGCCCGCGAAACCTGTCCTGACCCTTCGACAAGCTCAGGGTCATCCCGAGCGTAGTCGAGGGATGAGCGAGCGACGCGTGGTCGCTCCGAACATGCGTCGCGAGTCGAACGGATGATCCCTGGCCGCTGCACCGTCGAAGTGCTGCGCGGCGAGGTCGTTGAATCCAGCCACCGCGTGCATGTGGCGGTGGTGCATGCCGAGGACGGCCTGACGGCCAGCGCCGGCAACCCCGCGCACCAAAGTTTCGTGCGATCGGCGATCAAGATGTTCCAGGTGCTGCCCTTTGTGGAAGCGGGCGGCGTCGATCACTTCGGGCTGACCGCCGAAGAACTGGCGCTCTGCGTGGCCTCGCACAGTGGGGAGTCGTTTCATGTCGCCGCGGCGCGGTCGATCCTCGCCAAGGCCAGGATCACGGAAGCCGCGCTCGCGTGCGGACCGCACCTGCCGCTCCATGAGCCGACGGCACACGCGATGATCGCCGCCGGCGAGAAGCCAGGCAGGATCCACAACAACTGTTCGGGTAAACATGCCGGCATGCTTGCCTGTTGCATGTGCCAGCAATGGGTGACCAACGGCTATCACAAGCCGACGCACCCGATGCAGCAGCGCGTGCGCTCGACGCTCGAGCGATGGACGCGCGTGCATGCAGACGAGGTATCGCAGGCGGTGGATGGTTGCGGGCTGCCGACCTTCGCGCTGTCGCTCGACGCCGTCGCCGAGGGTTGCGCGCGGTTCTCGGCGGCCGCGGCCGAGGGAGTGGCGGCGCCGGCACGCATCGTCGACGCCATGGTCAAGCACCCGGAGTTTGTGGCCGGCACTCATCGCCTCGACACCGACCTGATGCGGGTGGCCAGGGGGCGCCTCTTTGCCAAGGTCGGCGCGGAAGGTTTTTACTGCGCCGGCGTGCCGTCGATGAAGCTGGGCATCGCGCTCAAGGTCGAAGACGGCGCCAGGCGGGGCGCCGAGCCGGCATTGCTCGCCGTGCTCCGTCGCGTCGGGGCGATCGGCGCGCCCGAGCTCGATCACCTCTCCGACTACATCCGGCCGAATATCCTCAACACGCGCCAGGAAATCGTCGGCTGCATCCGCGTCAGTCTCGACCTGTGAATCACAAATCAGATCACCAGCTCAACAGGTCAACAGATCAACAGATCAACAGATTCCACTCCAGCTTGTGATCGTCCGCGAGGGCAATTACGCTCGATCCATGAGCCGAGGTTTGCCGATCGCGCTCGTCGCCGTGATGCTCGGTGCGTCCTGTTCGGCCTCGAAGTCACCAGCGTCTCCGAGCCCACAGCCAACGGCGTGCACGTACGCGGTGTCGACGATGTCGCTCAGCATCGCGGGCACGGGCGCGAGCGCGTCGGTCGGCGTCACCACCAACGCCGGCTGCGGCTGGACCGCAGCGTCCAATGCCGCGTTTGTGACGATCACGTCCGGTTCCGCCGGCACGGGGAATGGAACGGTGGGGTTGTCGATTGCCGAAAACACCGGCGACGCGCGCACGGCAACGCTGACGGTGGCCGGGCAGTCCGTAACGATCACGCAAGCCGCGAGCGACCCGTTGTTCGGCAGCTGGAGCGGCTCGATCGCAAAGGGCGCCGGATGTCCGGCCGCGCTTCCGGCCAGTGCGGGTTGGGTTGGGACCATTCGCCGCAATTCGATCGGGCAAGCCGAGCTCGTCATTACGGCGGCGACGGTTGGGGTGGTCAACCAGACGCTGCCGCTGATCGTGAGCGGCAACACCATCCAGTTCGCCGTGCAGATCGATGCGGTTTACACCTTCGTCGCGACGTTAGCGGCGGACCGACGATCTTTTACCGGCACATTCTCCGGCGGCGGTTGCAGCGGAACTTGGAACGGCACGCGATAGGCGAATTGCCGTGATACACAAGCGGTAACGTGCGCGCTATCGTCATTATCTCTCTGGTCGGTCTTCTCGCGTCGGCGGCGTGCAGCTCTCCAACCGAGCCGGACTCGCGCACAGGTTACATGGCGCTGCGGGTGGCGTGCATCGACGGCGCCAGTCCGTTGATTTGCGTCTCGCAGACCTACTGCGCCGGCTCGTATCGCTGCCCTGATCCCGCCGGTGACAAGGCAGACGTGACCGGTCGTTCTGAGTGGATGGTCGAGCACCCGCACATCGTCCGGCAGGAATCACAACCGAATTGGTTCGTGGCGGAAGCGCCGGGCGACACCGTTGTGAGGGTGCGCGACCCTGTCATTCAGCAAGAGGCCGCGGTTCGCCTCAGCGTGTTCCCCGGTACGCCGCCGCTGCAAACGAGTGAAGTGTGGGGGCGCGTCACCGAGGCCGGCACCTCCACGGGGATTTCTGGAGCGGTGCTCGAAATCACCAATGGCCTGGTCGCCGGCCGCACGGCCGTGAGTGGAACCGCACCGGCGCTGTTGCCAGGTTATGTTTTCCTGCTTGGCGGAACGAACGGATTTCAATTTTTCGGGATTCCGCGAGGCACGTACGAACTGACGATTCGTGCGGCTGGTTACGTCCCTCAGACGCGCACCATCACAGTCGAGCCCCCAGGCGGCCCGTCAGCCTCCTTCGAACTCGTTCGGCAGCAATAGGTAGATACCCCCCGGCGAGAAGTGCCGAGATGGTGCCGGAGGAGGGGGTCGAACCCACACACAGTTGCCTGTACGGGATTTTGAGTCCCGCGCGTCTGCCAGTTCCGCCACTCCGGCCGGAACCATCAATTATAGCGCGACCGGATCAGACGGCTAGACGATACGTCGCGCCAGTTTTTTCTGCTTGGGCGCCGCGGGCTCCGACGCCTTCACTCGGGTGGACTTCTTCGTCGTCGTCGGGGGTTTGCTGGCCTTGAATTCGTCGTCGGTCGCCGCCTGGAGATGCTCGTCGGCGATGACGGTTTTCAGCTTCTTCAATCCGCCGGCGGTGAAGTCGATCTGGAGATACTCTTCGCTGCGCAGCAGCACGCGCCCGACGCCCCAATCGGGGCGAAGTCGGTGGCGAACAATAGCTTTCTCTTTGAATGGCATCGGCTTGCTGATGATACTCGCGAAAAGGGGGGCGAGGGCCGTGTTTCTTCCGCGATGCCGTTTCCCGTGCAGCCGCGCCTTGACCGGAGGCGGCCGCGTCACCGATGCGGTGCCTGGCCTATGGTAAGATTCTTACCAGTAAGAGTCTTACCATGAAAATCACCAGCAAGGGCCAGGTCACGATCCCTCAGGAGATCCGGGAGAAACATGGTCTCCTCCCGAACACCGAAGTCGACTTCGTCGTCGAGCGCGGCCGCGTCTTTCTCAAGCCCAAGAAGGGCCGGCAGAGTCGGGTCGATCGCATGATGGAGCACTTCCGCAACGCGCCCAAGATGCGGATGAGCAGCAAGGAACTCCTCGCCGTCCTCCGCGACGAACCCGATGAGCTCGACACTGATTGATTCGAACGTCTGGATCGACCTGTTCGACGAAGAATCCGATTGGCGTAGGTGGTCGGATGCCATGGTCACCGACGCGCTGCGGCGGGGCCCGCTGATCATCAATCCCTTGATTTACGCCGAGGTGTCGGCCGGCTACGACACCTACGAGGAGGTTGCTGCTCTGTTTTCTGAGTCATATGTGACGAAGGAGCCACTGCCGTGGGAAGCCGCGTTCCTCGCCGGGCGAGCCTTCTGGCTGTATCGTCAACGCGGTGGCACCCGCACGTCGCCGCTGCCCGATTTCTACATCGGCGCTCACGCCGCCGTCGCTGGCCACACGCTCTTGACCCGCGACCCGCGGCGCTACCGCCACTACTTCCCCAAACTCCGCATCGTCGCGCCGTAATCGGCACTGCTTGCCGGGGAAGGCACTGCTTGCCGGGAATGACGGGTCCCGCGTCAAGAATTGCTTCCCCTTCATTCCGCACGTAAGGCGATCACCGGATCGACCACCGCCGCCTTCAGCGCCGGGGCGCTGCAAGCCACAAACGCCACGGCGGTGAGCAGCAGCGTCGATACCACGAACGTGGGCACGTCGGTGGCCTCGACGCCGTAGAGCAGTCCGGCGATCAGCCGCGTGGCCGCCGCCGCGGCGACCAGACCGATGACGATGCCGGCGATCACGCTGGCCATGCCCTGCCCCACGATCATCCTCACCACGCGCGAGCGCTGGGCGCCGAGCGCCATGCGAATGCCGATCTCATGCGTGCGCTCGGACACCGCATATGCCACCACGCTATACACGCCCAGCACCGCGACCACCAGCGCGACCAGGGCAAACGTCCCCAGCAGCAGGAGATTGAAGCGGCGCGGCGCGATCGACTCGGCGAGCCCCTGCTCCATCGTCTTGATCGAATGAAACGACTGGGTCGGATCGATCGTCGACAGCGCTTTTCTGATCCCCGGCGCGGCCGCAGTTGGGTCGCCGTCGAGACGCATCGCCAGCGTGACGCCGAACACCGGAGTGGCAGCGTAATGAAACAACAACTCGGGTTTGGGGTCGACATCGATGTCCGCGTACTTCAGGTCGGCGACCACGCCGACGACGGTGCCATAACCGTCTCTGCCCACCCACGGCATGCGGATGCGCGCGCCGATCGGGCTCGTGCCCGCAAAGTCACGGCGCGCCAGGGTTTCATTGATCAGCAGCGCGACACCTGTCTCGACCTCCTCGAGCCAACGGCCGCTGACCAGCGTCATCCCCAGCAGGCGGGGGAAGTCCGCCGAGATCTTGCTGACCAGCGCGGCGCGGGCTGCCCTCTGCTCCGGCGGCGGCATCGATTCTCCCTCTTTCATCACCAGCATGGTCGAGTCGCGCCCCGACGTGATGGCGGCCTCGCGGACGCCAGGAAGAGTCTTGGCCTTCTCGAGTACCGCCGTGGCGTAAGCCAGGCGCGCGGACTCCTGCCGATACAGCGGTCCTCGAAATTCCACTTGCATGGTCAGGATGCGATCGGGCGTGAAGCTGTGCGGATACGTCGTGATGCGCCAGACGCTCTTGAACATCAGTCCCGCGCCCACCAACAACACGATCGTCAGCGCCACTTGCAACGCCACCATCGCCCGGCCTGTGATCAACACACGCCGCGAGGCAGAGGCGCTGCGGCCGCCCTCCTTCAGCACTTCCTGGACATTCGTGAAGCACAAGGCGATGGCCGGCCCGACGCCGAACAGCAATGCGGTCGCGAGGGAAATGGCCATCGCCACGGCCATCACGCCGACATCGAGCGTCGTCTCCGTCAATCGCATCACGGCCGGCCCCATCAGCGCGATCACGGTATTGACGAGCCAGTACGCCAGCACGATGCCGCCTGCGCCGCCAAGCAGCGCGTACGCCAGGCTCTCCGCAAGCAGCAGCCGGACCACCCGCAGCGGCCCGCTGCCCACCGACATGCGCAGCGCGATCTCCTTTCTTCGCTCGGCCGACCGCGACAGCAACAGGCTCGCGACGTTGGCGCACGTAATCAACAGCACGACGATGGCCGCCGCGAGCAGGATGCCGAGCGCCCGGCGGGACGGCGCGACCAGCCGGTCGCGCAGCGGCGTCACGATCGCCGCCGAGTTTCCAAACCCGGTGGGACGTTCACGCAGAGCGCGGGCATGGATCACTTCAATCTCGGCGCGCGCGTCCTCGATGGTGACGCCCGGCTTCAACTCGGCAATGGCCCGGTAGACACGAATCTGCGTTTGCGGACCGATCTCGGTTGGCGGCGGCTGCACGATCATCACGCGATACGCCGCGGCATCCACGCGCTCGAGTTCCGGCCTGAACCCCTGCGGGAGTAGCTGCGGACCAAAGTCCTCGGGCAGCACGGCGCCGATCGTCATCTGCCGGCCGTCGATAGCAACGGCCCGGCCAATGACCTGCGGATCGCCCTGAAACCGTTCGCGGAACGTGGCGTGAGTCAGGACGAGCATCTCGGTCTCGTTCGCCGATGGCAGTGCGCCGAGCAACGGTTGCGCGCCCGTGACCTGCCAGAACCCCTCCGACGCCGACACAATCCTGATGCGATTCGCGTCTCCGCCGGCAACCAGCGTCGTATCCGAGTAGTCATACGCGATCACATGCGAGAGCGAGGTGGCCTGCGTTTGCCACGTGGCGAAGTCGATGGAGTTCATGAACTCCCCGCTCGACCGCAGTGGGCGCGTGGTCAACCACACCATCCGATCCGGATTGGCGTAGGCAAGCGGCCGGATGAGAACGGCCTGGACCACGCTATAGATTGCCGTGGTCAGGCCGATGCCCAACGCCAGCGTGACGATGATGGCGAATGAGAACGCCGGCTTGCGGCGCACCGAGCGGGCCGCGTCGCGGGCGTCCTGCCGTAGCTGATCCATCCAGCCCGGCACCCACACTTCGCGCACGTCCTCCTTCATGCGGGTGATGTTCCCGAACTTCCGAATCGCGGCGCGGCGGGCATCCTCCCGCGATATGCCGCGCGCGATGTTGTCCTCGGTTTCGGCGTCGATGTGGTCGCGCATCTCTTGATCGAGGCCGTCCAGGTCGGGCCGTTGAGAACTCATGACGTCTTCTCGCGGGTATGGAGGATCCGGGCGATCGCGCCGGCCAGCTTGTCCCACTTGGTGGTTTCCACCGATAACTGCTTCTTGCCTTGCGGGGTCAGGCGGTAGAACTTGGCGCGCCGGTTGTTCTCCGACGTGCCGTCTTCGGCCGCGATCCAGCCACGCTTGATCAGGCGATGTAACGCCGGGTACAGCGACCCCTGCTCCACTTGCAGCACGTCATCCGACGTCCGCTCGATGGCCTTGGCGATCGAATGGCCATGGGCGGGGCCCGGCTGAAGCGTGCGCAGGATCAGGAGATCGAGGGTTCCCTGCAACAGCTCGATGCGATCGTCTTTAGTAGACATTCCAGGTGAAGCTACCGCCGCTCACCTAGAATGTCAAGGTGAGACAGCCGTCCTGCCGTCCCCGGCACGTTTTGTGAAAGCGCCATCCCTGATGCCCGTACTGTCGAGATTCGCCGGGGCGATTCTGGGTGCCGCGATGCTCGTTAGTTGCACGCGCGGCGTGGTCGAGGAGTCGTCCAACCCCGTGGCGCCGACGCCCGCCGCGACCGTGACCAAGCTCACCATCACCCCTGTCGGCGGTGGCACGATGATGATCGGCGGGTCGGCCACGATCGTCTCCAGTGGCGCGTTACCGGCCAACGGCCTGGCGCTGGGCGCCTTCGCGGAATTCAGCAACGGCACGGGCCGCTATGTGGAAGCCACCTGGACCAGCAGCAATGCCGGTATCGTGTCGGTGGACAACGGCACGCTCACCGCCATGGGTGTCGGCACCGCCATCATCACGGCGACCCTTCAGGGCCGGTCTGATGACGAGCAGTTCGAGGTCATCGGCGGCATCACCGGACGCTGGGCGGGGACGTATATCGTCGAACAGTGCGGCGGCAATTCGGGGTCGATCAGCGAGGTGCTCTGCACCCCGCCGAACACCGGACGCCAGGCCGGCATCGCGCATGTCGGCGCCACACTGCCCATTTCGATGGAGCTCAGCGTCAGCGGCACCGACGTCACCGGCGTCGTTTCCTTTGGCAACATCCGCGGCACGCTCACCGGCAAGGACCGGGGCGCGGGCTTTTTCTACCTGCAGGGCGTGATCGAAGGCGCCGCCGGCACGATTAACATCACGCACTGGGACGCGCGGGTACAGCGCGACGACATGCAGGGATTCATCAACTACCAGGTGCGCATCGCCACCCTGCCGGGCTTTGGCGGCGTGGCCACTCGTCTCGTGAACATAGCGCGGCGCTAGGAAGCGTGTCCGGGTAATCGGTGTCGAATCGGTGTGAATCGGTGGCCTACCTGGCCCCGCCGACTTGTCCGCCGAAGCGCGAAGGTGGAAGCTCACGAGCGACGGCGGGCTTGCGCGCCGAAGCTCCCGAGCGAAGGCGGGCGATAACTCAGGCCATTCCCCAGCGGCGCAGCAAACGTACCACCTTCGCGCGAAACCGATCGTCGCGCCACTCGTGCTCTGCATCGCGCTTGTCGGCCTGCTGTTCGACGTTCGAGATCTGACCGAACATCAACAGCCGCGTCGCCTCGAGCAGGCCGTCGGCGCCAAACGGCTTTTCGATGAACGACTCGGCGGCGCCGAGCTCGTTGACGCCGGTGAAGAGCGTATCCGCGAAGCCCGTCACGTACAACACCCGCACGTGCGGATTCAACTTGCGCACCGCCGCGGCGAGCTCGCGGCCGTTCATGCCGGGCATCTTCAAATCCGTGACGAGCAGGTCCACGCCGGCAAACCCCGGCTGCTGGATGACGCGCACCGCCGCCTCGCCGGATTCGGCCGCGGCAATCTCGTAATTGTCGGTGGCCAGAATGCGGGTCACCAGCTTGAGGACCGGCACCTCATCGTCAACGACGAGCAGGCGCTTGCGGTCGGCCAGCGGCGGACGATCGAGCGGCGCTCCCGCTGCCGTTCGATCGGAGCGATGGATGATCGGGACGTTGGGAAGCGGCGCGTCTGACTTCGACAATCAGCGGCCATTCTATAGTTACGCCCGCTGATGAGGAAATGTGTTCCAGGGGTTCCAGGGGTTCCAAGGGTTCCAATAGTTCCAAGGGTTAGGTTCGCAAGGGTTCCAGGTTCGGAATCGAACCCCGCCGTGGAACCCCTGGAACCCCTTGGAACCTCTGGAACTATCGCTTCCTTGATTCGTAGATCGTCGCCGCGCCGCCGCCAACCGCCGCGCCGATGAGCGCGCCCTTCTTGCCGCCGATGAGGCCGCCGATGCCCGCGCCGGCGCCCGTGCTGCCGCCGATGATCATCGCGGTCTTGCCCCACGAGCGATCCGAGTCACGCCGCACCGTTTCGCGCGACTGCGTCGACGCGCGCCGGACCGGCGCGCTCTGCGTGGTGCGCACCACCGGCCGGGTGACCATGTCGTCGCGGTAGACCGGCTGAGCGGAGACCGGTTGCGCGTAGCCGGGCGGCGCGTAGTAGGCCGGCGCCGCATTCGCGCGCGTGATGCACGTCATGGCGGAGACTTCGCGGCCCTCGACCAAGGCGCGCTGCCACACGGCCTCTTCATGCGGCTGGCACTGCAGCACCGGTGCAACGTTGCCGAATGAGGTATTCATCGAGGCCGTGTTCGCCACCGGCATCGCGTATGCCGACTGCGGCTCCATGCCAAACGCCGGGGCCGGGGAAGGCCGCATCGCCGCGGCGGCGCCAAGCGCCACCACTCCCGCCACCAAACCACCAATTGCCGATCCCAACACCGTGTTCAACATGATCAAACTCCTTTGCTGACCGAATAGTCATCAAGGGATGTGCCAGCGTTTTGGAGGTGAAAACGCACTGATTCGGAGACGAATCAGCGGTGTTTTCGGCGAAAGACGAGGTCGGCTGAGGACACCTCGGCCGTCACCGGACGCGAGCGATACTCACGGATTCGTGTTCGGTTCGCACGGCGTTGACCAACCAGATGTTGCCGGCGAATTTTCAGACGGTTTGGAAATTTGGCCACCAATGCCACTAAGCAGCAATGGTATTTAGAAAACGATCTCCGTGTCTTCGCGCCTCCGTGTGAGACGTCCGTGGAAGGGTGCTACGGCACGATTGCCCACATCAGCGTGATGCCGATCGAGATGCGCCAGAAGCCGAAATTGTCGGGCCGCCGCAAATCAGGATGATCGGCCGACGCGAAGAAGTAGCGCACGTCGCCACGCACGCCGGCGGTGTCGTTGAGCACCGCCAACACCCCGCCGCCGAAGTTGAGTCCGAGATCGTAGGTCGTCGCCGGGCGGTTGCACGGCGCGTCGCAGCCGTTGATCTGCAAGACGCCGGCGCCGGCGATGCCAAACGGGCGAAGTAATCCCTCAGGCCTGATCCATGACGCGTTCACCATGTAAGTGGTGAGGTCGAGGATCTGGACGCCCGACGAGGCGTCCGAGGTGCGGCCGAAATCCAGCTCGGCGCCCCAGCCGTCCTGCTCCTGCACCGACACCGAGGCGCCCAGGGTGCCTCTCGCCTCCGATACGTCACCGCCGGCCGCCAGGCCGACATGCGGGGTGAACAGGCCGCGAAACGAGCCCATGCTCCGGCTTTGCGCAAAACCATCGGATGAAGTCAGCGCGACGAGCACGAGGGCCGCGAGGCCGCAGTGGATTTTCATGGTCAGCACGTGTCTCCGCCGGTAAAAAGCCGATGTCCTTCGGTCAGCAGCCAGCGGCGCGCGTCTTCATGCCACGGACACGCCGCCGCGACGTGCCGCCAGAATCGTTTCGAGTGGTTGAGCTCGCGGCGATGCATCAGCTCGTGCACCATCACGTATTCGCGCACGAAGCCGGGCACGAGGATCAGCCGCCAGTTCAAGGTGATCGCGCCGTGTGCCGAGCAGGCGCCCCAGCGTGACCGCTGATTGCGCACCGAGACGCGCGACACGGTGACGCCGTGGATGGCGGCACACGCCAGCAGCTCCGGCGGCAGTTCCGTCGCCGCCCGCCGCCGCAGCTCGGCCTCGTTCGGATGCACGACGGCCGGCCGCGCGCGCGCGCGCTGCCGCTGCTTGGCGATCCATGGCGCGCTCTTTTCGACAAACGCCTGCGCCTCGCGCTTCGATCCCCATCGTGGCAGCGTCACGCGCAGCGTCCCGTCGTCCAGGACACGCAGGATGTAACGGCGTGCACGGCGATGGCGGACGAGCACGACCCGTCCCCCATCGCTCGAGAGATCGTCAGGGACGTGAGAGACGAGAGGCAGGGCGAGCTGCATGGAACGACACTACGATAGCAGTCCGCCTTCGCTAAAGCTACGGCGGGACAGGTAAAGTAGCGTTCATGGCCTCCGGGTTCGACGCGCTTGCCGACCTTGTCCGCGGCGCCACGTTCGACGACTTCCTCCTCCGACCGCAGCAGAGCGTGCTCGAGCGGCGCGACCCGTCGGTGATCGATCTGTCGTGCCGGTTCTCGACCAACATCACGCTGAAACGGCCGCTGGTCTCGGCCAACATGGACACCGTCACCCGCGCGCCCATGGCCATCGTCCAGGCCGAGGAAGGCGGCCTCGGGATCATCGACCGCGGCTTCAGGAACGGCGACATCGAGCCGCAGGTGCGCGAGGTCGAGAAGGTCAAGCGGATGCAGCACGTGATCATCCGCGATCCGTACGCGGTGACGCCGCAGACTTCGCTGGCCGACGCGGTGGCGATGATGCGCCGCACCCGCGCCGGCACGCTCGTGGTGGTCGAGGGCCCGCGGCGGCTGAAGGGACTGCTCACCGAGCGCGACGTGCGGTTTGTGAACACGCGCGAAGGCACGGTGGCCTCTCGGATGACGCCCGTCGAGGCGCTGGTCACGGGCCAGGGCGAGCTGACCCTCGACGTCGCCGAGCGCCTGATGGTGGAGCGCAAGGTCAAGAAGCTGCCGCTGGTGGACCCGCACGGCACGCTGATCGGCTTGATCACCGCCAAGGACATCACGCGCCAGGAGCGGCTGCCCTTTTCCACGCGCGACACGCACGGGCGGCTGCGCGTCGGCGCCGCGATTGGCGCGACCGGCGATTATCTCGAGCGCGCCGCGGAGCTGGTGAACTCGCAGGTCGATGTGATCGTGATCGATATCGCCCACGGCCATTCGGTGGTGATGGCGAAGGCGATCGACGCGTTCCGGAAGGTTTTTCCCGACGTCGAGCTCGTGGCCGGCAACGTCGCCACCGCCGAGGGCGTGCGGTTTCTCGTCGAGCGCGGGGTCAACGCCGTGAAGATCGGCATTGGTCCCGGCGGCGGCTGCACCACGCGCCTGACCACGAGTTTCGGTGTGCCGCAGCTGCAGGCGCTGTGGGAATGCAGCGTCGCCGCTCACCGTCACCACCCGGTGCCGTTGATCGCCGACGGCGGCATCAAGCGTCACGGCGCCATCCTCGAGGCGCTGCTGTTCGGCGGCGACACGGTCATGCTCGGCAGCATGTTTGCCGGCACGGAAGAAACGCCGGGCGACGTCGTGCAGAAATCGGTGGTGCTTCCGGATCAGCAGCGCTCGGTGAAGGTCCCGTTCAAAGTGCTGCGCGGCATGGCGTCGATCCAGGCGATCCGCGATCGACTCGACGTCGAAGACGACGAGGTGGTCGACCTGGAAGCCCTCGGCGCCGAGGGGACCGAGGTCAGCGTGCCCGCGCGCGGATCGGTGCGGCCGATCATTCACGACATCCTCAAGCACCTGTGCTCGTCGATCAGCTACGGCGGCGCCAGAAGCCTCGCGGAGCTGCGGACGATGTTCCGCGAGGATCCGATGCGGTATCTGGTGAAGCTGTCGTCGGCGGCGAAACGCGAGAGCTACGAGCGGTAAGGGCTCCGTCTATCCGCTTGAAGGCGGACTTCACCTGCGAGACCAGCCGACCAGCACGACGTGACTGTTGACGCCGGGATTCGAGCCGAGCTGGTTGCCGTTCGACAGGTGCTGAAAGCGATAGGCGACGACCACGGAGTGCGGGCCGCGCGGCCGCAGGCGAACGCCGGCGCCCCAATGCGCCGTGAAATTACCGCGGCTGGTCTTTTCGGGGATCGGTTCGGTCGACCACATCCCGCCCATCGCCAGCTCGCCGAACGCCGACCACCGCGGTTGCGGCCGGAAGTTCCATCGCCACACGACCGGCGCCAGCCCGATCCCGTAGATCGATGCCGGCGAGAATTGCGCGAAGATCGGCATGGCCTCGACGGCCCACACGAATCGACCGCGCAGCGCCCCCCGCCCCCACTCACGCGTCAGCTCACGGCCCCAGCTGATGGTCTGCACGGCGTAGGAGCGACCGGCCGTTGACTGGAACAAGTTCACACTCCGCGCCACGCCGACTGAAACGTGCCATTCAGACGAGAGTTCGACAGGTTCGACAGGTGCGACTGGTTCGACCGGCTGCTCCGGTTCGACGGGTGCGTTCATTGCGCATTGCGCTTCGATGCAGGTGGCCACCGGTCCGGCGGCCACCTGCGCCACCATGAGCATCACAAACAGCATCGATCAGTCGCCAGCTACCCGCTCGGCGAACGTGATGATGTGCCCGTCGGGATCGGTAATCGCAAACTCGCGCATGCCGTAGAACTGCTCAGGGAATCGACGATTCAAAATCGACCGATTTGGCGTTTTAATCGGACGATTGGCAATTGGCGATTGACAATTGATCGGTCGATTGACAAATCGACGATCGCCAATTTCGCCTGACATTTTATCTGATATGGTCACCACATGGCCCGGGGGTTCGAGAGTAAGTCGGTGGAGTCTCAGCAGGAAGAAGCCCAGCGCACCAAGACCGTCCGCCCGGAGCTGACCCCTGAGGAGAAAGAACGTGAAACCAAGCGGGCCGGGTTAAAACTGGCCCTGGCGCAGACGCAATCCGAGATAGGTGCGGCCTGCCGGCCGGCTCATCGTGAAATGCTCAAGCTGCGGCTGGACGCTATTCGCGCCCAAATCGAGGGCTTGTGACGGTTTGACGGATTTGCTAAGCTTTTGCCCAAAGCGTTTACCCACCCACCAACCGCAACAGTTCACCTTATTGCTTTAGCCGCCACCCGTTAGAGCGCACCGTGCCACCAGTCAGATTGTTCGTGGGCAATTTGCCCTATCAAGCAACCGAAGACGATTTGCGTACTCACTTTTCGCAAGTCGGTCAGCCGACGCAGATCGTCCGTCCGCTCGATCGCGAAACCGGCCGTGCCCGGGGCTTTGCGTTCGTGGAATATGCGGAACGCACCGTCGCGGAAGACGCCATCAAGAAATTCGACGGCCAGTTGTTCATGGGCCGCCCGCTCGCCGTGAGCGAAGCGCGCGCGCGTGAAGATCGCGGGCCGGGTGGTCCGCCACGGCCCGGCGGGTTCGCGCCGAGGCCCGGAGGCTTCGGCGGCGGCGGTGGTGGCTTCAGCGGCGGTGGCGGCGGGTACTCCGGCGGGGGTGGCGGCTTCGGCGGCCCGCGTTCCGGTGGTGGCGGCGGCTTCGGCGGTCCGCCGGGCGCCGGCGGCGTGCGCCAGCGCGACTTCGGTCCTCCGGCGCCGCCGAAAGACAAGAAGAAGCCGTTTCAGAAGAAGGAAGACAAGCCGCGCGGCCCCATCCCGACGAAGTTCTCGGGCCGCATGTACGACCTGGATGGCACCGAGGAAGATGATGCCATCGACATCACGCCCGACTTCATGAAGCACGACGATCCGGAAGTGGATGCGCCCGAGGCCGCGGCCGATCCCGGAGCCGACGACCAGGACACCGAAAAGGACAAGGACTAGCGCACCCGTGAAACGTGAAGACGTCATCCTCTTCAGCGGCGGCGCGCAAGGTGCGGAAGCGGAGTTCGGCGCCTGCGCCGAGCGCTTCGGCGTCGAGGAAGTCAACTTCTCCTTCGAGGGCCACAAGCCGTCACGCACGCGCGGCCTGCGCGTGCTCAATCACGAAGAGCTCTACGCCGGCGACATCAGCCTCGCCTACGTCTCGCGCTTGATGAACCGGCGGTTTCCCGACACGCTGACGTTCCGCAAGATCCTGCAGAGCATCTGGTATCAGATCAACAACGGCCAGGAAATCTACGTGATCGGCGTGATCCAGCCGGATCTCACCGTCCGCGGCGGCACGGGCTGGGGCGCGGAGTTCGCCAAGCTCTGCAACAAGCCGTTGTTCGTCTTCGACCAGGAGAAGACCCGCTGGTTCGCATGGGACGGCGAGGCGGCGAAGTGGACCGCGCTCAGCAGCAGCGACGAGCCGGTCATTCAGCACGCGCACTTCACCGGCACGGGCACGCGCCTGCTGAACCCCGCCGGCCAGAAGGCCATCACGGCCCTCTTTACGCGCTCCTTCTAATCCCGTTCGTTTTGACGCGTCCCCGTCCCGTTCGCGGACAATTGTAAAGGGGCCTGGCACCTTTACATGGGTTTTTGCCGCAATTTCTGCAGTCAGCGTGGCAAGGAGATTGCTGAATTCGCCACCCATGGCCACTTTCTGCCGCGACCTCGCTTACGCGCTTCGGATTGCGGTGCGGAGGCCCGCGCTGACGGTCGTCACCATCCTGACCCTGGCGGTCGGCATCGGCGGCAACAGCGCCATCTTCACGTTGGTCAACGGATTGTTCCTCCGGCCCCTCCCGGTCGAGCGGCCCGGCGAAGTGGTGCGGGTATTCGGCACACGCGGCGGCGCCGGTGGGTTCGACGTCTCGTCGTACGCGAACCTCTCCGACATCGGCACGCGGTCGCAGACGCTCGCGGCGCTCGCGATCCACCAGCAGACGGAATCGGCGTACGGTCTGGGCGACGCGGCCGAGACCGCCGATGTGGAACTGGTCAGCGGCAACTACTTTTCCATGCTCGGCGTCGGCGCCGCGACGGGACGTGTGCTCACGCCGGCGGATGAGGTCGAAGGCAAGCCCGAGTTGGTGGCGGTGGTCAGCGACGCGTGGTGGCGCACGCGACTCGGCGCGCGTCCCAACGCCGTCGGCTCGTCGATCTACCTGAACGGCACCGTCTTTACCGTCGTCGGCGTGGCGCCACGCCCGTTCCGCGGCAGCTACGATGCGCTCGGCACCGACGTGTGGGTGCCGTTGATGACCTACGACATCGTGCGGCCCCGCGGCCTGGCGATCACCACGCGGGGATGGGGATGGCTCAGCGCTACCGCGCGGCTCAAGCCTGGTGTGACGATCGAGCAGGCGCAGGCGGATGTCGATCGCGTGGCGGCGTCAATCCGCGCCGACTTCCCCAACGACAACAGTGCCTTCCGGATTGTGCCGGCCTCGACGATGCCGGAGGACATGACGGGCACCGTGCAGCGCGTGCTGCTGTTCGCGTTGATCGTGGCGGCGCTGGCCCTGGCCGCGGCGTGCGCGAACGTGGCCAATGCGCAACTGGCCACCGTGTTCGATCGCCGGCGCGAAATTGCCGTGCGCGTTGCCATGGGCGCATCGCGCGGACGGATCATCCGCCAGTGGTTGACCGAAAGCCTGCTGGTGGCGGCGGCCGCCGCGGTCGTGGGAACGCTCGGCGCCATGTGGCTGCAAGACTTGGTGGGCACGGTCGGCACGCCGGTCGGCCTCGAGAACTTTGCCCCAGCGATGGAGTTCGACGTGCGCCTCGTGTTGTTCTCGACGATCCTGATCGTCGCGGTCACGATGCTGTTTGGCGCCATGCCGGCGGTGCGCGCGTCGCGCATCGACGTGGTGGTGCCGCTCAAGGAAGAAGCCAATGCCGCAACCGGCGGCTCCCGCCTGGCGTGGGCGCAAGCGGTGCTGGTGTCGGCGCAAGTCGCCGTGTCGGTGGCGCTCCTGGTCTCGAGCGCGATGTTGATGCGCAGCCTGACGGCGTCGCGCGCCTTCGACGTCGGCTTCGACACCACCAACCTGTTCATTGCCTCGCCGAGCATGGCGAACCTGCGCCTCGACGCGGAACGCGGCCGCGCCTACTACCAGGAGACGCTGTCGCGGGTGCGCGCGCTGCCCGGTGTAAAGGAGGTCACACTCGGCGCGGTGGTGCCGCTCGGCTTCGGTAGTGAATCCCGCGGCGTCAGCATCGACGGCTACACGCCGCCCGACGGGGCCGCGCGTGTGTCGATCGCGAATAACATCGTGGCGCCCAATTACTTCAGCGTGATGAAGATAGCGATCCGGCGCGGGCGCGGTTTCACGGAGAACGACGGCGACGCCGGCGCGCCGACCGTGGCCGTGGTCAACGAGACGATGGCGAAACGGTTCTGGCCGGATCGCGATCCGATCGGCCGGACGCTGATATTTCCCGGCAACGTGCCTCCGGTCGAGATTGTCGGTGTGGTTGCCGACATCACCTACCGCACGCCGGGGGAACAGCCGCGGCCGTTCTTTTATCTCCCGTTCGGGCCAGTGTATTTCGCCGACGGCCTGTCGTTTCATCTCCGCACCGATCCCGGCAACGCCGGGCTCGCGCGTGCCGTGGGCCGCGAGCTGCGCGCCTTCGATCCGCGCATCCAGGTGCGGACGGCGCTGCCCTACGAGGAGCTGCGCCAGCTCGCCCTGTATCCCAGCCGCGCGCTGGCACTGGCCAGCACCGGGTTCGGGGCGATTGCGCTGATGCTGGCCGTGGTCGGCATCTACGGCGTGATGACGCACGTGGTCACGTCGCGGCGGCGCGAGCTTGCGGTGCGGCTCGCGCTCGGGGCGCATCCTGGCGCGCTGGTTTCGAGCATTCTTCGGCAGGGACTGCGATGGAGCGGGATTGGCATTGCCGCCGGGGCGGTGCTGGCCGTCGGCATGGCGCAGTTGCTCGAATCATTCTTGTTCGGTGTCTCGACGTCGGACGCGTTGTCGATCGTCGGGACGGTGATGGTCCTCGTGATTGCATCGGTTGCCGCCTCGTACGTGCCCGCTCGCCGCGTCGTCAAGATCGATCCGGCTGCCACGCTGCGGAGCTGAGGGTCCAAGCCCCAAACCCCAAGCCCCAAACCCCAAGCCCCAAGTCCCAAGTCCCAAGTCCCAAGTCCCAAGTCCCAAGCCCCAAGTCCCAAGCCCCAAGTCCCAAGTCCCAAGCCCCAAGTCCCAAGTCCCAAGCCCCAAGTCCCAAGTCCCAAGTCCCCACGATATGATGCCCGCGCATGTCGCGGGAGATCGTCGCCGGCATCACCACCTTCCTCACGATGTCCTACATCGTGGTGGTGAACCCGGCGATCCTGTCCACGCCGGGCACGGGCATGCCGTTTTCCGGCGCGCTCACCGCCACCGTGCTCGTGTGCTTCACGATGACGCTGCTCATGGGCGTCTACGCGAAGCTGCCGTTCGGCGTGGCGCCGGGCATGGGCCTCAACGCCTTCTTCGCCTACACGCTCGTCATCAACGGCGGCATTCCCTGGCCGGTAGCGCTCGGGATCATCTTCTGGGCCGGCGCGCTGTTCCTGCTCGTCTCCGTCACGCCACTCCGCGAGCGGATCGCCATGGCGATTCCTCCCGCGCTGCGCGCCGCCACCGCGGCGGGCATCGGCCTGCTGCTGACGTTCATCGGGCTGCAGAACTCCGGCTTCGTGGCCGCCAATCCGGCCACCATCGTCGGCGTGGGCGCGCTCGATCACCGCGCCCTCCTCACGCTGGCGGCGCTCATCGTCAGCGTGTGGCTGGCGCGACGCGATCACCCGTTCGCCTATCTCGCCGGCATTGCGCTGGTCACCGTGGTGTCGTGGACCGCCGGCTACGTCGCGGCGCCGGCCACGTGGTTCAGCGCGCCAGATTTCTCGTCGGTGTTCCTGAAGCTCGACGTCGTGGGCGCGCTGCAACTCGCGCTGGTTCCGGCGATTATCACCGTGATGATGACCGACCTGTTCGACTCGCTGTCGACGTTCATCGGCGTGGCCGATGCGGCCAACCTCGTCGACGACAAGGGCGAGCCGAAGCACCTGCGGCAAGGGTTGATCGTCGACTCGGTCGCCACGCTGGGCGCGGGCCTGTTCGGCAGCTCCCCGGGCACGGCGTACGTGGAAAGCATTGCCGGCGTGCGCATGGGTGGGCGCACCGGCCTCACCGCGGTGGTCACGGCACTCTGCTTTCTCCCGTGTCTGTTCATCGCGCCGCTCGCGTCGGCGATTCCGAACTACGCGACATCCGCAGTGCTGATCCTCGTGGGCGTGGCGATGTTCCAATCGGTGACGCGCGTCGACTTCGACCGCCTCGAAATCGCGGTGCCGGCGTTTGCCACGCTGATCCTCATCCCGCTGACCTTTTCCATCACCCAAGGTATCCTGTGGGGGTTCATCCTTCACGCCGTGCTGCATGCCGTGGCGGGCAAGGCCCGCGAGGTCACCGGCGCCGCGTGGGGGCTGGCCGCCGTGTCCGTCGTGCTCCTGGTCATCGAACATGCCAACTGATTCTCCGGTGCTGTCGGTCGTAATCGACGAATTTCAGAAAACCAAGAAGCTCGCGGACACGTCGATCGCGCAGCTGTCGGACGAGCAGCTCTCCGTCACGATCGATCCGGAGGCCAACAGCGTGGCGGTGCTGATGCGGCACATGGCCGGCAACATGCGATCGCGCTGGGTGAATTTCCTTACCACCGACGGCGAGAAGCCGGATCGGATGCGCGACCAGGAGTTCGAGGATCCGCATCAGACGCGCGACGAACTGATGGCAGAGTGGGAGCATGGCTGGCAGTGCCTCTTCGATGCGCTGTCGCCGTTGACCGACGCGGATCTGCAGCGCACCGTGGTGATCCGTGGCGAGCCGCATTCGGTCTACAAGGCGATCAGCCGCCAGATGGCGCACTATGCGGGACACGCCTACCAGATCCTCCTGCTCGCCAAGCACCTGTGCGGGCCGGACTGGAAGACGCTCTCGATCCCGCGCGGCCAATCCGAGGAATTCAACCGGCGCATGCTGGCGAAGCTGAAGGCCGAAGGCTGATGGTTCGCTGGGGAATGCTCGGCACCGCCCGCATCACGCGCCGTCTCATTCCGGCGTTTCGAGCCTCGCGTCGTGGCGAGCTGCGCGCGGTGGCCAGCCGCACGCTGGCGCGGGCCACGGAACATGCGCGCGAGTACAGCGTCCCGCACGCCGTTCAGGGTTACCAGACGGTGCTCGACGATCCGTCGATCGACGCCGTCTACATTCCCTTGCCCAACACCGAGCACGTCCCGTGGACGCTCGCCGCGATTGCCGCGGGCAAGCACGTGCTGTGCGAGAAGCCGCTCGCCCTGGACCCACATGACATCGATCGTATTGCCGCGGCCGCCGCGGCGGCGGGCGTCATCGTCGAAGAAGGGTTCATGTATCGCCATGAGCCGCTGACCAGGGAAGTCATCCGGCTTCTCAACGACGGGGCGATCGGCAGCGTGCGCGCGATCGTGTCGGGCTTCACCTTTGCGCTCGACGGCGAGGGCAACATCCGCCTCGACCCGTCACTCGGCGGCGGTTCACTGTGGGACATCGGCAGCTACCCCGTCACCTATGCGCAGCTCATTGCCGGGCACGAACCGAAGATGGTGTTCGGCAGTGCGCATTGGCACGCGTCAGGTGTGGATGAGGAGTTCATGGGCATGCTGCGGTTCGACGAGGGCATGTCGGCGAACATCTACGCGGGGTTCCGCACGCCGTATCGCACGTGGCTCGAAGTGTTGGGAACCGACGGCGCGTTGACGGTGCCGAACCCGTTCCGCCCCGGTCCACTGGAAACGCTCGAACTGGAACGCACGGGTGGCGTGGACCACATCGAGGTGCAGGGTTCATCGCTCATCTTCGTGAACGAGATCGAGGACTTCGAGGCACGCATCCTCGACGGCGCGCCGGCGGTCGTGACGTTGGTGGAAAGCCGCCGGACCGCGGCGACGCTCGCGGCACTCTACGCGTCTGCACGATCCACGGCTTGAGGGCTTGAGGGCTTGAGGGCTTGAAGGCCCGAAAGGCTGACGTCCAAGCCCTCAGGTCCTCAGGTCCTCAAGCCCTCACGATGTACACTCAATACGTGGACCCCGGGGCGACGACGGTTCTATGGCGGCTTTACCGCGCCGACGGGCCGAACAAGGGTGATCGCATTCATGCGGTCGTCGTGCACGGCGGTCCACCGTTCACGCTCGCGTTTCTTGCCAACGAAGAAATGGAGCGGGTCGAGAACTACGACTCGATGGATCTCGCGGTGTTTCGTGCGGATGAGATCAGGCGCGGGCTGCTTGACGATGAGTGGAAGGAAGACTGACGGCTTGAGGAGTTGAGGGCTTGAGGACTTGAAATGTTGAGTGTGGGCAAGCGACATCGCACGGTCGGCGTGAAAGTCGGCAACGTCACCGTCGGTGGCGGGGCGCCGGTGGTCGTGCAGTCGATGACGCTGACCGATACGGCGGATGCGCAAGGGACCGCCGAGCAGTGCATCGAGCTGTGGCAGGCGGGGTCGGAGATGGTGCGCGTCACCGTGAATCTTCCCGAAGCGGCCGCGGCCGCGCCCGAGATCAAGCAGCGCATGCTCGATGCGGGATGCACCGCTCCGCTGATCGGCGACTTCCACTACAACGGGCACCTGTTGCTGACGCGCTTTCCCGACTGTGCGAGGGCCCTCGACAAATACCGCATCAATCCCGGCAACGTCGGCACCGGCAAGCGGCGCGACGAGCAATTCGCCACCATCTGCCAGGTCGCGATCGATCACGGCAAGCCGGTGCGCATCGGCGTCAACGGCGGCTCCCTCAACCAGGAGCTGGTGATGGCGAAGATGCAGGAGAACACCGACCGCGATCTCGGGAAGGAATCCGACGACATCATCAACGAGTGCATGGTGCTGTCGGCCATCCAGTCCACCGAGCTGGCGATCGACACGGGGCTGCGGAAGGACCAGATCATCATCTCGTGCAAGGTGTCACGCCCGCGTCACCTGATCGACGTGTATCGCGCGCTCGCGAAGCAGACCGAGCAGCCGCTGCATCTCGGGCTCACCGAAGCCGGCATGGGCACCAAGGGGCTGGTGTGGTCGGCGTCGGCGATGGGCGTGCTGCTGAGCGAGGGCATCGGCGACACGATTCGCGTGTCGCTGACCCCGCGGCCGGGCGGCGACCGGCGTGAAGAAGTCTATGCCGCGTGCGAGCTGCTGCAGGCGCTGGGCCTGCGGACGTTTGCGCCGAGCGTGACCGCCTGCCCGGGCTGCGGCCGCACGACCAGCACCACGTTCCAGGAACTGGCGGAAGCGGTGCAGGGTTACATCCGCGATCAGATGCCGGCGTGGAAGAAGAAGTACGAGGGCGTCGAACATCTCACGCTCGCCGTCATGGGATGCGTGGTCAATGGTCCTGGCGAATCGAAGGCCGCGAACATCGGCATCTCATTGCCGGGCACCGGTGAAGCACCCAACTGCCCCGTCTTCATCGACGGTGTTCACGCGACGACGTTGAAGGGCACGTACGACGAGCTCGCGCACGCCTTCCACGTCCTTGTCGACGACTACGTCGAGCGAAAGTACTCAAAGAAAGTTGACAGTTCACAGTTGACGGTTGACAGTTGAGTTCGCGAGTTCAACAGTTGGCAGTTTCGATTCGCGCCGCCCTTCCATCCGATCGACAGTTTGTCCTGGATCTCGCGGAGCGACTCGTGTCGTTCGACGTGCCAACCTGGCGGCCGAAGGCCGAGCTGATCGAAGGCGATCGCCGCGCGCTGGCGCAGTGGTTCGATTCGCCGAAAGCCGACGAGGCCATGTATATCGCCGAAGTCGACGGCCGCCCTGCGGGGTGCGCGTATCTGGTTACGCTGGTGGATTACTTCAATGAACGGCCGCACGCGCACCTGTCGGTCCTCGCGGTGACCGCCGAGGCCGAGGGCAAGGGCGTTGGCACCGCGTTGATCGATCTGTCGGTGGCCTGGGCGAAGGCGCGCAACTCGGATCGCCTGACGCTGAGCGCGCTCGTGACCAACAGCCGCGCCCGCGCCCTCTACGAGCGCAAAGGCTTTGGCGGCGAATACCTCAGATATGTCCTGCCGCTGAAATCCGGCTAAAGCCGGACACTACGATGCGGGATAATGCGCGGATGTTGAAGCGCGCATCCCTGGGCCTGCTCACCATTCTGGCGTTCTTCGCGCCACTGGTCGCACAGACGCCACAGCAATTCGACGTCCTGATCCGCAACGGCCGTGTGCTCGATGGCACCGGCAATCCGTGGTACCGCGCCGACATCGGCATCACCGGCGACCGAATCCGCGCGATGGGCCGGCTCGGGAACGCGACGGCGACGGTGGTGATCGACGCCGGCGACCGCTACGTGACGCCGGGCTTCATCGACGTGCACTCGCACGCCGGCGGTGGCCTCGCGACCGAAGAGCTCAAGCACGGACAGCCGCTGCTGGCGCAGGGGCTCACCACCGTGTTCGTCAATCCCGACGGCGGCGGTCCGGTCGACCTGGCCGACCAGCGCGCCACCTATGAGCAGCAGCGCATCGGCGTCAACGTCGCGCCTATGGTGCCGCACGGATCGATCCGCCGCGAGGTGATGGCGATGTCGGACCGCGATCCGGACGCGGGCGAGCTGGCGAAGATGGTCGAGCTCACGCGGCAGGGCATGCTCAGCGGCGCGTTTGGGCTGTCGAGCGGCCTCTACTACGCCCCCGGCAGCTATTCGAAGACCGCCGAGGTGATCGCCATGGCACGCGCCACTGCGCCATTTGGCGGCGTCTACTCGAGCCACATTCGCGATGAGTCCGACTACACCATCGGCGTGGTTGCGGCCGTGCAGGAAGTGATCGACATCGCCGAGCAGGGCGGCGTGATCGGGGTGGTGTCGCATATGAAGGCGCTCGGACCGGGGAGCTGGGGCCTCTCGAAAACACTGATCAACAACATCGAATCGGCCCGCAAGCGGGGCGTGCAGGTGTTCGCCGATCAGTATCCGTACGAGGCCAGCGGCACCGGCATCGTCGGCGCGCTGATTCCCCGATCGGCGCAGGTCGGCGGACGCGACGCCATGATGAAGCGGATCACGGGCGAGCTGCGCAACGAGATTCGCGTCGAGGTGAAGACCAACATCGCGCGCCGCGGCGGCGCCGACACGCTGATGATCAGCCGCTACACGGCGGACCCATCCTTCGAAGGGCAGCGTCTGTCAACGCTGGCCGCCAAGGCCGGCGTGGCGCCGGAAGAATACGCGCTGCAGATGCTGGAGAAAGGCGACGCGAGCCTGGTGTCGTTCAACATGTCGGAGGGCGACATCGAAGGGATCATGCGACAGCCGTGGACCATGACCTGCAGCGACGGCGGCCTGGGGCCCATGGGCGTCGGCAAGCCACACCCGCGCGCCTACGGCGCGTTCGCCCGCAAGATGAAGAAGTATGTGCAGGAGCGCGGCGCCATCGATCTGGCATTCGCGATTCGATCGATGACCACGTTACCGGCCACGGTGTTCGGGATGAAGGATCGCGGACAGTTGCGGGCGGGCGCGTTCGCGGACGTGCTGATTTTCGATCTGGCGAAGATCAACGACGCCGCCACCTATGAGAACCCGCACCAGCTCACCGAAGGGATGACCGATATCATCGTCAACGGCGAGGTGGCGCGGCGCGATGGAAGGTTCACAACGGCGCTCGCCGGCCGGGTACTCAGGCCTGAGCGTCAGTAGCGCTACTGTACGATCTCGACTTCAGGGTCCTCGGTGACCGCGTCTGGAGCCGTGACCGAGTACTTGTAATAGCCATAGTCGGGGTTATTGAGCGAGCACCGGATCTTTTTCTTGCCGCGTTTCACGCACTGCGGGTCAAGAGGGTCATCGCCCGTAAAGGCGATCGCCACCTCGGCTGACGCCTCTACCAGCACGCCACACCGATCGACGATGGTCCATTCGACGGTTTCACGCCGGAAGGCCTCGAGGGTCTGCGGTGCGGTCACGATCAGGCAGTTCCCGCCAACTCGATCCAGCGTAATCGTCGCGTGAACCATCCTTTTTCCACTGGCGGGCGGCGACAACAATGCGAGGCCGCTCGAGGCAGCGATCACCGCCGCCGCAATACCGACGACCGCCGCAACCGCGGCGCTGACGAAAGCGTTCCTCATCTGTCCTCCTAGGGGATTGGTGACCGCACTACTGCTTGGAAGTCCTGACGTTGCTTCAGTGCCAAGAAATCGTCATCGTCGCTCGCTCGCGCGCGGCTATACCCACCGTCCACGGCCTGTCGCAGGAATTTCATCGCCTCGTCAGCCTCGCCGCGAAGCGCGTGAATCACGGCGGCACGATAGAGCACGTCCATGTCCGTGGGGGCCAGCGCGAGCGCCTCGCTGATTCTGGCCGTCGCCTGCCGCGAACGTGCCGCTTTCTCGAGGTACACGGCCAACGTGGCCACCATGCGTGGATTCTGCGGATTGACCTTGAGCTCGGCTTCGCCGAGTTCGACCGCCCGCTGGTAGGCGGTCACAGCTTCACCGCGGCGCCCCAGCCTGCTCAGTGCGTCGCCAAGATTCCGGTGAGTGATGGCCGCGTTCGGGCGCAACTCGATGGCCCGTCTATAGGCATCGATGGCTTCGGCGAATTCGCCGCGACTGTGGTGCAGCGCGCCGATATTCCCCAAGGTGGGTGCCGACGGTCGAAGGGCGTTCGCCCTCTGCCAATTGAGGAGCGCTAAATCGGTCTTGCCGGTGGCGTGGTAAGCGGTGCCTAACTGCGAAAAGCCCACGTAGCTGTCGGGTTGCAGCGTCGTCACCTTGGAGAACGCGGCGATCGCTTCGTCATAGCGCGCGGCCTCGTAAAGGACGAGGCCCATTGAACTATAGGTGCTCCAGTAATTCGGTCGAAGGGCGAGCGCTTTCTGATACTCGGCGACCGACTCATCGATCCGTCCCTGCCGCCCCAGGATCAACGCCAGCTCGCGCCGCGCTTCATTGTAGTTGGGCCGCATGGCGAGGGCACGATGCAGTTCCTCAATCGCCTCGCTGGCGCGGCCGCGCCCGGCGAGCGTAATCGCCAGGGCATAACGAACCTCGGGGCGAGTCGGATCGAGACGAAGGGCGCGCTCCCCTGCCTCGACCGCGCGTTCTGTCCATACCGGGACCTTTGTCTCCAGGTACTTCAGCCAATAGGCCGCGCCCAACGCGGCGTGGGCCAGCGCGAACTGCTGATCGCGCTCAATTGCCGCAGAGAATGCGGCGATCGCGGCGTCGAGGTTGCCGGTGATATCCCGCCGCTCCACCATCGCCTGGCCTTGCCAGTAAGCGGCCAGCGCATCGGCGTTGGTCGTCGGCTGGGCGTTCATGCGCTCGCGCTCGCTCGCCGAGACGCGCACGACCAGCGCGCCGAGCAGGGCCGACGACAATCGCGACTGCAAATCGAAGATGCGATCGAACGTGCCCTCAACGGAATCCCCCCACGCCACCGTGCGATCGGGCCTGACGAGATTCAGCGACACCCTCAGCGTGCCGCCGGATTCCTGCACGCTGCCGTTGACGAGATAGGTCGCGCCCAGATCCTTGGCCAGCGCTGCCTCGTCCTTGACCCGGCCGCGAGCTTCGGCGACCGACGCCCGCGACAGCACGGTGACCGTCGGCAACGCCGCCAGGCTCGAGATCAAACTTTCCGCGATGCCGGCGGCCACGAAATCCCTCGAGGGATCGCCGCTGTTGTTGGTCAGCGGTATCACCGCGATCACCGGCGGTGACGAGGCACTGCCGGGCGGCGGCGGCTCACGCCTCATCCACAGGCCGGCCCCGGCGAGGGCCATCAGCACGACGGCGGTAGCCATGGCCATCAGCCGCGTGCGCGCGCGCGGCGCCGGCAGGCCGGCGGTGCTCGGCGTCCCGTAAATCGCGCGCAATTGCGCCAGCACCTCACTCGCCGACGCCGGCCGCTGGTCGCGATCACGCGCGAGGAGCGAGGCCACGAGCCGCTCGAGCGCCGGCGGAACGAGCTGGCCGGTCGACGACAGCGGCGGGGCGTCTTGCGATAATTTCGATGATGCCAGTTGCACCGGATCGTGACCGGCAAACGGACGCTTGCCGCTGATCATTTCAAACAGGACCACGCCGAGCGCGTAGAGGTCGGCGCGCTCGTCGACGGCCGACGACACCATCTGCTCGGGCGCGGCATAGCTGGCAGTGCCGACCAGCCCAAGACCGCTGGCGGTCTGCACCGGACCGGCGGAGGTCTGCGTCATGCCAACACCGAGGAGCCGGGCGATGCCGAAATCCAGCACCTTCACGTGCGCGCCCGCACCGATGATGACGTTGGCCGGTTTGAGATCGCGGTGCACGATGCCGATCGCGTGGGCGGCTGCGAGCCCCGTCGCAATCTGGCAGGCGATGTCGACCGCCTCCGGAGCGGGCAGACGGCCGCGCGCGATGCGCGCGTGCAGCGTTTCGCCTTCGACGTACTCGAAGACGATCACGATCTGCCCGTCCTGCTCGAGCACATCATGGACGGTGGCCAGATGCGGATGATTGAGCGCCGCCGCGGCCCGGGCTTCGCGCATCAGCCGGTCGCGTGACGCCTCATCCTGATGATCGGCAGGCCGCACCATCTTGAGCGCGACGTGGCGATGCAGCCGGCTGTCTTCGGCAAGCCACACCGCGCCCATGCCGCCTGTTCCGAGGTGGCGAAGAATCCGGTACGGGCCAACGGTTGCGCCTATGTGCACGAGGGGCCTACGGCAGAGGCAGCGAGAGGATAGCACCGAAAAACCTCTCGGGCGGCCGCTGCCGCGACCGCCCGAACCGACAACTCAGTTCTGCGGAAACTCGATTTCAGGGTCCTCCTGAGCGTCAAGGGCGTGGACGACATACTTATAGACACCCGGCTTCACGCCCTCGGCACTGATCCGGCTCCAGCTGCGAATATTGAGCTCCTGGTGGCCCCACGGACCGCCAGCAGGCCACGTGATCCTGACGGGCACATCGGTACCGTCGATCAGGTTCACCACGGTCCATTCCACGTGACCCGGTCCGGCGTAGGCATGTTGCGGCGCAGTCCGGATCTTGTTCCCCGAACCTGTTCTGCAGAGGAAGATCGTGATTTGCGACGTCGTGCCGCTGTCCGCCGCCACGGTCGCCGACCGGCGCGATGTCGCGGCTGACTTCTTCACCGTCTGCTTCTTCGGCGCCTTCCTGGCAGCCGCCTTGCCCTTCTTCTTGCTCATCGTTTCACCTCAGCTGGGGTTGCAACCATGGCCGCAAAGCGCGGCATGGGTCGGAGCCTGACGAAATCTTCTTCCTCTGCCACGGCGCGCGTTGACAGGCCATTCGCCATTGCGCGTTCGATGGCGTTCAGAGCGTGGTCGCTGCGATCGGCGATGGCGTGAACGATCCCCTCACGATGGATCACCTGCGGATCTTTCGGGGCCAGCGCCAATGCGCGGCGAATGCTGCGCATCGCCGCGGCATCGTCACCGGCCTTCGCCTCATAGACGGCCAGACGCGCGATGGCTCTCGCGTCCAACGGACTGACGGACACTTCGGCCTCCGCCTGGGTGGCGGCGCGCTGGTACGCCTCGCGTGCGTCACGCAGCCGCCCGAGCTTGGCGTAGGCGTCACCCAGATTGCGATTGGTGACGCCGCTAGTCTGGCGAATCAACAGTGAGCCTTGATAGGCCGCGGCGGCCTTCGCGAAATCACCCAGGCCGTAATAGATCGTGCCCATGTTGGAAAACGTATCGGCGCGGGGCTGAATGGCGTTGGCCCGTTCGTAATAATCGAGGGCGCGCTTGTTGTCGCCCAGCTGCTGCGCCGTGGCGCCCGCGCGCGTGAGGGTGATCGCCGACGCGGGCGACAGGGCGAGCGTCTTCTCGAGGGCAACGAGCGCTTCTTCGTAACGTCCGGCGTTGTACAACGAAACCGCCATATCGCTATGCACCGCCACCGCGTTGGGCCGCAACGCCATCACTTTCCTGAATTCGGCGAGGCCTTCATCCACCTGGCCTTGCCGCATCAAGATCGTGGCGTGCAGACGAATGGCGTCTTCGTATGTCGGCTGCAGCGCCAGGGCCCGCTCGACTTCGGCTTGCGCGTCGGCGTACTGGCCGCTGCGAAACAGCGTCAACGCCGCCGTGTAGCGCACGCTGGGACGGTTCGGCTCGAGCTCGAGCGCGCGCTTGGTCGAGTCCATCGCCCGCTGTGCCCACAATTTATCGTTGGTCTGCAGATAGACCTGCCACTGCGCCTCCGCCAGGCCGGCATGCGCCATCGCGAAATTGCCGTCGGCAGTGAGCGCGGCTTCGAACTCAGCCAATGCTCCGTGCACATTGCCGGTGAGATCACGACGATCCAGGAGAGCCCGGCCCTTCCAATAGGCGATCTGCGCCGGACCGCTGCTGGTAATTGCCGCCGCCGGCTCGGCCCGCTCACCCGCCGGCGTCTGATCGGCAATCGCGTCGCCCAACATCACCGCCAGGCGTTTCTGCAGCTCGAATAGATCGCTGGTGGTGCCCTCGACGGTGTCGCCCCACGCCACCGACGCATCCGGGCGCTCGAGATTCAGCGTCACGCGCAGGCGATCCGCAATCGCATGAACGGAGCCGGTGACGAGATAGTTCGCATCGAGCGCCCGCACAAGACTCGACCGATCGGGATTCTGTTGCCGGCTGTCTTCGACGGCACTGCGTGACAACACGGTCACCCGTGGCGCCGACGCGAGGCTGGTGATCAGGCTCTCGGCCAGCCCCGTCCCGAGATAATCATTCGCCGGATCTCCGCTCATATTCGACAACGGCAGCACCGCCACCACCGGCGCCGTTGGCCCAAGTTGTTGCGCGTTCCATTGCACGCGCATCACCAGCGCGATCACGGCGGCGAGCACCACGGCCCCGGCGACGTAGGTGCTGACCGGCATGCGGCGGCGCAACCGGACCGTGCGGCGCGCGAGCGGCGACGATGCGGTGTCGCGCAGCGGGTTCAGCTCGACCCGCACTTCATCACCAGACGAAGGCCGCCTGGCGGGATCGCGATCGAGCAGCCGCGCCACCAGCGACTGCAGCCGCGGCGGCACCCAGGTGCCGCTCGCCGGCGAGAGCTTCGGCGCGCCGTCTCGCAGCACCGACGTCGCCAGCACCACCGGATCGTGTCCCGGGAACGGCCGCCGGCCGCTAATCATCTCGTAGATGATCACGCCGAGCGCGTAGAGATCGGCGCGGCCGTCGACGTTGCGCGACAAATACTGTTCGGGTGCGGCATACCCGGGCGTGCCGACCAGGCCGACGCCGATGGTGCCCGGCACACTCTGCGCCATGTCCGCGCCGGCGGGGACGAGCCTTGCGATGCCGAAATCGAGCACCTTCATCCGGCCGTCCGGGCCGAGCACCACGTTCGACGGCTTCAGGTCGCGATGAATCACCCCTTGCGCATGCGCGGCCGCGAGCGCATCCGCCAGCTGCCACGCCACTTCAACGGCTTCGGCGACCGACATCGGGCCGCGGTGCAGCCGCATCGCCAACGTGTCGCCCTCGACGTACTCGAAGACCACGACGACCTTGCCCTCGACGTCGAGGACGTCGTGGACCGTGGCAATGTGCGGATGATTGAGCGCGGCGGCGGCGCGGGCCTCGCGCATCAGACGCTGGCGGCCCTCCGTCGTGTCGGCAGCCGCCGTCTTCACCGTCTTGAGCGCGACCTTGCGATTGAGCCGCGTGTCTTCGGCCAGCCACACCACGCCCATGCCGCCGGCGCCAAGCTGGCGGAGGATGTGGTACGGGCCTACGGTGGCGCCGGCGTGCACCCGTCTATTGCCCCGAGAGGTAGGCCTTCGACGCCGCCTCGTCTTTGAGCGGCACGACCTTGTCCGGATCGATGCGGATCATGAGGTAGCTGATGTGATCGTCGATCCTGGTGAACCAGTGGCCGGTGCCGGCCGGGATGATGATCGCATCGCCGGCCTTGAGCTGATGCGTCACGCCGTTGCGGATCGACGCGGCGTTGCTGCCGGGACCGTTCAGCAAACGCACGTTCTCGTTGGTCGCCGGCCGCCGTTGCGCATCGACCAGGTCGGGACCCGTCACGAGCGTCGCCGAACCGGACATCACGTGATACACCTCGCTCACGTGATCGTGCTCGGCGACGGAATTATTTGCAGGCTGGTCGAGCCTGGTGCGATGCACCATGCCAATCGCCACGCCGCTGTTGCCGGCGTCGACCGCTCGCACCTGCTGATCGATCTGCCTGCGCGCGATCGCGCGCTTCAAGTACGCCTGCAGCTCGTCGTTGGAAACGTAGCTCGCGGGACAGCCCTTGCAGGTAGCAGTGGGAACGTTCTGCGCATATACAGCCGCCATCGTCATCACGACGGCGCAGGCAATCAGCGTGGGCTTCAGCATCGGGGAATCCTCTCAGGAGAGGATTCTACGTCATGGATCCCTCGTGATCAGCCTGACGCTGCGCTGATACGTGAGATACGCGGCCGCCCACTGGAGCATCACCGACATGCGGTTGCGGAAGCCGATCAGGAACAGGATGTGGATAAACAGCCAGAGCAGCCAGCCGAGATAACCCGAGACGCGAAGGAAGCCAAAGTCGGCGATGGCGGCATGGCGCCCGATGGTCGCCATGTTGCCCGGGTCGTAATAGTGAAACGGCCTGGTGGGCTGCCCGGCAATCAGCCGCCCGATATTCGCCGCGGCGTGCGCGCCTTCCTGCTTGGCGACCTGCGCCACACCAGGCAGCGGCGTGCCGGTCTGGTGCGAGAACGACGCGAGATCGCCGGCCACGAACACGGCGGGATTGCCGGGCACCGAAAGATCGGGGTTGACGATCACGCGCCCGGCGCGATCGAGCTCCTGGCTCAGATCGCGTGCGATCGATTCGGCGGCCACGCCCGCGGCCCACATGATGGTGTGGGCCTCGATGCGTTCGTCGCCGATGCGCACCACGCCGGGCTCGACGTTGGTCACGGCACGGCCCTCGCGCACGTCGACGCCCAGCCGCTGCAGCGCGCGCCGGGCCGAGTCGCGCAGGTTCTCGGGGAACGCGGGCAGGATCGACGGGCCGGCTTCAATCAGCAGGATGCGCGCGGAGGCCGGATCGATGGCGTCAAACTCCTCTTTGAGCGCCTGCCGCGCGATCTCGGCGAGCGCGCCGGCCAGCTCCACCCCGGTGGGTCCGCCGCCGATCAACACGAACGTGAGCAGGAGCCGCTGCCGCGTGGGATCGGTTTCGCGTTCGGCGTCTTCGAAGGCCAGCAACAACCGGCGGCGAAGCGCGAGCGCATCATCCAGCGTCTTGAGGCCGGGAGCGATGCCGCTCCACTCATCGTGGCCGAAGTACGAGTGCGTGGCGCCGGCGGCCACGATCAGATAGTCGTACTTCAGCCGTTCGCCGCGATCGAGGACCAGCTGTTTGGCCGAAGGTTCGATCCGATCGACGTTGGCCAGCAAGACCCTCAGGCGGGCCTGCTTGCGCAGGATCCAGCGGATCGGGGAGGCGATATCACCTGGGGACAGTCCCGCCGTCGCCACCTGGTACAGCAGCGGTTGAAAGACGTGGTGGTTGTGACGATCGACGATCGTCACCTCGCAGGGCACCTTGCGGAGACGCCGCGCCGCATCCAGGCCGGCAAACCCGCCGCCAATAATCACCACTTGGGGGAGGGCGGGCATGTCCTCTATTCTAAGAGGTGCATGCCCAAGCCTGGTGTCGCGCCTCCGGAATCCACCGTCACCACCGCGTGTCCGCTCGATTGTCCTGATGCGTGCACCTTGAACGTCACGGTGCGCGGCGGGCGCGTCACCAAGATCGACGGCTCCAGCGACAACCACATCACCAACGGCTACATCTGCGCCAAGGTGCGGCGCTTCCCGGAACGCGTCTACGGGGACGATCGCCTGCTCTATCCGGCGATGCGGCGCGGGAGTAAAGGCGCGGGGCTGTTCAAGCGTGTGACCTGGGACGCTGCGCTCGATCTCGTCGCGTCGAAGATGCTCGAGGCGCGCGAGGGCGCGGGCGCGGACACCATCCTGCCGCTCTGTTATGGCGGATCGAACGGCTTTCTGACGCAGGATTACGCGGACGCGATCCTGTTCCGGCGGTTCGGCACCTCGCGGCTGCTGAAAACCGTCTGCGCGGCACCAACCGGCGCGGCCAACCTCGGTCTCTACGGCAAGATGGCGTCGGTCAGCTACGAGGACTACCCCGCGGCGAAGATGATCATCGTGTGGGGCGTGAACCCGGGCGTGTCGGGCATTCATCTCATGCCGTTCCTCAAGGAGGCACGCGAGAACGGCGCCGACATCGTGGTGATCGATCCGCGCGCCACGTCCGTCGCGCGGCAGGCGGACCTGCACCTCGCGGTGCGGCCGGGCACCGATCTCCCGGTTGCCCTTGCGATTCACCGCTACCTCTTCGAGGAGGGGCACGCCAGCCAGACGTTCCTCGATGCGCACACCACCGGCGCCGCGCAACTACGCGAGAAAGCACACGGGTGGACGTTCGAGCGCGCCGCCGAAGTCAGCGGCCTCAGCGCCGATCACCTGCGGCAACTGGCCGAACGGTATGCGAAGACCTCACCGGCGCTCGTGAAGTGCGGCTGGGGCCTCGAGCGCAATCGCAACGGTGGCAGCGCCGCCGCGGCGGTGCTGGCGCTGCCCGCGGTGGCCGGCAAGTTCGGCGTCCGTGGCGGCGGCTACTCGATGAGCAACTCGACGTCGTGGAACATCGATCGCACGTGGCTCACCGATGCGGAGCCGCCGACCCGCGCGGTGAACATGAACAAGGTCGGGCGCATCCTCACCGAGCCCGAGGGCGCGCCGGTGAACGTGCTGTTCGTCTATAACTGCAACCCGGTGGCGATCCTTCCCGATCAGCGGCGCGTGATCCGCGGCCTCGAACGCGACAATCTGTTCACGGTAGTGTTCGACCAGGTGCTGACCGACACGGCAATGTATGCCGACGTCGTGCTGCCGGCCACGACGTTCCTGGAGCACTATGACTTCGCGAAGGGCTACGGGCCGGTGACCCTGCAACTGGGTAAGCCCGTGATTGATGCGGTCGGCGAATCGCGATCGAACACCGACGTGTTCATGGACCTCGCGCGCCGGCTCGATCTCACCCTGGACGGCGATCCCGCCGACGATCTCGACGCGATGCTGGCGGTGCTCGCGGAGCTGCCGCCGCCGATCGGCGACGACTTGCGAGAGAACTGGGTCGCGAAGCATCCGCCGCAGGGCGGCCGGCCGGTGCAGTTCGTCGACGTGTTCCCGAAGACCGCCGATCAGAAAGTCGACCTCTTCCCCGCCGTGCTCGACACGCAGGCGCCGATGGGGCTGTACGGCTTTCAGCCCGATCCGGGAACCGCGGAATTTCCGCTGGCGCTGATTTCGCCGGCCAGCGATCGCACGATCAGCTCCACGCTCGGCGAGTTGTCGCGCCCCGAGGTCAGGCTGGAGATGAATCCCCAGGACGCCGAACCGCGCGGCATCGAGGATGGCGATCGCATCCGCGTCTGGAACAACCTGGGCGAAGTGCGGATCAAGGCGCAGCTGACGCCGCTGGTCAGGCCGGGGCTCGTGACGATGCCGAAAGGCGTGTGGCGAAGGCACACCGCCAACGGCTACACGTCGAACGCCTTGACGCCCGATGCGTTGACGGACCTTGGAGGGGGCGCGTGCTTCAACGACGCACGCGTCCAGGTCGAGAAGTCAGAAGGGAAAAGTTAGAGATAAAAAGTAGAAGGGGCCAAGGGGTATTTGGCCGCACTTCCGACTTTTCACTTCCGACTTCTCACATCTCGTTACGCGACTGAGGGTAGCTTGCCACGTCCGCCGCGACTCGCCTGTCCGCCCTTGCGGCCGGCGCGACGCGCTTCATCTGCTGACCATTCGTGTGCGGTGCCCTTGGCGTGGGCGGCACGTCCACCCTTGCTGGCAATCTCGCGCTGTTTTTCTGCTGACATCGAGGCAAAACCCCGGCGTGCCTTGCGGATCTCAAACACGGTGACCTCCCATCGGTCGAAGTACGGCTATACCTGCGGCTTGTTGTTAGCGAATCGCGTGCCAGCTCAACAGGCTTTAGGGAGTCTGTAAGTTGTTGAATCTAAAACTGTTACGTGGTTACAAATAGAGACAATTATTGCAGGGTTTGCCCTACATGCATGAAATCACTACAGATGGGGTAACTACTGAAGAGGATCAATACAATCGTGAGCGTGAGACTTTTGAAATTTATCGTCATCCTGGCCTTGTCGATCGCCGCCGTCGCGGCGATGCTGCACAGCCCACGCGGCATCGAAATCCGCAAGCAGTACCGCGCCAATCGCGTCTGCTGCGATCTCTCGATGGCGCAGGCCCTCGCGCTGACATGGCAGGAGGCCATTGGCGGCGGTCCCTCGTATCCCTCGGAGATCGGCCAGGACAAGTGGGTGCTGGTCAGGATGTTTCCCGAGGTGACCGGCGGCTTTTTCCTGGACGTCGGCTCTGGCCACGGCACCATCGGCTCGAACACCAAGGCGCTCGAGGAACGCGGCTGGACGGGCATCTGCGTCGACCCCTTCCCCACGCACATGGAAGGACGCACCTGCGAGATGGTCAAGGAAGTGGTGTCGAGCGTCTCCGGCCAGACGGTGAAGTTCCACACCCACTCGGGCCTGGGCGGCATCGCCGACACGCTCGGGAAGTGGAAAGAAGAAGCGCAGAAGAGCCCGGCCGTCGAGCTCACGACCATCACCCTGCGCGAGATCCTCGAGCGGCACCACGCGCCCACCTACATTCATTTCATGAGCATTGACATCGAGGGTGCCGAGCTCGACGCCTTGAAAGGGATTGGGCTCGAGACCTATCGATTCGGCGCCATGGCCATCGAGCACAACGAGGAAGAGCCGAAGCGGAGCGACATCATCAACTATCTGCGGCAGTACGGCTACCAGCGCGTGCACACGTACCGGCAGGACGACTACTTCGCGCCGGTCGCGCCGTAGCGACCAAGTCGCGCCGGCGGACCAGCTCAGCCCGTGTCGCCGTAGCGGCGAGCAGCAGCGATGCCGTTCTTCGGGCTCCACAAGGGAAGACTCCAGCCGGGAAGGTGATCGGTTCTTCCCGACAAGAGGTTCCTCCCGGCAAGTATTACAATGTCCTTATGGCAATGTGTGGCGGTCCCGCGGGACCAGGCGACAAGCCGATCACGAATACGAGCGGGCGCGTGGTCAAGTGCGTGAAGTTCCAGAAGGACCTTCCCGGCCTCGACGCGGCGCCGTGGCCGGGCGAGATCGGCCAGCGCATCTACGAACAGGTGTCGGCGCAGGCGTGGAAGCTCTGGGAAGAGCGCCAGAAGATGATCCTCAACGAGTACCGGCTGATGCCCTGGCAGAAGGAAGGCCAGGAGCTGATCCGGAAGCAGATGGAAGATTTCTTCTTCGGCGAAGGCTCGGCGTTGCCGCCGGATTTCGTTCCGCAGCAGGCTAAATAACCGGGATCAGGGGATCGATCGTGAAGCGCAGCGCCGCGTGCGCTTCACGCACCGACCCTTCGGCATCGCGTGGCGTGGCCGCGCGCCCGAAGATAAATCCCAGATAACTGGCGCCTTCCGGCAGCGCGTGCAGCTGCTGGTCGGGCCGCGCGGTGATCTGGATCTCGTCGATGTACGGCACCGCCGCCGCCGTTTCCAGTCCATGCACCGTGCGGAAGGTGCCGCTGCGCGGAATCGGGATCATCATCACCGCCGACGCCAGGTGCTCGCGCCGCCACTCGCCCGTCGGCTCGCCGGCGGCGTGCATCAGCAGCAGATCCTCGAAGCCGATGCGCTGTCCCCGGCGCTCGAAGCGCAGCGTCTTCGCGCACAACCCGCCGATCGGCCGCGCCGCCACCTCCAGCACGTAGACGCCCTTGCTGTTGACGCGGCATTCGGCGTGTACCGGACCGTGATAGAGGCCGAGCGCTTGCGCCGCGCGCGTGACCGCCGAGGTGACTTGCGCCTGGATGCCGGCGTTCACCTGCGACGGCGTGACGTAGATCGTTTCCTCGAAGAACGGGCCCTCGAGCGGATCGGGCTTGTCGAAGATGGCGATGGTGCGCAGCGTGCCCCACTCGAGCAGGCCCTCGAGGGCGAACTCGGCGCCGGGAATGTACTGCTCGATCTGGATCACGTCGGCTTCCGGATCGCGCATCTCCTTCACTTCCGGAGACGCCAGCAGGCGGCGAACGCGATCGAACGCCGACGCGAAGCTGAGGTCATCGTCGGCGCGAATCACGCCGCGGCTGCCCGACAACACGGTCGGTTTCAACACCGCGGGAAAGTCGACGCGCGGAAGGATCGTGAGTGGATCGACGCCCATCGGCACCGCGAAGGCGGCCGGGACCGGCAGGCCGGCGGCCTTGAACTTCTCGCGGGCCAGGCGCTTGTCGCGCGCCGCCACCGCGGCTTCCGGCGGGTGGCCCGGGAGGTCGAGCAGCCGCGCCACCTGCGCGGCCATCACCGTGGGCCGATCGCCGACGGCCAGCACGCCGTCCACCGGGCGCTCTTCGAGGGCTTTCAGGACGCCGTCGACGGATCGCCACTCTTCATGGAAGCGAACGGGGATGGCCCGATCGCTCCACGGATCCTCGAGCTGATCGCAGCGGTCGGTGGCGTAGACGAGCTCGATGCCGAGACGCTCTGCGGAGGCCGCGAACATGCGCGTCTGGTAGCCGGTGGTCGTCGCGAGTAGAAGTACGCGTTTCGCACCCTGCGCACCCTGTGCACCCTGTGCACCCTGCGCACCCTGTGCACCCTGTGAATTCATAGCAGAGCCACCTGCTCTGCGGTGGGTTCCGCTCAACAGTACCAGGGTTCGTCCAGGTAAGGGATCGCGGAGCGAGACATGCGCGGCGCGTTGGCCAGCTCCATCATCGTCCGTTGCAGCGCGTCGACGCGAGGATCGGGATGCGTCCACGGATACGTCAGGGTCTTGGGATCGAAGGGACCGATCACGGCTTGAATGTCTGGCAGCTCGAGCAGTCGTGACTGCCAGGTCACGAGGAGGCGAATGGCCAGCTGCACGGGCGCCACATGAGCCGTGAGCCCGAGATCGTCCACCACGTTCAGCAGATCGACGTAGGTGGCCACCGTGGTCCACGGCGTGAACGCGACAAACGTCGGCACCAGCGTCAGGCCGGCGGATCGGCACAGTTCCGCCGCGAGAATGAAGTCCGCGCGGGTGTGGCCCTTGTCGAGCTTGGCGAGCACGCGATCGTCCACCGACTCCACGGCGCTCGTCACGAACAGGCATCCGGTCCTGGCCAGCAGCGGCAGCAGCTCGCGCTGCGCGAGGAGGTGCTCGACCTTGATGATGGCGTCGTAGGTCACCTGCGGATGCTCGCGATGCAGCGCGTCGACGATCTTGCGCGCGTGCGTTGGGCCGTTGAAGAAATCCGGATCGCCGAAGGTGATGTGCGTGGCGCCGTGCGCCACGTGCGATCGCACGTCGGCCATCACGACCTCGACGGGCACCACCCGAAACTGCCCGTCGTAGACCGGCACGATCGGGCAATGCCGGCAGCGGTGCTTGCAGCCGCGCGAGGCATCGGTCGCGCCGACGATCTTGGTGGTGCCGTCGGGCATCTGCAGCTTCGCATAGCGATCGAGCGAAGGCAGACCGGATCGATCCGGTGCAATGAAGTTGAGACGAGGGAGTTGCCGGGAGGGCGGCCCATTTGTGCCGCCGGTCCTACCGGTCGCGAGTGTAACAAGATCTTCTTCCGCCTCAGGGCCGAGGATCACGCTGACGCCGTGCTCGCGCAAGATCGCTTCGTTGAGCGGCGCATACAGGCCATAGGCGCAGGTCGTCGCGGCGGGATTGATCGCGCGCACGCGATCGATCATCGGCAGGGCCAGGCGCGTGGCGGTGTGCATCGGCAGGTAAAACGCCACGAGCGACGCCGCCGACACCGCGTGGGGATCGAGACGATCGCGCGACAGGTCGATCGCGTGCACCTCCATACCAGCGCGCCGCAACCACGCCGCCGGCGAGGCGACGCCAAACGGCTGCCGGCCGAGATCGTAGGTGCTGAGGAGCAGGACGGCCACGTCCCGATCCTACCGCGCCCGCAGTCAGCGTGCGCCCGGCGCGGGTGTCATCAACTTGCGCATCGCGGGCACGAACACGAGGAGGATCACCCCGGCAACGATCGCGAAGCCCGCAATCGACCCAAATAGCGTGGACAATGCCATCGACTCGTAGAAGCCGGCCACGCGGCCGCCGATGAAGTTGCCGACCGAGGTGGCGAGGAACCACACGCCCATGGACATGCCGGCAATACGCGCGGGCGATAGTACCGTCATGGCGCTCAAGCCGACGGGCGACAGCGCCAGTTCGCCGATGGTGTGCAGCAGGTAGGTCAACGTCAGCCACATCGGGCTCACCTGGCCGCCGCCGGCGGCGAGGCTGGCGGGAGGCACGAGAATGGCAAACCCGAGGCCCACGAACACCAGGCCGAACGCAAACTTGGCCGGGCTCGACGGCTCCACCGCGGCGGCGGCCATCCTGATCCAGATCCACGCGAACACCGGCGCCAGCGCGATGAGGAACAGGGAGTTCAGCGACTGGAACCAACTGCTCGGGAACGGCATTCCCATCAGCTCGGTGCGCGTGTTGCGATCCGCAAACAGGTTGAGCGTGGAGCCCGCCTGCTCGAACACCGACCAGAACAGCGCCGCGGCCAGGAACAGCACGCCGATCACGTAGAGCCGCTTGCGCTCATCGCGAGTCCAACCCGAGCTGAAGAACAGCCAGCCGAAGAAGCCGACGGTGACCAGCAGCAGGAACACGCCGGCGGCATCCGAGACCTGCGTGGCGGTAATGGGCAGGGCGCCAGTGAGGGCGCCGATCGCGAACACGACCACCAGCAGTGCGAGCGAACCGCCCCATATCTGCGCCCGTTTCTTGAGCGCGGCGGCCGCGGCCGGCGATTCCGCGGGTGCCGGATGGAGGCCGGCGTCGCCCAGGTGCCGGCCGCCGATCACGTACTGCACGACGCCGAACGCCATGCCGAACCCGGCGGCGGCAAAGCCAAGGTGCCAGTTGATTTGCTGCCCAAGGTAGCCGCACACGAGGGGGGCGATGAACGCACCGAGGTTGATGCCCATGTAAAAGATCGAGAAGCCGGCATCGCGGCGCTGATCACCCTGCGAATAGAGCTGGCCGACGATCACGCTGACGTTTCCCTTGAGCAGTCCCGTGCCCATCACGATCAGGAACAAACCCAGGTAGAACGTGGAGAGCAAGGGCACGGCCATGCTGAAGTGGCCGGCCGTGATCAGGATGCCGCCGTAGAGCACCGCGCGGCGCTGGCCGATGAAGCGGTCGGCGATCCAGCCGCCGGGCAGGCACGCCATGTAGACCATCGAGGTGTACAACCCGTAGACGGCGCCGCCCTGCGCGGCGTCGAATCCCAGCCCGCCGGCGGCGACCGGCGCGGTCATGTAGAGCAGCAGGAGCGCCCGCATGCCGTAGTAGCTGAAGCGCTCCCACATTTCCGTGAAGAAGAGCGTGGACCGCCCACGGGGGTGACCGAAGAAGGCGCGATCCGTCGATGCCGGCATGGTGGTCATGTGGCCGACATTGTAGCCGTTGCTCCGACCTGTTTTTATTCCTTGAGAAACGCGACCAGCGGCGGCACGACTCTGTCCGGCGCCTCGAGATGCGGGACGTGGCCGAGGCCGGGGATCAACAAGACGCGGCCGTTGCCGTTCGGGATGCTCTTCGCAAGGAACTGCATCCGTTCCTGGAAGGCCGCCGCCGGTCCCAGTAACAGATCTTCGGCGCCGCCGAACGCCAGGGTCGGCACCTGGATGTGCAGCCAGTCGTACACGACCACATCGTTGTAGAGCATCTGTGAGATCAGGGACTGGACCATCGCCAGTCGCGGCCACTCGGCACTGAGCGTCCACGAGTAGCGAATGCGCGTGTAGAGCTCGAACTCGTCGTTCCACGCCTTCGGGTTGTGCGCCACGTAGCGGCTCAAGCTGGCGCGCGTACTCTGATAGTCGGTCTTGAGCGTCTGCTGATAGATCTCGTCGATCGGTGTCATCGGCCGATTGAACCGGCCGTCGGTGAGCCCAATCGGGTTATAGATCACCAGCCGTTCAACGGCCTTGGGAAACTGCGTCGCGAACCTCGCCGTGAGCATCCCGCCCATCGAGTGGCCGACCACGCTGACCCGCGCTATTTTTTCGTGCTCCAGGATCCGGTAGGTGTTGCGTGCCTGCGAGTTGAGGTTGTACGGCGCAATCGGCTTCGACGACCGGCCGTAGCCGATCTGATCGGGGACGATCACCCGGAAGCCTTCCTTCACGAGCGGGTCGATGATCGGCTTGAAATAGAAGCCGCCGAAGTTGTTGCCATGCAGGATCAGCACGGTTCGCCCATTGGGTGTCCCCTGTGGGGCGACATCCATGTAGGCAATGCGGACAGGCTGGCTGTAGACGTTGAGGTCGAGGTACTTGGTGGGATATGGATAGGGACACTCGTCACACGTCAGGCTGCCGGGCTTGACGTCGGTCGGCGTGGGCACCGGCGGCAGGACGGCGCGCCCCTGGGCATGGACAAGACCCGCCGATGACCAGAGGACTGCAACAAACAGAATTTGAATCATCTTCACCTTCTTATCACTCCATGTTCACCGGGCCGAGATATTTTTCGAGCCAGTCCAGGATCGGCTTCACGATCTCGAGACGCGGGGGCACGTGGCCGCTCTTGATGATGTGATGCACTTTCTCTTGGCTTCCCAGCGCCTGAAACATCGGCAGCTGCGACTCTTCGTACGGGAAGCGGAAGTCCTCGCGGCCGTTGATCATCAGGGTCGGAACCACGACGCGCGGCGCAAAGTTGATCTGGTCGGCTTCGGGCGCAAACCGGCTGTTGTCAAAACCGCCGGCCATCAGGATGCTGGCGCGGAACCGCCGCTCGACGGCGGTGATGTTCACGCCTTCCCGCGCTCCCCAACTGAAGCCGTAATAGGCCAGCTTCTGTGCATCGATATCGGGACGCGATACCAGGTAATCAATCGTCCGCCGGACTTCCTTCACATTCTGAATAACCAGGTCGCGGTGGCCAAGCGATGCCCGGCGCGGCAGTTGCTTCAACTGGCGCTCGAAGGTCGAGTTGTAGGTAGGAAAGATCAGCGCGCGGCCGCTCTTCACGATGAAATCGAAAAAGTACGGGGTGCGGTCGGTCGACCGCGGCCCTGCTTGCGCGCTCGATCCCGGGAACATCACGACCGCCTGAAATGGCGGACGCCCACGGGCCGGCAGATACAAATCGGCGGTGATCCGCTCCTCGCCATAGCCGGCGTCATACGACACCCGTTCGATGGTGTAATCAACCGTGCCGGCGACAACGCCTTCGCTCGTCGCGCCAATCGGCTTCGGATCGTATTCATAGAGGCGCGCATAGGCGGCGAACGTCACGTCATCGACGGGGCGCTCCGCGGCATAGTTGCGCCAGGTCCGCTCGATCGGCGCCAGCAGCTGCGGCGGGGGCGGCTCGAGGTACTTGGCCAATCGCACGCCATTGGTCTCGGAGCGGTCGAACGGGTCATAGGCGTAACGCGACCGATAGGTGTAGGTGACCTCGTTCCATCCACCGCCGTAATTTGAGCGCTTTTGCCCGGTGGCATTCCACGTCCACTCACGCACGTTCCCCGCCATGTCGTGAGTGCCGAAGAAACCGAGCCCTCGAAACGCTCCGACCCGCGCCGGACCCGTGCCGCGGTAATTGCTCAAATCCATGAGGACCGGCGGCGTGAATGCGTAGGTCGCGGCGAGCCAATGCCATGCGGTCGGCAGGCGCTTGCCTTCGAACTCCGCGAGGGCGGCGGCCTCGTACCAACTGATGCCGCGGACGGGAAAGTCGGCTTCGCCTTCCGGATAGCTGCTGGATTCCCACGTGGAAGGGCCAGGCTGCCCGGTCTTGTCGGTCAGCCGGGCCATCGCGTCCCGGAACGTCAGCGCTTTCCCCTCCACCTGGAAAGGCACCTTCCAATACGTTGGGTCACGGTAGCCTCCGGCGTCGACAAACGCTTTGTATCGCCGGTTTGTGACTTCGAATTTGTCGAGCCAAAACGCCGGACGGCGAACGGACTCCTCGTCGATCGTCACGGCGCCGCCTGGCACATACACCATGTCAACCGGCGTCTCCGAGAGTGGAAACAACGTCACGGTCTGATTCAGGGGTGGGGCAGCGATCTCGACGGGAGTAAAGCCCTCCTTTTGGAATCGAAGCTGCACGAATTGCGCCGGCAGGCGCAGGTCCACCGGTGTGATGCCGGCCTGCAACCACGCCGGGTCATCACCCTCGTACGCTCGCCACGACACGGCAGCGCCCGGCGGGTCGGTGGTGAGCCGAACGGGCGCAGAAAGCCTGGTCAACAACCGCTGGAATTCCACGTCATCGCCGATCACCGGCCCCACCGTTTGCAGCATCGTGAACGCGTCGGCCATCCGACCCTGATCACCGAGCCGTTCAACTTCAGGCAGCACGTCATAACGCGCCGATTGCCGCTGCCAGGCGCGATAGCCGAACCAGGATCCGATCGCCATGATCAGGATGGCCGCGGAAGCGCCGGCGATCAGCACGCGGCGTGATATATACGGCCGCCGCGTCGCCGCCTCACGTGCCTTCCGCAAGTCGGTTGCGAGGTCCGTCCCCGAAATGAACCGTCGTTCCGGATGCTTTTCCAGGCAGCGCTCGACGATGCGTGCCAGTGAGACGGGTGCGCCCGGACGCAATGTGCGAATGGGTGCCGGCGTATGCGAGAGCACCGCCATCCGCGTGGATATTTGCGAATCGCCTTTGAAGGGACGGGTGCGCGTCAACAGTTCGTACAGCAAGGTGCCGAACGAGAAGATGTCGGAACGCTGATCGACGGGATGTCCCGCCGCCTGTTCAGGGGACATGTAGGCCGCCGTGCCGAGAACCGCCCCCTCCGCGGTGTAGAGATCTCCGCCCTTGGTTTCCGCGTCCGATGAGACCTCGACCAGCTTGGCGAGGCCAAAATCGACCAACTTGGCGTCGCCGCGTGAGGTGACCATCACGTTCGCCGGCTTGAGATCACGGTGCACGATGCCGGCGGCATGGGCCGCCGCCAGTCCGTCGGCTATCCCACACGCGACATCGAAAATCCGGTTCAGCTCCAGCGGGCCAGACTCGATCAGGCGATCGAGCGGCTGGCCCTCGATCCACTCCATGACGATGCAGTCGTGGTCCTCGCCGTCGATGCGGCCGCGCTCAACCTCGTAAATCGTGACGATGTTCGGGTGATTGAGCGCGGAGGCCGCCTTCGCCTCGCGCCGGAACCGCTGGCGGCGCTCCTCGCTGAGCGACCGGTCGGGCCGCAGCACCTTGATCGCCACCGTGCGTTCGAGTCGAAGATCTTCGGCCTTGTAGAGGACACCCATCCCGCCGCGGCCCAGTTCGCCAACGATGCGGTAGTGCGAAAGGATTGTGTGGGTCATGGCCACCCCGCGAAACTGCACCGCGGTTCGTTCCAGCTGCGCGCATTATAGGCTGTCGCGTCAAGAACAAGCAGAAGGGCGAGCTTCTGAGTCTTTGTGAGTCAGCGCTGACGGTCGGCGTTGGCGAACAGGCGTTCGAGGACCTCGGCGCCGCCGGTTATCGCGCGCGCAACCGCCGAGCGAAGGGCGTCGCGATCAACGCCGGATTCCGCGATCGCCTCGATATCGGCCAAGTCCTGGGTGCGGCCGGCCAGCAGCTTCATCACGACGATCGTGTCCACCGGCGCAATCGGCACGCCGTCCGAGATCGTCGCGCGCGCCAGCCCATCCTCGACAATGCGCAGCGCATCGGTGAGGGGAACCTGGTCGACGTTGATGCCGTCGAACTCGACGACCGGCACGCGCATGGTGACTATCCCTGTGCTATGGCGTTCGAAAGCTTCGTCGCCGACCAGGAAATCGATATCTTCGGTCGTGCGGGGGCGATTGCGATAGGCGTTGGCGCCGAGCGCGCCAGCGAGCGCATGGCGAATGCCGGCGTCCGTGAACAGTTTTGAGACCTCGCGAACCGCGCGCTCGTAGTGCGGGACCGGCCGCAAAGCACGCTTCAGGTCGGCATCGCGGCCAGCGTTCATATACCGGCTCCTCTGGCTGGCAATCTGCGCCCGCATGGCCCAGCGTAGCACGCGCGCGATCGTTAGCGGCGGACCTTTCCATCTTCCTTTCTTCGGTGATTCCTGGAGGACAATCTGGGCATGGCCCTCGAAGACTACAAGCGCAAGCGCGACTTCACCAAAACACCCGAACCACCGCCCGAGGTCAAGACAAAGCAGAAGGGCGACGAGCTGTTTTTCTGCGTCCAGAAGCACCTTGCCTCGCACTTGCACTACGACTTTCGTCTCGAATGGAAGGGCGTGCTGCTGTCGTGGGCGGTGCCGAAGGGGCCCTCGATCGATCCGCGCGACAAGCGGCTCGCGATGCAGACCGAGGATCACCCGTTTGATTACGGCATGTTCGAAGGTGTGATTCCTGAAGGCTATGGCGCCGGCATCGTGTTGCTGTGGGACTACGGCACGTGGGAGCCCGAGGCCGAGACCGCGGAAGTGGACGCGGCGTTGCGGAAGGGTGAGCTGAAGATGCGCCTCGACGGGTTCAAACTGAAAGGGTCGTGGGTGCTGATCAAGACGCGCTATGGCGGTGCGCCGAACAGCTGGCTGTTGATCAAGCACACAGACGAGTGGGCCGGACCGCTCGCCATCACCGAGTTCGCGCCGCTCAGCGTGAAGACGCCCGACGCCGACTTCGCGGAGATTCTTTCCGGCAAGACACCGGAGCTCTGGCACAGCAACGCCCCGGCGAAGGGCGGCGATACGGGCGCGATGTTCAAGAAGATTATCGAGCGCGCGCTGAGCATGAAGGCGCCCGCCAAATCAACCACGAAGAACACGAAGACCACGAAGGCAAAGACATCCAAGTCAAAGCCCGCTAAGAAGACGACAACCAAGAGGGCTACACGCGCCTGAGGCCGACGTTTCGCAGGTGCCGATCCGGGTGCCGCACGCTAAGGCCATCTACTTCCGATAGTCGAGCGGCGGCTTCCGATCCGCGACCCTGGTCGTGTACTTGAAGTTGGGGCCGCGGCGTTTGTTGAATTCCTCTCGCGCCTGCACCAGATGCGACGGGTCGGTGAACAGATCGATGGCAGTGAGGCTCATCGACTTGGCCGCCACGATCATGCCCTTGATGCCGATCGACGTGCCGCCGGCGGCCACCGCCTGCCAGCTATGCGCCGGCGTGCCCGGCACCCACGTCGCGGCGGTCAGCTGCACGGTGGGCACCCGCCAGCTCACGTCGCCGAGATCCGTCGAGGCGTTGCCGATGCCCGGCTCCGGTGCGAACACGCTATTGGCGCTGTCGATCGGCGGCAGCTCGCCATCGAGCGTTTTCCGGAGCGCGTCCGCGAACTGCCGCTCCACCGGGGTGTACTCGTATCCGCCCACCGTGCGAAGGTTCTGCTGCATCAGGCCCACGAGATAGCTGTTCGGCAGGACGTTCCAGACGGCGTTGGTCAGCTCGAGCTCCATCGAGGTGTCGGTGCCCAGCGCGGCGCCGCGGGCCGCGTTCATGATCCGCTCCCAGATGCCGTCGAGCACGCGCATGTCGTTGTGCCGCGCGTAGTAGTACGACTCGGCAAAGTCCGGCACCACGTTCGGCGCACCGCCGCCGTTGGTAATCACGTAGTGAATCCGCGTGTCGGAGGGCACGTGCTCGCGCATCAGGTTGACCATCGCGTTCATCGCCTCGACGCCGTCGAGCGCGGAACGGCCCCGATGCGGCGCCCCGGCGGCGTGCGCGGACACGCCGCGGAACCTGAACTTGCCCGAGATGTTCGCGAGGTTGCTCGACGCCGACGAGGCATTGCGGTCGCCGGGATGCATCGTCACCACCGCGTCCACGTCGTCGAACAGACCGGCACGGAGCATGTAGACTTTGCCGCCCCCGCCCTCCTCCGCCGGCGTGCCGTAAAAACGCAGCGTGCCGCCGCGCTTGTTGGCGGCCAGCCATTCCTTCACCGCAATGGCCGCGGCGGTGGACGCCGTGCCGAACAGGTGATGGCCGCAGCCGTGTCCCGGTCCGTTCTCGACGACGGGGCGGCGATTGGGATCGGCGGCCTGCGAGAGACCAGGCAGCGCATCGAATTCGCCGATGATGCCGATCACCGGCCGGCCCGATCCCCACGTGGCCGTAAATGCGGTGGGCATGTCGGCAACGCCGGCCGTTACCGTGAACCCCGCGGCGCGCAATTGCTCCTGCAACAGCGCACTGCTCTGTGTTTCCTGGTATCCCACCTCGGCGAGCGACCAGATCTTCATGGCGACGTCGCGATAGGCGGCCGTCTTCTGATCGATCGACGCGAGCACGGCGTTGGTATCCATCGTCTGGCCAAATGCCGAACTCGTCGCAACGAACCCGAACACCAGCGCACCAAACCCTTGGAACATCTGGAACCTTTGGAACCGATGGAACCTTTGTTTCATGTCAACAGTCTCCTCGAAAGCACCGCCCAGACCGCGTAGCAAAGGCGCTGGCGCTCATGTCGCGCGATCTCCGAGCGCCAGAAATTTCCAATCACCGTTTCCGTGCCGGCAGGCAGCTCGCCGATCTCCAGCGGATGCTTGTGTTCGGCGGCATAGCGGGCCACCGCGTCCTGCGACGGCTGCCCCTGGTTGGCGATCACCACGTCGACGCGGCGGCCGATCGCCTTGCTGATCCACGCTACTTCATCCGCGGCGGTGAACCCGCGCATGCCCTGGCCCTCCGTCAGCAGGTTGCTGACGACGATGATCGGGCCCGTGATGCCGGCGAGCACGTCGGCGACGCCGTTCACCATGAGGCTCGGCATCAGGCTCGTAAAGAAACTCCCGGGTCCGATGATCACGGCATCGAATTGCTCGATGGCGCTCCGCACCGCCGGATGGATCGGTACCGGCGGGTCGAGCCAGACGCGAATGATGTGATGGCCGCGCGCGTGGCCCTTGTCGACTTCGACCTCGCCGCGCGTGACCTCGCCGTCGGCATACTCTGCACAGAGCGTGGCCTGTTCAACGCTGATCGGCCAGACCGCGCCGCGGCAGCCAAGCAGGGCGCGCAGGCCGTCGACCGCCGCCAGAAAGTCGCCGCTGTAGCGCTCCATCATCGACAGCAGCAGGTTGCCGCCGGTATGCCCGCCGAGCCTGGTGTGCTCGAGTGTCGGCAGCCGCGCCAGCAGCACGCGGCGCGCTTCACCCTCGTTGCGCGACAGCGCCAGCGCGCATCGCAGCACGTCGCCGGGCGGCAGCACGCCGAGCTCGTCGCGGAGCTGACCGGAGCTGCCGCCCGAGTCGAACATGGTCACCACGGCGTTGAGACGCAACCACGGGTTGCGCTTGAGGCCGCCAAGCAGACTCGGCAGCCCCGTACCGCCGCCGAAACAGCCCAGATTGATCTCGCGAAGATGCATAAGGGGAACAGGAGACCCGGACAGTCGTATTCTATAAGAGAGATGGACAACGCCCACGGCGGACCCCTCGCCGTCGCCCTGCAGGATCTTCAACACATTTTTGGCGAACGGCTTCACGCGCTGGTCGCGTACGGCGAGCCGGGCGCGACGCCCGCGCCGAGCCTGGCGCTGGTCAGCGCGATCAGCGCCGACGATCTCAATCGGTGCGCGGCGCGCGTCTCGGCGTGGCACCGCGCCGGCTGCGCCACGCCGCTGATGCTGACGCGCGACGAGTTCGGGGGCTCGCTCGACGCATTTCCGATCGAGTACGGCGAGATTATCGACACGCATCGCGTGCTCTTCGGCGCCGATCCGTTCGCCGGCCTCGCCATTCACGTCGAGGATCTCCGGCGCGCCTGCGAAGTGCAGGTCAAGAGTCACCTGGTGCACCTGCGCGAGAACTACCTCGAGTGCGGCGGCCGGCCCGCCGAGGTTGCGGCGTTTGTGACCGACTCGGCGCCGTCGTTCGCCCAGCTCCTGCGCCGCATCGCGCGGCTGGACGGCGTGCCGGTCAATACCGGCGTGGAGCTGATCGCATATGCGTCCAGCCGCACCCGGCTCGATGCGCGCCTGGTTGGCGATCTGCTGGCCCTGGCCAAGACCCGCGGCGCGGCCGGCGTGGACGGAATGAAGCTCTATCCGGATTACCTTGCGGCAGTCGAAGCGTTATGGCGCTTCGTCGACCGGTGGAGAGCGACGGCGGCCGGCCAGTGACCCTCAGAGTTTTTATTCTCGCGCTTTTGGTGCCGGCCGTCCTGAGCGAGGGATTGCGGGCCGAAGGCTCGCAAACCCGAGTCGAAGGACAGTCGCTTCCGCGGCTGACCGCGCCGGTCAACGACTTCGCGAACGTCATCGATGCCGCATCCGAAGCGCAGCTGGAGGAGTTGATCCGCCGGCTGCAAGGCGCCACCGGCGACGTGATGGTGGTCGCCACGGTGAAAACGTTCCAGCCCTTTGCGGACCTGCAGTCCTACGCCGTCGAGATGTTCGAGAACGGCGGCCAGGGCATCGGCGTCAAGGGCAAGGACGACGGCGTCCTGATCGTGCTCGCGCTCGACGATCGCCAGGTGCGGGTCGAGACCGGCTACGGTCTCGAGGGCTTCATCACCGACGGATACGCCGGGGAAACCAGCCGTTCGATGGTGCCGTTCTTTCGCGATGGTGACTACGGCCGCGGGCTGCTTGCGGGCGCCACCCGGGTGGCGCAGCGAATTGCCGAGGGCCGTAACGTCGACCTGAATCTTGCGCCGCCACCGCAAGCAAGCACCCAGCGGCGTGGCGGCAGCGGCGGGTTCCCGGTCGGCTTCTGGGTGATCATGCTGATCATCTTTCTCAACATGATGAGGGGCGGCACGCGCCGGCGGCGCCGCTGGGTGAGCGGCGTGGGGCCATTCGGCGGCGGCTTTGGCGGAGGCCGCGGTGGCGGCTGGTCCGGTGGCGGTGGATTTGGCGGCGGGTTTGGCGGATTCGGCGGCGGACGATCGGGGGGCGGCGGCGGCGGCGCGGGTTGGTAAGCTATTGAAGATTGAGTGATTTATTGATGATTTAGTGATCGTGATGGCGACTGAGAAAGGGAGCTATGAACAGTCTGAAGCGTTTGCTTGTGGTTGTGGTGCTGACGGCGGCCGCGGTGGCGTCGTCCGGATGTTCGTACAACCGCTTTGTGAGCCAGGAAGAGTCGATCAAGACGCAGTGGGCGCAGGTGGAAAACCAGCTGCAGCGCCGCAACGACCTCATTCCCAACCTCGTCGAGGCGACGAAGGGGTTCGCACAGCAGGAACGCGATGTGTTCCAGGCGATCGCGGATTCGCGCGCGAAGCTCGCCGGCGCGACCACGCCGGAACAGCGGATTGCCGCCGCCAACGAACAAAGCTCGGCGCTGTCGCGACTGCTCGTGGTGGTCGAGAACTACCCGGTGCTGAAGTCGGATGCGACGTTTGCGCGGCTGATGGATGAGCTCGCCGGCACCGAGAACCGGATCGCGGTGGAGCGCATGCGCTACAACGAGGCCGTCCAGGCCTACAACACCTCGCGGCGCAGTTTCCCGGCCAACATTACGGCCGCCATCTTCGGGTTCAAGGGCGACTACCCCCTCTTTACTGCTCCGGAATCCGCCAAGGTGGCGCCGAAGGTCGATTTCACCAAGCCCAAGACGTAATAAAGGCGAAGGGCAGGGTACTTTAACGGACCCTGCCCTTCCCAACCCTTCCAACCCTTCCCTACTTCTCCTCATCCAAACTAGTGCCGGTGGACGACGTCGTCCTTGCGACTCAAGGGGATACGGCGGCTTTCGAACGGGTATACCGGGCCCATATGCCGCGCATCTACAATCTCGCGCGGCGCATGGCCGGACCGGACGCAGCCGAGGAATTGACGCAGGACGTATTCGTCCGCGCGTGGCAGAAGCTCGCATTGTTTCGTGGCGAGTCCTCGTTTGCGACCTGGTTGCATCGGCTGGCCGTGAACGTGATCATCGAGCGGTTCCGGACGCTCGGCGCGGCGCGCGAGAGGTTCCTGGCGGATAGCGAAGCGGTGCTCGACGTGGCACCGGCGGCGCGCACCAAGCACGTGGACCTCAGCATGGATTTGCAAGCGGCGATCGAACAGCTGCCCCACGGCGCCCGGCAGGTGTTTGTGCTCCACGACGTCGAGGGGTACAAGCACGAAGAGATTGGCGGCATGCTCGGGGTATCACCGGGCACGTCGAAGTCGCAACTGCATCGCGCGCGACAGACGCTGCGCGGGCTGTTGAGCAAGAAAGTAGCAGCACTATGAGCGAACAACGACGATTTGGTGAAACCGATCACGAGCCGCTGCGGGAGGACGACGTCCTGGCGCAGGCCATCGGCCAGTGGCGCGAAGAGCCGCCGTCCAAGGATCTCTGGCCAGGCGTGAGGCAACGCATCACGCCTGTCGCGCCGGAGCTCCGCAGGAGCGCAGGCGGACAGCAGTTCACGTTCACGTTGTCGCAGCTCGCGATGGCCGCATCGTTGTTGATTGCCGTCGCCTCCGGGCTCACGTGGCTGGCGACCAACCGTTCCGTGCTCACCGGGGTTGGCCCGGCGCAGGAAGTCATCCAGGCCTATCGCGAGCCGGCGGGAACGACCGGGGGCCAGATCGTGCCGGCGAACTTTGCGGACGCGCAATTCAACGCCGCGGTCTCGGATCTCGAACGCATCCTGCGCGAAGAGCGCGATCGGCTCGATCCGCGAACGGTGCTGATTCTCGAACGAAACTTGAAGGCCATTGACTCTGCAATCAATGAAGCACGGATGGCGCTGGACCAGGACCCGGCAAACCCCTTTTTGAATTCACACCTGGCGGACGCGCGTCGGCGCAAGCTCGACCTGCTGCGTCATGCCACCTCACTTTCTCTATCCGTAGGCGGAGACTAATCAGATGAACGCATCCTCCAGATATGGGCTGTTGATCGCGGCGTTCACGCTCGCGTTCGGCGCGACGTCGATGGCGCAACCGTCGCTCGAGGCCCAGCAGGCTCCCATCCAGGCGCGTCCGGGCGGGCCGGAGAACTCGCCGAAATCCGATCAGACGGTGGACGTCACCAAGGGCACGCGGCTGGTGTTGAGCAACAACGCGGGTGAAGTGGTGGTGCGGTCGTGGGAGCGCGACCAGGTACGGATCCAGGCCGCGCACGGCGCTCGCGAGACCATTACCGCGGAAACGACGGACATGACGCTGCGTGTTCGCACGCAGCGCGCCACCGGATCGGGATCGCGGGGCTGGCCGTCGGCCGGCCTGGTGGACTATCAGATCACCGTGCCGCGATGGATGCCGGTGAACCTGTCGGGCACATATCTCGACGCGAGCATCGAAGGCACCACCGCCGAGGTGACCGTGGAAACCGTTCACGGCAACGCGCGCGTGGTGGGCGGCAACGGCGCCGTGTCGCTGCGCTCGGTGGAAGGCGTGATCACGGTGGACAAGGCGAGCGGCCGCGTGCAGGCCACCACCGTCAACGAAGGCATCCGCATCACCAACTCGACCGGAGAGATCACCGCCGAGACGACCAACGGCGACATCTTCATCGACAGCGCCCAGACCTCGAACCTCGAAGCGTTCACCGTGAACGGCGAGGTGACCTTCAACGGCACCATTCGCGACAACGGCGTGTATCGGCTCGGCACGCACAACGGCGACATCCGCGTCGGCCTCGGCGGCGCCAACAACGCGACCATCTTCGTGCGCACGTTCCAGGGCGACTTCGCGGCCGACTTCCCGGTGCAGCTGCCGGCCGGGCAGAACCCGCGCAGCGGCAGCAAGCGGTTCAACTTCACGCTGGGCAGCGGCAGCGCGCGCATCGAGCTGCAGTCGTTCGGCGGCGACATCGTGCTGGCGCGCACGATCATCACCAGCCGCCAGGAAGAGCGGCGCCGCCGCCGCGAGGGCCTGGCGCCGGTGGCGCAGCCGGGTCAGCCGACGCCGCGGCCTGCGCCGGCGCCGAAACCGCCGAAGCCTCCCGGCTGGGATGAGGACGCCGTCGAGGAATGGGCGGAATCGTTCGCGTACCAGTTCGAGCAGAGCTTCGAGCAGAGCTTTGGGAAAGACTTTGAGAAGAACGTCGGCAAGGAATTCGAGAAGGAATTCGAAAAGAGCTTCGGGAAAGGGTTCGAGAAGAATTTCGAGAAGGAGTTCGAGGATTCGCTGAAGAGCTGGAAGATGTTCTCGAACAACCCGACGCCGAAGGCGAAGATTCGGTAACGTCAGTAACGTAGGCGTGCCGCTCCAGGCGGCACGCCTGCGTTGTCCCGGTTACGCCGTCCATCCAAGTTGGGTCAAGCTGTGCGCATCGTTCCAGATCTTGGTCATGTGTTTGATCTGGCCGCCGTCAAAATCCATCACGTAGACGTAGTCGGCTTCGAGCGCTTTCCCGGTCGGTGGCACCGGGCCGCCATTGGCGCTATGGGTAGCGCGGAACACGCCAAACGCGGCGACGTTGTTGCGCCGCTCGTCAACGGCAAACGAGCGAATCTCGTAGCGTGCGTCGGGTAACGGCGTGTACATGCCTTGCATCCAATTGGTGTAGGCCTCGACCGTGTTGACCCCGGCCAGGGCTGCGGCCTGGGCCGAGAAGGTGGCACCGGGCCGGCAGTACTGCTTGCAGCCTTCCCATCCCTTGCCGCTCTCACAGGCCTCGAAGAATTTCTCAGCGGTCTCGCGCATCGCGCTCATGACGTGCTCCTCTGTGTTGGGGTGAATTTCGAGCGTGAAGTATGGCACCAAACGGCGCGCCCGTTGTAAAATTGAGCGGATGGCGCTCATCGACTCACTGCTGCCTGAATTCGATCGCGAAATGGGCCTCACGCGCCGGGCGCTCGAAAGGGTGCCCGACGGTCAGTTCGAGTGGCGGCCTCACCCCACCAGTGTCACCCTCGGCCGGCTGGCCGAACATCTCGCCGAAATGCCGTTGTGGGCGACGATGACCATGACCCAGAGCGAGCTCGACATGACCACGACACGGCCGCCGGACTACAAGCGCCCTGATACGCGTGCGGCAGTGCTCGCGATGTTCGACAGCAATCACAATGGCGGCCGTAACAACCTCGTCGGCAAGACGGACGGTGAATTCTTCGCGCCGTGGACGCTCAAAGCGCAGGGCAAGGAAGTGTTCACGATGCCGAAGATCGCCGTGATGCGGAACTTCGTGTTGAACCACATGATCCATCACCGCGGCCAGCTCACCGTCTACTTACGGATGCTCGGCGTGCCGGTGCCTTCGATCTACGGACCCTCCGGCGACGAGCACATGTAGGGGCGGGACTGTCGAAGTCCGCCGTAGCGCTTGCGCGAAGGCGGAAGTCCCGCCCGTCGGCTCAATTGACCTTGTAATTCTTGCTAAAACCGTTTCGGGCGTTGGTGACGGTGAACGAGCCATCCTGCTGCGCTGACACTTTTATCCAATACGCCGCGCCGTTGTGCACGGGCGCCGGGGGCGCGCCGGGGCCGGGTTGCGGCGGCGCCATCGGCGCTACGGGCATCGTGTCTAATTGATCGTCGATGGTGTTCGCGATGAACAGCCCGGGCGCGGTGTGTTCCTGGCCACTCAGCGTCGAGAAGTGCACCTGCCACAGGTCTTCGAGCCGCGGCGCCGAGTGGATGATGCGCATCGCCGGCGGCTGGCCGCCCTTGCGCGTGCCGTTGTTCATGATCGCCACGCGCGATTGCAGCGCGTGCGCGAGCACTTCAGCATTCGAGCTGGGCTGGCCGTGATGCGAGACGAAAAAGACATCGGCGGTGCCGATCCGGTTGGTCGGACACATCAGGTCGAATTCCTCGTTCCACGTGAGGTCGCCGAGGTGCACGGCCCTGAATCTGCCGAAAGTGATCACGCTGCCCACCGATTGCGCGTTTTCGGTCGCGTCGGGATCTTGCGACCTGTACGTCGCGCAATGCGGGTTTGGCTTGCCGGCGCCCGGCAACGGCGCCTTGATCGCCTCCCCCGCCGATGTGACGATGCGCCAGTCGAGGCCCGCGATGGGAATGCGATCGCCGGGTTTGGCGATCGTGCGCTTCGACTTCCCATACAACGCCGGATAAGTGTCTTTCAGAAACACATCCGACGCCGGCTGCGATTGCACGCTCGGGCCGTGGTCGATGTAGTGGCGAACGGGAATGCGGCCGGCGAGCTCGGCCATCGCGCCGAAGTGATCGCCGTGCCAGTGCGTGGTGATCAGATGGTTGATCTCGGTGAGCCCGGCATCCTTGACCGCGGCCATGATGCGATCGGCATCCCTCACCGCGGCCGCGCCGCCGTTGCCGGTGTCCATGAGCAGCGATTCCCCCGACGGCGACACAAACAGCGTGGCATTGCCGCCTTCGACATCAACCACATAGATGTCGAACGTCTTGCCGGCACGCGTCTGCGCCGCGGGCGTAATCACGAGCGACACGAGGCCGAGGATACCGATGAGTGCGACACGCATGACAGGGCTCCTCAATCACTCACACTTGAACGACGACCACCCGAAAGCCGATATGATCGTAACCACGCTCAGTTCACTGACTAATCCGCAACAGCTTCCTCAGGTTCGTGCTGAGGATCGCTTCCTTCTCGACGTCGCTGAGGTGTGTCGCGTTCAACACGAGATCGACGGTCACCGGCCAGTTGAATGGCACATCGGTGCCGTAAATGATCTGACCGACACCGGCCTCGGCGACCAGGTGTCTCAACCCCTCGTCTGAGAACACCATCGTGTCGATGACGATCTGCGACTTGAGATACTCGCTCGGCTTCTTCGTGTTCGCGCACTTGGCGTTGCCACGGAACTCGCAAGCCGCCTCGGTGCGCCCGAAGTACGACGGCAAATAGCCGCCGGCGTGCGCGCCGACCACGCGCAGCGCGGGAAACTTGTCGAACGTGCCGTCGAAGATCAATCGCGACAACATATACGTGGTTTCGAGCGGGTTGCCGATGATGTTGCCGAGCTCGCCGCGGCCGCGGAAGGCGCCTTCCTTGACGATGTTCTCGGCGCCGCCGGGGTGCGTGAAGACGGGAACGCCGAGTGCGGCCGCCTTGGCCCAGAACGGATCGAACTTCGGCAGCGACAGATCCTCGCCATTGACGTGACACCCGATCGAGGCGCCGCGAAGACCAAGACGTTTGACGCCGTCCTCGAGTTGTTCGGCGGCAAGCTCCGGATGTTGCAGGGCAACAGACGCCGTGGCCACGAAACGATCCGGATGCGCCGCGACCCATTTCGCGAGTCCTTCGTTCTGCGCGAGGCAAATCTTGCGCGCCAGGTCGGCATCGGCGGCGTACCACCAGAAGTTATTGATGGTCAGCGCCTGCACATCGACGCCCTGCTGGTCCATGATCTGCAGCCGCGCGGGCCCGAGCAGGTTGTTGCCTGCTCCACCGCCCATCTTCTCGAGCGGCGTGCCTTTGGTGATGTATTGCACCGGGATGACGCAGTGCGCATGGCCGTCGATCACGCGAATGCGCCGGCCGCCGATCGTCACCTGGCGGCGAGACGGCGCTTGCCACGCCACGCCGGTGCGGCTCATCGCGCAGGCGCTAGCCGTGAACACCACGACCGAACGGACAAAGTTCCGACGATTGGTCGCCATCACTGTCGCTCGAGCGTCAATCGCCGAGTGAGGTTGCCACCTTCAGCGCGAATCGAATTCGGCCCGGGGCCGAAGAACATCCGGTTCTTCTCGATGCGGAAGAACCGCTTCTGTTGCGTGCCGACGTAATTGGGCCGCCATGCGGCGTCGACCTTGAGCGTGACGCTGCCTTCCTTGTCGTCGACCGTGCACGCGCCCGAGTAGGCGATGTACGAGCTCAACAACATCGCGCTCATTTGTTCGCCGACCGGCGCAGCGGCCGTGAATGCCGGCACGTCGCTCGACATGATCTGCAGGTAACACCAGCCGCGATCGACGACGATCGATCCGATCGGGTTGCGGCCCCATGGATAACGAGCCACGGATCCATCAGCACGCAGATCCTCCGCGGCCATGAGTTGCCAACGGCCGTCGATGCTTTGCGCACCAACAGCGGACGATCCGGCCACCAGCACGACACAGAGAACGACAGCCTTCACCACTCCTCCTCGATGCGGCATCGCCGCCATTGATTACGTGTTGAACCAGGCCAGCGCGCCGGCTGCGATCATGGCCACGCCGGCCACGCGCGCGGCGATAGCGCCGGCGGGTCCGATCTTTTCCACGAGCACCAGAATCGTCAAGGCCGCCACCCACGCCAGATTCATGACGCCGACGACAAACAGCACCAACATCAGCGCCCAGCAGCAACCAAGGCAGTAGACGCCGTGCTTCAGGCCCATGCCGATCGCCCCGGTGACACCGTCGCGCCAATGCCCCATCAGGAAGCCGAGCGGGGTCCGACAATGCGTGAGGCACGCGCCTTTCATCGGCGTCAGCTGATAGATACCCGCGGCAATCAGGATCACTGCGCCAAGGCGTGGACTCGCCATCGCCATGGCCGGCGACAGCATCGCCGCCTCATGCAGCGCCCATTGCGCAAGTGCGGCGGCGATGCTGAAGCCAATCCAGACGAGCAAGTAACCGGTCCCGAACCAGACGATCGGACTGATGCCGTGCGCGCCGCGGCCGCGCTGCGCGCCGGCATACACCAGCAACACGGGTGCGGCTGACGGCGCCATCATGCCCACCATCATCACCGACCACATCACGACGGCAAAAACGACATCTCGCGCGGTCCATGACATGTCCATCGCCATGCCCATGTCCGCCATCATCTGATCGTGCTCCATCATCGGCGCCATCTCGCGCTCGAGACGAAACAGGTAGACCCACGCGAGTGCGGTCAGGAGGACGACGCACGCCGAAATGATGACGCGGTCCCGGCGTGTCAGGACGGCGGGTGCGGACGGAGCCGAACCGAACAGGCTACGCGCTCTTCCAGGAAAACGGCGCGTACTGACCGTTGTTGGTCCCGGTGACGTCGTCCCATTTGAGGCCGAATGCACTCACCTGGCTCTTCGACGCGCGTGCCAGCGAAAACGAATCGGCCGCGGGGTGGCCGGTATGCTCGAGCCTCAAGTCGGGAGCGCCGGGATTCAACCCCTTGGCGCCGGTCGCGGCCATGTCGACGAAATTCCCCGCCTTGATGGACCACGTGGGTCCCTGCCTGTCGAAGGCAATCGGCGCCGATTCGACGCCCAGGAATTTGCCGATCAAACCGGAGAGCGCGGCGATCGGGCCGCCGGCTTGTCCACTGGCAATCGTGGTGAGAGCGTCCTTCTGCTCCGCGGTGGCGCGGGCATCGGTGATCAGGCCGACGGACCAGTTGCCCTTGCCCATCTCCGCAGGCGTGAGACCGAGAATGAGGAACCCCAGGCCATCCAGCGAAACATTGCCGAAGGTGCCGCGCTCAATTTGAAACGCCATCGCGAATTGGCAGTCGCCCTTCGTCGGCCGCACCGCCAGTTGTCCGGGCAGGCAGGGGCAGATGAAGTCGCAATTGCAGGTTTCGTAGTACTGACCGTTTACAGTCCAAGCGGGCGCAGCCATCAATCCCCTCCAATGGGGTCCGTTATAGCATGCATCTTCGCTTGCACCCTCGGAGTTGTGCCCCTAAGATGGCCGCGGAGGCTTGTATGGCCGGCTCAGTGTCACGACGCGACTTCGCTCGACTGTTCGCTGCTGGCGGCTCGGCCGCGCTGTTCGTCGATCCGGTATGGGCCCGCGAGTACGGGCAGGCCGGCGCCACGTCGCCGGGCATTGGCGGCACCGGCGAGGCCTTTTGGAAATCGGTCCGGGCGCAGTTCGTGATGCCGCCCGACCTCGGCGTGCTGAACGCGGCCAACCTCTGCCCCGCCTCGCGGCCGGTGCTCGAAGCGCTGAAGCGCGAGACCGATAGCGTGGACCGGGATCCCTCGGCGCAGAACCGCGCGCGGTTGAGCGGCGAGAAGGAAAACCTGCGCAAGGTACTCGCCGCGTTCCTGCGCGTGACGCCCGAAGAGATCGTCATCACCCGCAACACCAGCGAAGCCAACAACATGGTCTCGAGCGGTGTCGAGCTCAAGGCCGGCGACGAAGTGATCGTCTTCCAGGACAACCATCCCAGCAACCTGACGGCGTGGAACGAGAAGGCCAAGCGGTTTGGCTTCACCGTGGTGACGGTTCCACAGAAGAACCCGCATCCCGGGATGGAGTACTACATCGACGCCTACACCAAGGCGATCACGCCGCGCACGAAGCTCATCAGCTTCACGCACCTGTCCAGCACGGTGGGCGATCTCTTCCCCGCGAAGGAACTGTGCCGGCTGGCGCGCGATCGCGGCGTCCTGTCGCTGGTCGACGGCGCGCAGTCGTTCGGGCTGCTCGACGTCAACCTCACCGACATCTCGCCCGACTTCTACACCGGTAGCGCGCACAAGTGGCCGTGCGGCGCCCGCGAATGCGGCGTGCTCTACATCAACAGCCGCGCCCACAAGCAGATCTGGCCGTCGATCTACAGCGCCTACTCCGGAGCGGTCGGCATCTCGCGGACGTTCGAAGGCTTCGGCCAGCGCGATGAAGCGACGATGATCGCGTTCCGGACGGCGTTGGAGTTCCAGACCAGGGTCGGCCGCGAGGCGATCGAGAAACGCTCGCGCGCCTTGGCGCAGCAACTGATTGCCGGTTTCGCGAAGCTGCCCGAGGTGAAAGTGTGGACCTCGCCAAATCCGTCACTCAACGGCGCGGTGGTGTCGTTCATGCCCGGGTCGCTCAATCCGCCGCGCCTCGGCCAGGCGTTGTATGAGAAGGACAGGATCGGCACCGCCGGCCGCGGCATGGGCGATCGCGGCGGACTCAGGGCCTCGCCGCACTTCTACAATTCGCCCGAGGAAATCGATCGGCTGGTGAGCGCCGTCGCGCGTTACCTCAAGTCGGGCGTCTAACCAGCGCATGCCACTCCGACCGAAGGCGGCCATCCTGGCCGTCTTCGCGATCGTCGCCGCCACGGCCGCGATGCTATTGGCGATGGGACAGGTGCCGATCTGCACGTGCGGCACCGTCAAGCTCTGGCACGGCGTGGTGCAAAGCTCCGAGAACTCGCAGCACATCTCGGACTGGTACACCTTCTCGCACATCATCCACGGCTTCGCCTTCTACGGGCTGTGTTGGCTCGTCGGCGGTAAATGGCCGATCGGCGTCCGCCTGATGGCCGCCACGGTGCTTGAATGCGGCTGGGAGATCCTCGAGAACACCGATCTCATCATCAACCGCTATCGCGAAGCGACCATCTCGCTCGATTACTACGGCGATAGCGTGCTGAACTCGATCAGCGATGTCTCGGCGATGCTGCTCGGCTTCGTCCTCGCCGCTCGCCTGCCGGTGTGGCTCACGGTGACACTGATCGTGGTGATGGAGCTCGGCGTCGGCTACATGATCGGGGATCGGGGATCGGGGATCGGGGATCGGGGATCGGGGATCGGGGATCGGGGATCGGGGATCGGGGATCGGGGATCAGGAATGCAAAGTGCCTAGGCACTACTGATCCCTGATCCCAGATCCCCGATCCCTATTGCTGCTGGCTCGACGTGTTCGGTTTCACCGTCGGGTACTTGATGCCCAACTGGTCGAGATAGGTCGGGAACTTCGTCGGGTCGTAATAGAACGGCCGCATCTTCTCGCGATACTTCTCGAGAATCGCCTCATTCAAGTGCGTGGCCGGCGGCGTGTCCTTCGAGATAAAGGGCACATACTTGTGCTCCTTCTGCTGCACGTTGTTGAAGTAGTCCCACGCGCCCTTGATCAACTCGGGCCTCGTCATCAGATCGAGAATCGTCATCGCCTGCGCCTTGGCGCCGGCGATCACGCCCTGATGCGCGATCGGCGTGGCGCTGGCGATGCCGCTCGACCAGTTATGGCCCGGCAGGCCGGGAATGTTCGCCGGATAGCTCAGCGTCACCGTCGGCACGTTCCAGGAGATGTCGCCGATGTCGTCGGAGCCGCCACCGGTGTTGCGCTCGGGCGGCTGCGGTTGCCCCAGGTCGCCGAGCTTCACGGCGAGACCGGGCTGCTCAGGGTTGCCAACCTCTTTCTGCAGCGCCTTCGCCAGCGTCTGATCGGCGTCGCTCCACTGCGGCAGGCCGACGTTCTTGATGTTGGCGTACATCGTTTCCGCCACCACCTTGTTGAAGTGGCGCGGATAGGCGGTGCCGAGAATGCGCTGCGTGACCTTGGTGTCGGTCATCAGCGCCGCGCCCTCGGCAATCTGGTTGCCGATGTCCCACATTCGCTTGATGTTCGGCTGATCGATCTCGCGGAAGTAGAACCAGATGCTGGCGTTGCGCGGCACCACGTTGGGCTGGTCGCCGCCGTTGGTGATCACCTGGTGCGAGCGCTGCGACAGGCGGAGGTGCTCGCGGCGGTAGTTCCAGCCCACGCTCATCAGCTCGACGGCATCGAGCGCCGAGCGGCCGCGCCACGGCGCGCCGGCGCTGTGCGCCGTCTCACCTTCGAAGGTGTACTCGACCGACACGAGGCCGGTGCCACCCTGCTGGCCCCAGCCCACGCCCAGGTTGCCGCCGACGTGTGTGAACAGGTTGATGTCCACGTCCTTGAACATGCCGTCGCGCACGAACCACGCTTTTGACGCGACCAGCTCCTCGGCGACGCCCGGCCACAGCATGATCGTGCCCGGCAGCTTGTCGCGTTCCATGATGCGCTTCACCGCGATGGCCGCGACGATGTTGAGCGGCATGCCGGTGTTGTGGCCTTCGCCGTGACCAGGGGCGCCCTCGACGATCGGATCGTGGTACGCGACGCCGGGCTTCTGCGACGACTGCGGGATGCCGTCGATGTCGGAGCCGAGCGCAATCACCGGCTTGCCGGATCCCCACGTCGCCACCCAGGCGGTGGGCATGCCAGACACGCCGCGCTGCACCTTGAAGCCGAATTTCTCCAGCTGCCCGGTCAGGTAGCGCGAGGTCTCGATCTCCTGGAAGCCGAGCTCGCCGAAACTGAAGACGGAATCCACCATCTCCTGCGCCAGCTTGGCCATTTCGTCGACGGCGCGGACGGCGTCCCGCTTCTGCGCCTCGAGCCGCGCGTTGTCCTGCGCCGCCGCCGGCACCGCTCTAAACAGCGCTGCCCCGAAGGACAGCGCCAGCGCCACCATCACCACTGCACGTGCACGTTTCATCTACTGCTCCTGTTTCTGCGACGACGGGGTCGTGCGAACGGTCGGGTACTTGATGCCCAACTGGTCGAGATAGGTCGGGAACTTCGTCGGGTCGTAGTAGTACTTCTTCATCTGTTCGCGGTAGCGGTCGAGGATGTCCTTGTTCAGGTGAATCGCGGGCAGCGTGTCGGGCTTCAGGAACGACACGTACTTGGTGTCCTTGCTCTGGACGTTGCGGAAGTAGTCCCACGCCTGCTGGACGAGCTCGGGACGCGTCATCAGGTCGAGCACGGTCATGGCCTGCACCTTGGCGCCGGCGACCACGCCCTTATGCGCAATCGGCGTCGCGCTGGCGATGGCGCTCGACCAGTTGTGTCCGGGCAGCCCCGGAATGTTCGACGGGAAGCGCAGCGTCACCGTCGGGTAATTCCACGACACGTCGCCGATGTCGTCCGAGCCGCCGCCCGTATTCACCCGGTTCGGATTCGGCGCGCCGATCGGGTCGAGCGCGGTGGCCAGGCCCGGCTGCTCGGCATTCCCCAGTTCCTTCTGCAGTGCCTTGGCGAGCATCTGATCCGCCTCGCTCCACTGCGGCAGGCCGACCGTCTTGATGTTGGCGTACATCGTTTCGGCGACGGTGCGGTTCATGTGCTGCGGCCAGGCGGCGCCGAGGATGCGCGAGCTCCACTTGGTATCGGTCATCTTCGCGGCGCCCTCGGCCATCTGGTCGCCGATGTCCCACATCCGCTTGATGTTGTCGTAGTCGGTTTCGCGGAAGTAGTACCAGATGCTCGCGTTCCTCGGCACCACGTTGGGCTGATCCCCGCCGTTGGTGATCACCGAGTGCGAGCGCTGCGACAGCCGCAGGTGCTCGCGGCGATAGTTCCAGCCGATGTTCATCAGCTCGACCGCGTCGAGCGCGGACCGGCCACGCCACGGCGCGCCGGCGCTGTGCGCCGTCTCGCCTTCGAAGGTGTACTCGATCGACACCATGCCGTTGCCGCCGCCCTGGCCCCACGACACGCCGAGGTTGTTGCCGACGTGCGTGAACAGCACGATGTCCACGTCCTTGAACACGCCGTCGCGCACGTACCAGGCCTTGGTGGCGAGCTGTTCTTCAGCCACGCCCGGCCACAGCATGATCGTGCCCGGCAGCTGGTCGCGCTCCATGATGCGTTTCACCGCAATGGCGGCGACGACGTTGAGCGGCATGCCGGTGTTGTGGCCTTCGCCGTGACTCGGCGCGCCGGCGATGATCGGATCCGGATAGGCCACGCCGGGCTTCTGCGAGGCCTGCGGGATGCCGTCGATGTCGGAGCCTAGCGCGATCACCGGCTTCCCGGATCCCCACTTCGCCACCCACGCGGTGGGAATGCCGGCCACGCCGCGTTGCACGGTAAAGCCGAACTTTTCGAGCTGCCCCGTCAGGTAGCGCGAGGTCTCGAATTCCTGGAAGCCGAGCTCGCCGAAGCTGAAGACGGAATCGACCATCTCCTGCGCCAGCTTGGCCATTTCATCGACGCCCTTGACCGCTTCCTTCTTATAGTCAGGAAGTTTTGCCGGTCCCTGCGCGGACGCTGATGCTCCCGCGAGTGCCGACACCAGAATTGCCACTAGTAAGCGCTTCATTCGTATCCTCCCGACAAGCGTTGTTTCCCGACCCGCGTCTCTTCCCGACGTGCATGTCTTCCCGTCAGCGTCAGAACTTCGGCGTGACGCCGAGATTGTGCATCAGGAACGCGTAAATATCAGCCGTCGCTTCGATCTGCTTGGTCACGTTGCTGGCGCCGTGGCCAGACTTGGTCTCGATGCGGATCAGCACCGGATGCTCCTGGCTGGCCGCCTTCTGCAAGGTGGCGGCGTACTTGAACGAGTGCGCGGGCACCACGCGATCGTCATGATCGGCGGTGGTGATCAGCGTGGCCGGATATTTCACGCCGGTCTTGATGTTGTGGAGCGGCGAGTAGGCAGAGAGCGCCTTGAATTCTTCCGGCTGATCGCTCGAGCCGTAGTCGGCAATCCAGTTCCAGCCGATCGTGAACTTGTGGAACCGCAGCATGTCCATCACGCCGACCTGCGGGATCGCGGCGCGGAACAGTTGGGGCCGCTGGTTGATCACCGCCCCCACCAGCAAGCCGCCGTTGGAGCCTCCCTGCGCGGCCAGCTTCGACGGGTTGGTGTACTTGTTCGCGATCAGCCACTCGGCGCCGGCGATGAAATCGTCGAACACGTTCTGCTTCTTCAGCTTCGTGCCGGCGTCGTGCCACGCCTCGCCGTACTCGCTGCCGCCCCGCATGTTGACGCTGGCGTAGACGAACCCCTGCTCGAGTAGCGCCATGCGCAGCGAATTGAACCCAGGCGTGGTGGCAATGTTGAACCCGCCGTAGCCGTACATCAGCGTCGGGTTGTTGCCGTCGAGCGCGAGGCCGCGCTTATGCACGAGGAACATCGGCACCTTCGCGCCGTCCTTGCTCGTCACGAACACCTGCCTGGTCTCGTACTGGTTGACGTCGAGACCGGGAATGGCCGGCGCGCGGAACAGCGCGCTCTTTCGCGCCGCCACGTCATACCGGAAGATCGTCGACGGGTAGTTGAACGACTGATAGGTGTAGAACAGGTGGGTGTCGTCCATGCGGCCGTTGAACCCGTTGACGCTGCCAAGCCCCGGCAGGTCGATCTCGTTCTCGAGCGCGCCCTCGAGGCTGTGCACGTAGGCCTTTGACGCCACGTCCTTCATGTAGGTGGCGATCACCTTGCCGCCGGCCACCGAGATGCTGTCGATCGTGTCGGGCTTCTCGGCGAGGATCGTTTTCCAGTTCGCCGGCGCCGGCTTCGCGGGGTCGATGCGGACGACGCGGCCGTTGGGCGCGTCCTGGTCGGTGAACACCAGCAGCTCGCCGCGGACGCTCTCGAGCACGCTGTAGGTGTCGTCGGTAATGTCGGGAATCAGCGGCGTGAACGTCGATCCCGGCTTGGACAGGTCCTGCACAAAGATGGCGTTGCCCTGCTTCCCGGTACCGCGATCCGACACGTCGAGTACGGCAAATCGCTCGTCTTCGGTCGTGCTCAGCGTGTGGAACCGCTGCGGGTTCTTCGCATCGCGGAACACCAGCTCGTCGGCGGACTGCGGCGTACCGAGGCGATGGTAATAGACCTGGTGATCCTCGTTGATCGACGACCGCTCCTTACCTTTCTCCGGCGCCGGATAGCGGCTGTAGTAGAACCCGTTGCCGCGCCACGACAGGCCCGACACCTTGACCCATTCAACGCGATCGCTGGTCGGCTGGCGCGCCGCCACATCCATCACGCGATACTCCTGCCAGTCCGAGCCGCTGCGCGACACGCCGTAGCCCACCAGCTTCCCGTCGCGCGACGGCACGAACGCCGTCAGGCGCACCGTGCCGTCCTCCGACCACTGGTTCGGATCGATGAACACTTCCGGTGTGCCGTTCAAGCCGCGCTGGATGTAGTAGACGCTCTGGTTCTGCAGGCCGTCGTTTTTCGAAAAGAAATAGGTGTCGCCGCGGCGCTGCGGCATGCCGAACTTGGCGTAGTCGTAGAGCGCCTTCAGGCGTTTGGTCAGCGGGGCGCGATACGGGATCTGATCGAGATACGCGAACGTCACCTTGTTCTGCGCCTCGACCCACTTCGCCGTGTCCGCGGAGGTGTCGTCCTCGAGCCAGCGATAGGGATCGGGCACCTTCGTCCCGTGATAGGTGTCGACATGGTCGACGGTCCTGGTTGTCGGATAGGTCAGGCCCTGGCCTGACAACACCGCTCCGCAGGTCAGGGTCGCCAGGGCGAACATCGCCTTTTTCATGCGCTGGATCATAGTCAACGGTTCCAGATGTTCCAAGTGTTCCAGGCGTTCCAAGGGCAGGGTTCGCGTTGGTTCCAATTGTTCTTCCGTGGGAACATGAAACCCAACCGAACAATGCCCTTGGAACCTGCTGGAACCCCTGGAGCCTCTGGAACATTTGAGCCATTGGCGAGGTGGTCCGGCGGGCACCGGATGACGTTGTACGCCTGGGCCCGCCGGCGAACGCTCGCGTCCCTTCCGCCGTCCGAGCCCAGATTTTTCGACGTCGCGGCCGACGCGCGCGTGCTCGCGCACTGCAACTGGCAGCCCGACCGTAAGGCGGCGCCCACGCTGCTGATTCTGCACGGCCTCGAAGGCTCGAGCGAGGCCCACTACATGCGCGGCCTTGCCGACAAGGCGTTCGCGCGCGGCTTGAACGTGCTGCGGCTCAACATGCGCAATTGCGGCGGCACCGAACATCTCTCGCGGGGGTTGTATCACTCGGGCCTGACCGCCGATCCGCGCGCCGTGCTGCAGGAACTGCGCGATCGCGACGGTCTTCGCACCTTTGCGGTGTCAGGCTACTCGATGGGCGGGAACGTGACGCTGAAGCTCGCCGGCGAGCTCGGCGCCGCCGAACTGCCGGAGGTGAAGGCGTTTGCCGCGGTGTCGCCGGTGATTGAGCTCGAAGCGTGCGTGCAGTCGATCGAGCGGCGCGAGAACCGGATTTACGAGTGGAACTTCTGCCGCAACCTGCAGGCACAAATGCAGCGGAAGGCGCGGGCCTTTCCCGGTGCGTTCGATCTCAGCGGGTTGTGGAAGGTGTGGTCGATTCGCGCGTTCGACGATCGTTATACGGCGCCGCACCACGGCTTCAACGGCGCCGAGGACT
>CAZEMI010000267.1:0-24718 GCA_964513235.1 uncultured Acidobacterium sp.
GACCGCGGGCTGGACGTCGTATCCGCAACGCTGATCTCACTGCACGACAGCGTTTCATGAGAGCCCCAGGCGCTTCGCGCGCCTGGGGCTCGTTCGTTGTGGGTTAGATTGATCGTTGATGCTGCTCCGACTTTGGCCAATCGCCGCTGTCCTGTGCCTCGGCACGGCCGGCTGCGCGCGCCCTCTCCCGAACAGCCACATCTCTCTCGAAGCGCTGGCCGCGGCGGTGCTCGACGCCGTGGAAAGCCGCGACGCCGCGGCGCTGCGGAGCCTGGCGCTTGACGAGCGGGAGTTCCGCGAGCACGTCTGGCCGGAGCTCCCGGCCAGCCGGCCCGAGCGCAACATGCCGTTCAGCTACGTGTGGACCGATTTGAGGACCAAAAGCGAAGCCGGGCTCAACGCAGTGTTAGCCGCTTACGGCGGGCGGCGCTATCAGCTCGACCGTGTCAGATTCACCGGCGGCGCGACCCAGTACGAGACCTTCGTCGTCCACCGCGAATCGGTGGTCGAGGTCCGGGACGGTGAGGGCCGGCGCGAGACCCTGCAGCTCTTCGGTTCCGTGATCGAGAAGGGCGGCCGCTTCAAAGTGTTCAGCTATGTGGTGGACTAGTCCACCGATTGACACCGATTCGACACCGATTACCCGGACAGCTCCTAGCCCGCTCGGACCGATGGCGCAACTTGTGCGATCATGAGCGGCTAGAGGAGAGTTATGAACCGGACGCTAGTAGTACTCGCACTGATCGGCTTCGCCGGGACGATCGGCGTCTCCGCCCAGATGAAACACGTGGATCTGAAGGACACGAAGGGCAATTCCGTCGGCATGGCGATGATCTCTCCCGCCAGGGGCGGCGGCGTGTCGGTGGATCTCACCCTCAAGGGTCTGCCTCCCGGGGACCACGCCGTTCATCTGCACTCGGTGGCCAAGTGCGAGCCGCCGTTCACCAGCGCGGGCACCCATTTCAACCCGACGAAGAAGAAACACGGACTGTTGAACCCCGACGGCCCGCACGCCGGTGACATGCCGAATTTCAAGGTGGCGGCCAATGGCACGGTGCAGACGACCATCACCAACAAGAATGTGACGATGGGATCCGAGGCCAATTCGATCTATGCCGGCGGCGGAACCGCGCTGGTGATTCACGAGAAAGCCGACGACATGAAAACGGATCCGTCCGGCAATGCCGGCGAGCCGATCGCCTGCGGGGCGATTACGAAGTGAGCGGAGCGGATCCCGTGCGCGCCTTGACCGGCGCGTGCGTAGGCGTCGCGATGCTTGCCGCCGTCGGGTGCGGCGGATCGGAGCCGTCTCCCGCGCCGGCCGCGCCGCCTGTGCCTGCGTCGGCGCCGGCACCAACTGATACGGCTGATGGTCCCGGCGTCATCGTAGGCAGCGTGACGTTCGCAGGCACGCCGCCGAAGCTGAAGCCGCCGCCGATGGATTCGGACCCGCAGTGCGTCCCGGAGCCGGGCGCCAGGTCCGAGCTGCTGGTGGTTGGTCCCGGCAACGGCCTCAAGAACGTCTTTGTGTACGTGAAAGACGGCCTCGGTGCGCGCCGCTACGCCGTGCCATCCACTCCGGTGCTGCTCGATCAGAAGGGCTGCCGCTATGTGCCGCACGTCTTCGGCGCGCAGGTCGGCCAGACCGTGCTGCTCTCCAACAGCGATCCGCTGATCCACAACGTCCACGCCATGCCGAAGAACAACCGCGAATTCAACTTCGGACAGCCGGCCAAAACGCCGCCCGTGTCGAGGGTCTTCAACCAGGCCGAGATCGGCTTGCCCTTCAAATGCGACGTCCACGGCTGGATGAACGCATATGTCAACGTCGTGCCGCACCCGTTCTTCGCGGTCACGACAGACGAGGGCGGCTTCGAGATCAAAGGGCTACCGGCCGGCAGTTATACGCTCGAGCTGTGGCACGAGCGGCTCGGCACGCAGACGCTGCCCGTCACCGTCGATGCGGCTGCGCCCGCCAAGGTGAGCGCCTCGTTCAAGGCAGCAAGCTAGCAGCGAAGCAACGTATAATCCGACAGCTTTGACCATCACTCGAAAAGGAGTCGCAATGAAGATTGTGCACGCCGTGACGCTGGGACTCTGCACTGTGATCGCCGCCGCCTGCGGCGGCGCGGAAACGCCGCCCGCGTCCGGATCAACCGCAAGCGCGCCTGCCGCACCCGCGAGCCCCGCGGCCACCAGGGTGTTTTTTGTGACGCCGACCAACGGCGCCACCATCAAGCCGATGTCGACCATCGAGTTCGGCAGCAGCGGTAGCGTGACCGTCGCCGCCGTGCCGCCCGGCGAGCTGAAGCCCGAGCAGGTTCGCCCGAATATGATTCACTACCACATCGCCGTCGACGCCGATTGCCTGCCGGACGGCACCGTGATCCCGAAGGCCGACCCGTGGGTCCACTTTGGCGACGGCAAGAACGTCATCGAGATGTCGCTGGCTCCTGGGGCGCATCGTCTCACCGTGCAGGCCGGCGATGACATGCACCGCACGCTTCCGGGCCTCTGCGAAACGATCAACGTCACAGTGGCGCCGTAGCGGGACACACGGGAGGCCGAATCCCGTCAGGCCACTGATTAGCGCCGATTAGGCACTGATTAATTTAATCGGTGTCCAATCGGTGTCTAGTAACGGAAGCGCCGCGCGATCGTCAGGCCGTCGAGGCCGTATCCGCGGCGCTCACCCAGCCGCAATTCGCCGCGGATCTCGTTCTCGCGTTTGATCGCGCATGCGTCCGTTGCCCGCTGTTTGGGCAACGGATCGGCGCACTTCCCCGACAGATGTCCCGCCAGCAGGTACGGGATCGCGTGCCCGTAGATTTCGTGCGCAAGAATCCGATCGAGGTCGGCTTCCAGGTCGGCCGTGGTGGCATCGCTATAGAGCGTGTCGAGCAGCGGCAGGTTCACGACGACAATCACCGTGTCGACGCGGGACCAGTCGTCAGCGATCGGTTGCACTTCCGCAAGCACATCAGGATCGAACGGCGTCTCGCCGCCGCCGTTCTCGTCTCGGACGCGGACCTTATCCGGGGTCACCACCACCACCCTACGACCGGTGTTGGCGACGGCATGGAGTGCATCGCGCCACCGCGGGCTGCGGAAGTACAGCCGCGCGAGGCTGGACGCGAGAACAGGATGTTCAACGATCAGGGGCGGGCGATCGAGCCACGTCCAGCGTGGTCCGCTGGCAGACAGAGCGGTGCCCATTGCGACGGCCAGCGTCACAGCCGCGATGCCAACGCGAAGGACTCGTCTGGGCATGTTCGAGCTACGACTCGGTAACCGTATCGTTAAATCTGTGTTACTTCAATAGAACGCTCCGGAATTTACACTTGTAACGCGGTTGCAGATGACGCCCTCTGCTCACAGTGCGCCGCATGGTGTTGCCCAGGGATGGTCCCTGGGGCAGTTGTCCGGCCATGCTCGAAAGGCTTCGGAGCCGCGAACGCGATACTCGGCAAGGTGCCTTCTGCCATTGCCTCGCGCAAGCCATTCGGCGAATCGCGCGGCGGTAGTCGATTGAGGCGGGAAAACGACTGCGTAGGAGTTCACCAGTTGGGGGTCGCCCTCGAAGAGCACGTGAAGCGTCAAGCGATCTTGCAACTGCTTGAACGTGGCTGCATCCGAGAGCGTGTAGGCGCCCTGCGCCGAGGCCTGGCGCAGGGTTGCAGCCATGCCGCTCCCGCTGACCAGCAGCCGGCCTGCCTCGGGCTGCGTCCGCGCCCGGCGCCACAATTCCACTTCTCGTTCATGCGTCCCTGATCCATCACCGCGCGAGAGGAACTGCGCGCGCGCGGTCGCGATGCGCGCGAAGGCTGACGAGGCGTCGGCGGCCTTGCGAACGTCCGCAGGGTCTTCTGGTGGGCCGACCACGACAAAGTCGTTGGTCGCGATCTTGCGGTACTGCCACTCCGGATGCGCGGTGAGCATCCGCGCTTCCGCCTGCGGCGCGTGGGAGATCACCAGCTCGATGATCTGATCGTTCAACATTTCGAGGGCCCGCCCGCTGCCGGCCGCATGCACGCGCACCGTGATGCGTGCATCGCGTTCGAATAGCGGCAACAAGACGCTGAGTAGCCCCGAGTTGACGACGCTCGTCGTGGTGGCGATGTCAAGGGTTTGGGGTCTTTCAGCGCTGGTCGAGCACCCGGCACACGCAACAGTCATCGCCGCCCATGCGGCCACACACGTCCCAGCGTGGATCACGCGCATCATGCTCATACACCACACGCCCGGCCGGCCAGTCAAGGCGATGCCGCCCTCAGTGATGCTTGACAGATTCCTGACCCGATCCAGGCTTGACGCGCTTTAGACGTCTCGAAATCGCCGGCCCGCGGTCGGTCGCGCCTGCAGGCCTCGTTTTGAGGTCGAATCGAAGGAAATCGATCGGCGATGCGCCGGAATTCGATAATTCCGAGGAGCGGTGCGCAGGGAGCCAGTGGTGCTGTCCGGCATTCACGCCCGGCCCTGAACCGAACGCGATGAGCAACGCAGGCTCCTCGGCGGTCTTAATTTCCAGGCGCTGGCCGGGATTCACCCAGAGGCGGGAAATCCGCACTTGCGGATGATCGAATTGCACGATCACCTCGTTGGTTGGCGCGGCCGGCCGCATGAATTTTCCGCGAAAGCTCGCCGGCTCCTTACCTTCGGTTTTCAATTCAACTCGCAGGAATTCACTCGGAACGCTCGACGTGTTTTCCACTTCATGCACTTCTTCGAGGCCGCGGTAGACGCGGAACGCGCCGGCCTTGGTCGCGGCCCGCGTGGCCGCCGGCCCGCCGACGTGCCTGAAGATCACCGGACCGCCGTCGTTCAGATACACATAGGCGGACGGATTCGGCGTGTGGGTGTGGCCCGGGAGCTTCTCGTTCGGGCCGTAACGCACCGCCGTCACCTTCACCCATGCGTTCTCGAACTGCACCTGGTAATTCCGCGGCAGGGTGACCGCGCCTTCCTGAGCGGACACGCCCGCCGTGATCGCCAACACTGCCACTGCACACATCGCTCTCATCTACGTTCTCCTGATTGGTGTGACGACGATCGCCGCCACGAGTAATGCGGCGAGCGCCGCGAAAACGGTTCCGTAACCGGCGACGCTGGCCAGCGCCGCCGCCGAGACTGGCCCGGCCGCACGCGCGAGTTGCTGGCCGCGCGCGATGACGCCGTTGACGCGACCGGCCTGCTCCGCGCCATAGGTGTGCAGCACGAGATACGGCCGCGCGAGCGTGGTCAGTCCCGCGCCGCCGGCAAACACGATCACGCCTACCCACATGGCGGGCTGCAGCGTGTCGGCCATTAGTGCGACCAGACCGGCAATCTGCAGGCCGAAGCTCACCAGCAGCAACGGCACCGGTCTCGGGGTAAAGGACTTGTTGATCATCAGCGCCCGGCCCGGCAGCTGCATCACGCCGAACAGTCCGCCAATCCACGCCGCGCGCGACGGCGTCAGCCGGCGATCGACCAGCGCCGCGACGATGTTGGAAACGATCGCCGAATTGACGATGCTCGAGATGCCAAACACCGCGACGAGACGGTTCAACGATGCGGTCCCGGTGGGTGTCGAGCGAGCGCGATGGCGGTCGAACACCGCGTCACGCAAGTCGGACATCGAGAACGTGGCGTCGCGAAACGACAGGCGGCTGACGATCAGCGTCGAGGTGGCCATGATGATCGCCAACGCCGTCACAGCCCCTCGCCATCCCAGGCGCGCGACGAGAAACGAGGTCCCAGGGAGAAATGCCGTACTCGCCAGCCCGCCCCATCACCGTGATCGAGGCGATCGCGCGCAGCCGATCGTCGGCGTCGCTGTAGGCGCGGCCGACCATCGCGAACACCGGCTCATACAGGATGGCCGCCATGCACAGGCCAAGGCCCGCCCACACGACGTACGTCATCCCGATCGTCGGCAGCAACGCCCACGCGATCAGGAGGCCCGCCGCGATGTAGCCACCGGCCTGCATCACAGCGGGTCCCTGGCCGCGGTCCGCGAGGCGCCCAACCGCGGGCGCCGCGATCGCGGACACCAGCAGGCCGAGCGAAAACGCTCCGGCCACCAGCCAGCGAGGCGCGTTCAGCGTGCGCTCAACGGGCAGCAGCAGCACGCCGAACGCGTAGTAGAGAACGCCCCAGTTAACCAGCTGACCGCAGCCGATCGACCAGATTGCCCGTGGCGCCATCACGATTTGCGTGAACCGATTTGCAACAGCACGGGCTCGGGCGTACCGCAGCCGCAGCCGCTCTCACCCGCCGCCTTCGCCGTGGCGTCCGCAACACAACAGGCATCGACCGCCGCGGGAGCCGGACCACCGCAACACCCCGCGGCTCCCGCCACGGCTGTCGTGCTGCAAACCCCCGTCTCCGGCAGCACGATCTCCACCCGCTCCGCCGCTTCAACATCGCCCGCGAGCATCGCGACAACAGAGCGCGCTTGCTCGTAGCCGGTCGCGAGCAGGAACGTCGGCGCCCGTCCGTAGCTCTTCATGCCGACGATGTAGAAATCCTTTTCCGCATGCGCGAGCTCGCGCGCGCCATGCGGCCGCACCGTGCCGCAGCTGTGCTCGTTGGGATCGATCAGCGGGCCGAGCGCGGCGGAACACTCGAGCCACGGATCGATCGAAAGGCGGACCTCCTTCAATATTTCGAGGCCGGGCCGGAAGCCGGTGCACACCACCACCTGATCGACGGTGATCGTGGTCTCGTCGCCACGAACCGCGCCGGCGATGGTCAACGCCTCGCCCGACTTTGCGATCGAACGGATCCGGAATGGCGTCAGGACGCGAATGCGTCCGGATTCGACGGCGCGCTTCGCGCGCTGCCCCAGCTCTCCGCGCGCCGCCAGCGCATCCGACGCGCCGCCGCCCCAGACGCTGTCGAGGGTATCGCGGCGCATGGCCCAGACGATGGCGGTGCCCGGCGCCTGCTCAGCAAGCGTCAGCAAATCGAGGATCACGTTGAACGCTGAGTGGCCACTGCCCACCACGAGCACGCGCTTGCCGGCGTACCGCGATCGATCGCGGCCGGCGACGTCAGGAATTCCGTAGGCGATGCGATCGCCATGCTCGCGCTCGCCGGGTACGGGTACGCCGCCCGAGGCCGCGGGGTTTGGATGCTGCCAGGTGCCGCTGGCATCGATCACCGCCCGCGCCTCGATAGCGTCGCCGGACTCCAGACGGACTTCGAACGGCTGTTGGTCCCGGCCCTTCGTTCGCACCTTGTCGAAATCCTTGCGGCCCACCGACGTCACCCGCGCCTGGTAACGGACGTGCGGCGCGATGGCCGGATGTTGCGCCAATGGCGACACGAACCGGTCGACCAGGTCATGGCCAGTCGGCAGCGTGTCGAAGTCAGGGTGCTGCCATCCACTGCCTTCGAGCAGCTCGCGCGCCGCACCATCCACCATGTAGCGCCACGGCGAAAACGTCGTCACGTGACCCCACTGCCGGATCGCCGCGCCGGGCTCGCTCCCGGCCTCGAGGACGATGAAGGGCTGTTGATAGCGAACGAGGTGAGCCGCGGCAGCCAGGCCCACCGGGCCCGCGCCGATCACCGCCACTGGTAATGCATTTGATCCCGACAAGAGTCACCCTCCCGACATATCGCATTTCCCGACAAGAAGTGCCTCCCGTCGGCGAACGTATTCGCGTTAGCGAATACGTGAGGCCCATGCTATATTCGCTTTAACGTATATGTCAACCCCCTGTTGTGGCGCCAAACCGGCACCCAAAGTCAAAGACCTCGAGGCGCTGACCAGGGTCTATGCGGCGCTGGCGGATCCGACGCGGTTGCGAATCCTGTCGTTGCTGGGCGATGGCGAGATCTGCGTCTGCCACATCCACGCCAGTCTTGATGTGCCCCAGCCAACGGCGTCGAGGCACCTCGCGTATCTGAAGAAATCCGGCCTCGTCGAGGCGCGGCGCGACGGGATCTGGATGCACTACAAGGTGGCGGAGATCGACAACCCGGTCGTCGCCGCCGTGGTGAAGGCGGCGCTGCACGCCCTGACCCACACCGACATCAGCGCCAAAGACGAGCGGCGACTGCAGGTGGCGCTCAAGGCCTCGTGATCACGGTCCTCTTCGCCTGCGTGCACAACGCCGGCCGATCGCAAATCGCCGCGGCCCTCTTCAACCAGTACGCGAACACGTCCAAGGCACGCGCCATCTCGGCCGGCACGCAGCCGGCCGATCGCGTGCATCCCGAGGTGATCGAGGTCATGCGGTCTCGAGGGATCGATCTGTCGGCGCATCGGCCGCAGCGATTGACACCGGAGCTGGCGGCGAGCGCCGACTGGCTGATTACCATGGGCTGCGGCGATGAGTGCCCGGTGGTGCCGGGCACTCGCCGCGACGACTGGCCGATTGCCGATCCCAAGGGTCAGCCGGCGACGGCGGTCGCGGAGGTCGTCGACGAGATCGGCGGCCGCGTCCGGCGCCTGGTGGACCAACAGCGCTGGCGCTGACTCCGACCACAGCGCGTCGGAAAGCGTGAAGTGCTATCGGCAATAATAGCGGCCGATGACCTGGCTGGCCGTAATCCTCGGCGGCGCGCTCGGATCGGCGGCGCGCCACGGTATGAACCTGATGACCGCACGGGCGCTCGGCAACCCGAGCCCCTACGCCACGGCGGCCGTCAACATGATCGGCTCCTTTGCGATCGGCGTCATCGCCGGGGCGATCGCCGCGCAGCGCCTGGCGCTGACACCCATCGAACGGACGCTATTTATCACCGGCGTCCTCGGAGGGTTCACCACGTTTTCCAGTCTCATGATCGATACCCTGACGCTGTGGCAGGCGGGGGCGATCGCGAAGGCGACCGGCAATCTGCTCGCGCAGGTCGTCCTCGGGTGTGTGCTCGTCTACGCGGGATATCGGCTCGGGATGCAGTCCAGCCTGGACTGACTGTTTCAAACAAAACACCAATAACGCTGCGGCGGCGAGCACCACGATCGACCAATACAGCGGCTTCGACCACGCCAGGATGGGATAGCCCTCGGCCTGGCTGACAAACGCGGGATCGGCGGCCGCCCGTGATTGCGCATCGGCGCGATGCTCGGCCGGCCAACGGGTGCCAGTCGCGGACACATACGTCGGGCGATCGAGCACCGGCGCGAAAAACCGCTCGAGAATCAGGTTCTCATGCCACGCCGCCGTGATCTCCTGCGCGTCCCAGCGTCGATTGCGCTCGCGCACGTGCCACAACCCCTCATCGAGGTACTGATCTTCCCGGGACAGGCGCGGAATGTTGAGGGGTGGGGCCGTTAGCCACCGTTCGGCGCGGTCGCGCTGCAACACGTCGAGCTCGGCCGCCGTATGGCGCGACGAGAATTGACCGATTGCTTCGACGGGCACCACGTATCCAAGGTGCACCACGCCCACGAAGGCGCCGAACACCAGCACCGCCGCCGCCGCGGCCACGCCGATGCGCGACCACCCGCCGGCGCCGGGCCGCCACGAGAAGGACGGTGGCGGTTCCAACGCCACGCCAAACAGCACGCCGCACACCAGCGCGGTGAAGTTGAGCAAGACGTCGTGCATTTCACCGACGCGATAGGGAATGAACCACTGCAGCCACTCGTCAAGCGTGCCGACGATGAAGCCGCACAGGATCGGCAGCACCAGCGTCGAGGCATCCCCCGCCCGCCCTTCGACGTTGCTCAGGGCTGCCCCGAGCGCAGGCGAGGGGCGCCGCCAGACCCGATAGAACAGCACCGCGATCAACCCGTACTCGACGAAGTGCACGCGCTCCACCGCGTCAATCTCCGGAATGCCGGTCGACAGCACGCTCGTGTAGGCGACGCCCAGCCCGATGGCGGCGGCCATCGCCGCGATGCGGCGTCCGCGGTAGGCCGTGATGCGCGTGAACGCCACGACGATGGCGGTGATGACGGCGCCGGCGACCACGGCGCCCAGCAGCACGACGTAGGCCCGCGTCGAGATCGACGAGCGCAGCAGCGACTGCAGCCGTCCCATGAACGGCGCGGCGAGGACGATGGCGGCGGACGTGGCGCAGGCCAGGAACAGACGCATACGGTGAGGGCGCAGACAGCATACAATCCCCGGCGAATGTCGCGCTCCCGCGGGCTGGCCGCGCTCGTCGTCCTCTATCTCCTCATCGCGCACCTCATTCCCGTCCCGGCAGGCATCACGCCGCAAGGCTGGCGGCAGACCGCGATCTTCATTTGCGTGATCGCCGGCATGGTGACCGAGCCGCTGCCGGCCTCGGCGCTGGTGCTGATCGGGTTGATGGCGATGGCCGTGAACGGCACGCCGATCCGCGAGGTGCTGGGCGGCTTCGCGGCGCCATCGGTGTGGCTCGTCCTGGTCGCGATGCTGATCGCGAAGATGATGCTGGACTGCGGCCTGGCGCGGCGGATTGCCCTCATCTTCGTGCGGGCGGTCGGCAAGACGTCGCTCGGCGTCGCCTACGCGCTGCAGATGACCGACGTGACGCTCGCCTCCGGCGTGCCGTCGATCACCGCCCGCAGCGCGGGCATGGTGCTGCCGGTGGCGCGCGGCATCGCCGAGTTGTTCGAATCGAAGCCCGATGCCTCGCGGCGCCGGCTCGGCGCGTTTCTGATCGCCGCGATGTACCAGGGGTCCGTGGTGGCGTGCGCGATGTTCCTGACCGGCCAGGCCAGCAACCTGCTCGGCGCGAGCCTCGCACTCAAGCTCGCCAACGTCGAAGTGACCTGGGCCAGCTGGTTCGCGGCGGCGATTGTGCCGGGCCTGGTGTCGTGCGCGGTGGTGCCGTGGATCGCCTACCGGGTGCTGCGGCCGGAGATCATGCGCACGCCCGAGGCGCCGATGTTCGCGTCGAGCGAGCTCCAGAAGATGGGCCCGCTCGACCGCGACCAAGCGGTCACGCTGCTGGTGTTCGCCGGGGTCGGCGCCATGTGGATGACCTCGGCGTGGCATGGCACCGACGTGACGCTGGTGGCGATGATGGGGCTGGTGGTCCTGCTGGTCACCGGCACCATGACGTGGCAGGCGGCCACCAGCGAGCGCGCGGCCTGGGACGTGTTCGTGTGGTACGGCGGCATGCTGCAGATGGGCGAGCTGCTCAACGCGACCGGGTCGACGCGCGTGCTGGCCGAAAACGTCGCCGGGCTTTTCGTCGGCATCCCCTGGCAGATGGTGCTGGTCGGGATGCTGATCATCTTTTTCTACGCGCACTATTTCTTCGCGAGCATCACCGCGCACATGCTCGCGATGTTCCCGCCGTTTGTGGCCGTGCTGATCGGGATCGGCGTGCCGCCGCAACTGGCGGTCTACAGCCTGCTCTGTCTCGCCAACCTCACGGCCGGCCTGACGCACTACGGCACGACCACCGGGCCGATCCTGTTCGGTGTCGGTTACGTGACCCGCGCCGAATGGTGGCGCGTCGGCTTCATCGTCTCGGTGGCGAACATGGTGATCTGGCTCACCATCGGGTTTGCGTGGTGGAAATTTCTCGGCTTCTGGTGACCTGACACGTTCCGAGAACACGGGGAAGGACGGAGGACGCGGAGGGTACGCTCCGTGTTCTCCGTACTCCTCCGTGTCCTCGGAAGCGTCAGAAGCTGGCTTTGAAACCCAGCTGGAGGATCCGGGGGTCGTAAGTGGCTGTGATGGTACCGTATGCCCCCGCGCTGCGGTTGCCGTTCGGGGCGCGGAAGTTCGTGCGGTTGAGCAGGTTGAACGCCTCGAGACGGAACTCGAAGTTGCCGTTGGTCGACCACGGAATGTTGAAACGCTTCGCCATCACCATGTCCACCGTCCACAGCAGCGGGCCGCGGACGCTGTTGGGGGCGGCATTGCCGAACGGCTGGCTCGGGTCGGTCGGCACGGTCACGGTGGTCCGGCTCAACCAGTTCTGATACGTCCGCTCACCTGCCGGCACCAGCGGATCGCCACTCACATTCGGCCGATAGGCATTGGCGCCCCTGAAATCCTGTTGAATGCCAGACACCTGTTGCGACGCCGTCGGCGTATAGCGCAGCGTCACCACCTCGCCCGGCAAGACCGTGTTGATGCCGGCGATCATCCACCCGCCAAGTACCGCATCCACCACGGCGTTGGCGTCGGTCATATAGCGGCGGCCGCGGCCCAACGGCAGGTCGAGCACGAAGCTGGTCGTCGAGTTGTACGGCTGGTGGTAGGCCGACAGGCTGTAGTCGGCATCAAGGTTGTTGAAGTCCTGCGGCGCCGGCGAGTTGCCGTTCGGGTTTTCGAGCGATCCCGCGCCGTTGTCCTTCGTCTGCGAGATCGTCAGCGAGCTGAGCAGCGTCAGGTCGCGGCCGATGCGCCAGTCGAACTTGGTCTGGAACGCGTGATAGCGCGACTTGCCGCCGTTGAACGAATACGTGATGTCGGCAAACTCCGGGATCGGCCGGCGCGACTGCAGCGACAGCGTCCCGGCGGCATTGTTGGGCGCCGCCTGGTTGTAATTGGCGAACAGCAGCATCCCGTTGGCGCGATTGCCCACATACGCCACGTCGAGCAGCGCGCCGGTCCACACCTCGCGCTGCACCGATGCGAACCAGCTGTGGACGTCGCTCGAGCGATAGTCGCTCGGCATATAGGTGATGTTGGCCACCAGCGGGTTGAAGCGGGTCGGATCGGTCAGTCCCGCAGGGTAGCCCTGCTCGGTGGTCCGGAAGTTGGGGGTCGCCAGCGTCTGCACCACTACGGCATTGATCACCTGCGGACCGTTGATCGGCAGCACGTTGGCGCCGCCGGCGCGATGGAAGTGCACGTAGCTGATGCCGTAGCCGCCGCGGATCACGGTGCGCTCCGCCGGCGTGTACGCAATGCCGAGGCGCGGGCCGAAGTTGTTGCGATCCGGCTTGAGGGTCGATCGATCCTGCAGCGATCCGTCCTGCGCCATCACCATCGACTTGGTGGCGGGATCGAAGTTCGACAGGATGTTGTTGGCTTCGATCCACGGCGTCGCGTACTCGTATCGCAGGCCGGCGTTAATCGTGAGCCGATCGTTCACCCGCCAGTCATCCTGCAGGTAGATGAAGTGCATGTTCTGCTCCAGCTCGGCGACGAGGATGTTGCTCAGCGCATAGGTCGAGCGCGCGCCGAACATGAAATCGGCGAGGTTGTAGAGATTGCTCGAAGCGGCCCCGACGGGACGTGAGAACTGACCCGCGTACGAGTCGCGGCCGTAGAGCGGGTTGACGTCCTGCACCTCGGTCAGCACCCGCTGGAACTCGTAGCCGGTCTTCAGCGAGTGCCGGCCCTGGAGCCACGTGTAATTGATCTTCGGGTTGAAGACGGTTGGGTACTGCCACTGGGGGTTGGTCGCCTGGCGACCGAGATCGGAAAGCCCGGTGATCAGCTGCGTGGGCAGGCCCGCCGCCACGCGCGGATCGGTCGGCAGCCCCGTGATGCCGTACTCCTCCTCGGCGCGTCGCTCACCGAGCACGAGCGCGGCAGGATTCTTGCCGCCCCTGGTGTACGACCAGCCGAACCGCGCCTCGAGCAGCGACGTCCCGCCCGGCGTGTAGGTCACGCCGCTCGAGAACTGCTTGTTGGTGACATAGGTTTCCGCATTGCCCGCGCCACCGGACGGACCCGAAATCGGCGGCTTGTCGAAGATGTCAACGTCGCGCCAGCCGACGCGTCCGAAGGCCGACAGGCGCGGGCTGAACTGGATGTCGACCTTGCCGCCCGCCTTCGGCGTGCGGTTGGTGAACTCCTGCAGGATCTGCAGGTTGTTGGCGGTGCCCGCGTTGGTCGGCGCAGGCAAATCATTCAGCACCTGGCGCGCGAACGCCGTCATCGGGATTGGCGTGCCGGCCGGGTAGATTCCATTGGTGAACGGATTGCGGACGGCCACCGCCAGAATACCGGAGCGCTGCGCCATCGTCGCAATGCTGGTGGACGCCGTCTGGCTGCGGACCTGATCGAACACCTCGACGTCGGCAAAGAAGAACGCCTTGTTCTTCACGATCGGACCGCCGAGCACGCCGCCGAACTGATCGCGGTCGAACCCGGGCTTGACGCCGGTGGCCGGCCGGAAGAATCCGGTGGCGTTCATCTCGGTGCGGCGCATGAACTCCCACGCCGAGCCGCGGAAGGTGTTGGTGCCGCTCGCATACGCGACGTTGATCGTGGCGCCGGCGGATCGTCCGTACTCGGCGCTCATGTTGTTGGTCACGACCTTGAACTCGCCCACCGCATCGGGCGCCGGCTGCATCACCTGGTTCGAGAAGCCCTGGTTGCTGGTGCCATAGGCGTTGTTGTCGACGCCGTCGATCAGGAAGTTGTTGAAGGTCGAGCGCAGGCCGTTGACGTTGAACGAGCCCTCGCGCGGGGTGAAGCCGCCGGTGTTGAGCGACGACAGCCGCACGCCGGGCGACAGCAGCGCCAGCGCCGAATACTCGCGGCCGTTGAGCGGCAGCGCCCTGGTCTGTTCAGCCGTGATCACCTGGCTGCGATCGCTCGAGTCGGTCTGCAGGAGAACGGCGCTCGAACTGACCTGGATGGTCTCCGTCAGCTGGCCCACGGCCATGCTCAGATCGACGCGCTGCCGGGCGCCGACCGTCACCTGCACGTTATCGACGAGCGCAATCGAGAATCCGGCCTTCTCGGCCGTCACCACGTAGCTGCCGATGCGGACGGTAAAGAACTCGTAATTGCCATTGGCGTCGCTCATGCGCTCTTGCGACACGCCGGTCTGCGTATTGGTGAGCGTGACTTTCGCCGACGGCACCACGCCGCCGCTGGAATCGCGGACGGTGCCGACGACGGTAGCGGTTTCGAATTGGCCGCCTTCGCCGCCAAGCGGCTTCGGCGAGCCAAGCGCCCAGGCCGATACGGGAACCAGGGCGGTGACGAGCAGGATTACAAAGATGCGTTTCATTTTGGTTTGCCTCACAGCGGAAGAGTACCCACGCCACGTGTCGGCAATATTACACGCGTGCAACCGGTTCGCAACCAGTGCGGTGCACGAACACACTAGGCCGCCAGGCCCGGGACCAGCCGCTCGGCCCGGCCCGGCCGCGCGATCAGGTCGTACAGCAGATCGCGATTGAACCGCTGTTCATGGATGAAGTGCACCAACGGCGCCGCCATCAGCACCGGCACGATCGGTAGCGCGAGAATCCCGCCGAAGGTGTGCGCGTAGCCGCGCCAATCGGCCGGCGAGGCGGTGGTCGCGGACACGGACTCGGCGAGGAAGTTGCCGGTAAAGCGCCACATGTCCGACATCATCGTGCGCGCGCCACCGTGCGCGCCGTCGGCGATACCCCGACCGGCGCGCAACCCCGCCATGAACTCGTCGCGTGAACGGGCGCCCGGCACCTCGGTCCAGGTCAGGCCAATGCCGCGGCCCGTGTGCGAGTCGCCGCCGCCCAGCGTGTGCTTCCCCGCTGCCGCGGCCAGGCACATCGCGGTGCGGTTCTGGCACGGCAGTCGGGTCCCGTTGATCACCTCGAGGCCGTCGACCCACGGCAGCACCGCGGCCAGGTGCGCCGCCGTGACGGGACCGTTGATGCCGGAGGCGACATGATTCAGCGACGAGTAAATGCGTTGCGCATTCAGATACGGCATCAGCTCGCGCACGTCACCTCGCAGCCGCTCGATCTCCGCGTGTTGGGCCGGCGTGATGTCCAGCACGTTGACGTGCACGCATACGTCGGCGTCGGGAAATTCCGCGGTGACCTCGCAACCGACGATTACTCTGTCGCGCTCTCCGAGCGCGCGGCTACTGTCGGCGTCCTGCAGCGCCAGCGCGCCGCTGATCTGATCGTGATCGGTGATGGTCACGAGATCCATGCCCCGGCGTTTCGCCGTCTGGGAGACGCTCGCCGGCGTGTTGTACGACTCGCGCATGAAGTGGTTGAACGGGAACACCGTCGCCGTGCCCGAATGCGTCGTGTGAACGTGGGTATCAAGCCTCACGCGGTTTCCTCCTTCGGAGCCCGCCGAAGCGATTCGCGAAGGCGGGTCCGTAAGGCAGAATGCCCTAAGGCCGTAACAACACTGTGGCTTACGGGTGTCAACGGGGAAAATTCTGCGGGCTGCGCGCTCAGTGCCGGACGTCGAGGTGCGCGGTGTCCTTGGGGCGATGGTGCAGCAGCTCCGAGACGAAGTTGCGCACGTAAAGCCGGAACACCGCGGCCTTGCCCATCGCGTGGTAGCGGCGGGCCGAGGTGTAGAGATAACAGTCGTAGCGCAGATCGACGTTGCCGATCCGCGACAGCCGGCGCCCGAGGTTGGTATCTTCGCCGTGAAACTCGATCGTCGTATCGAAGCCGCCGATGCGATCAAGCGCGTCGCGCCTCACCGCGAAGTTGCCGCCGTAGAACACCACACCGATGCGCAGGATGTGTTTCACAAGCACGTGCGTGGCTGGGCCGAGCGTGAAGTCATAGGCGCGCAGCAGCAGCCGGCCCAGCCAGTCCCAATCGTAGAAGCGATAGTTGCCCGACAGCGCCAGCAGGCTCGCGTCGGCGGCAAAGCGCCGTTCGATCCGCTCGAGCCAGGTCACCGGGGCGCGGCAGTCGGCATCGATGTATACCAGCAGCTCGCCGCGCGATTCACGACGGCCGCGCTCGCGGGCAATGGTCAGGCCCTTGCGAGGCTCATCGATGACGCGAATGTCTGGCAGCGCCGATGCGAGCTGACGCGTGCGATCCGTGCTGGCGTTGTTGATCACGAGTATTTCGTCGGGCCGGCGGGTCTGCGCCAGCAGCGACATCAGGCAGGCCGTGATGTAGGCCGCTTCGTTGTGCGCGCACACGATGATGGAGATCGTCACACCCGCGCAACGTACCAGGCCCATGCAACGCGGCTGTGGCTTCCCAATGTCGAGCCGGTAACGCTCCGTGCCCTCCGTACTTCTCCGTGTCCTCGGAAATGTGCACCTTAGTAACCCAGAATTAACGCCTTCGTCACCGGCCAGAAATCTGCTGCCGATACCGTGGACGGGACGTTAACCATGTCGCTCGAGGAACACACCGGCTCCATGCCGTCACGATCACGAACCCCGCCGGCCTCCCGCGGCACCGACAAGACCCGCGTGCTCGTCGTCGAAGACGAGAGCGACATCGCCGGCTTGATCAAACACACCCTCGAACGCGGTGGCGATGCCACGGTCGAAGTGGCGCACAGCGGCGATCAGGCGCTCAAGCTCTCGAGTGAGCAACCGCCGGATCTGATCATCCTCGACCTCAACCTTCCCGTGCTGGGCGGCCTCGAAGTCTGTCGATTACTTCGTACCCGTCCGGGCACGGCGAAGACGCCGATCATCATGCTGACCGCGCGCGCCACCGAGAGCGATCGCGTCGTGGGTCTCGATGCCGGCGCCGACGATTACATCACCAAGCCGTTCAGCCCGCGCGAGCTCGCGGCGCGCGTCCGCGCGGTCATGCGCCGCGGCCGCGCCGAGGATCCCGGCCCGCCGCCGGTGTATCGCGGCAAGCACCTCGTCGCCGATTTCGATGCGGTCTCCATTGCCGTCGACGGCACACAAATCCGCCTGACCCGGCGCGAGTTCGAGCTGCTCCGCTACCTGGTCGAGAACCGCAATCGCGTGCTGTCGCGCGATCGGCTGCTCGAGCGGGTGTGGGGCTACGACCGCCTGATCGAGACGCGATCGGTGGACGTGCACGTCGGCCGCCTGCGGGGCAAATTGGGAGAGGCCGGCAAGCAGATTGAGACGGTGGTCGGCCTCGGCTACCGGTTTATTGAAATCGAATAGGTGAGACGTGAGAAGTATGAAGTATGAAGTATGAAGTCAGAGGGACTTCACTTCTGGCTTCTCACTTCTGGCTTCTCACTTCTGGCTTCTCACTTCTAACTTTTGAATTCATCTTCGCGCCAGCCCTTGTCGCGCAACGCGTCCAACTCGATCGCGATCGAACGGCGCGCGCGCTCCACCCGGTGCCAGTCGCGATAGTGATCCTGTCGGACCACCTTGCTGTCGCGCTCTTCGCGGACTTCCCAACCAGCGTTGGTCGTGGCAATGGAATAGCGGCGGGTCTGTTGCTGATTGCGCAGGCTCTTCACGAACTGCATGAGGCCGTTATTCTGCTCCAGCGGCGACTGTCATGACCGTAAATTCTTGGTAACACTTTCTCGGGCGTACGCGGGAAAGGCCTATCGAATCAATGACTTACCTTCACGAGCAGCGCCCCTCGCCGGGTCTGCAGGGTGATGCGGTTTGGCCCGATTCGAGGCTCCCCGTCGACGTGGAACGCAATCGGCTGCGCGCAGGAAATGTCCATCGACGCCGCCGACCGCATGACAATGCCGGGGCCTTCCTGAAGCCGCCCTCCGAAAAATGCCGGGAGCTGCCTGGCGATCTGCACCGACGATTGCGGTTCGACGATCACCACTTCCATCAAGCCATCGTCGAGCAGCGCCCTGGGCGCGATCTGCGCGCCGCTGCCGTACTGCCGCGAGTTGGCGAGCGCGATGAACAGCGCCGGACGGTCGGTGATGTCGCCGGTCAACGCCTTGCCTTCCGCGTCATGGACGTTGCTGATCGAGTACGCGCACGCCTGGTACGATCGGAGCTCGGCAACGGTGGCGAGCACGTATCCCATCAAGCCGCGGCGATGGCCTTCGGTGGCGAGCCGGCCGGCAATCCGAGCGTCGAGCCCGACGCCGGCGACGTTGAAGAACAACGAGCCCTGCAAGTCACCCGCGTCAATCGCGCGCACCCTGCCGGTCGCCGCCACCTCGAACGCCGGCGCCGGATCGAAGGGAATCGTCAGATCGCGCGCCAGGCCGTTGCCGGATCCGCCGGGAATAATGGCGAGGGGAACACCGGTGCCGGCCACACCCGCGGCGGCGCCGTTGACCGTTCCGTCGCCGCCCCAGGCGGCGACCACGTCGGCGTGATTGGCGACGGCTTCCGTCGCAAACCGGTTGGCGTCGTGCGGCCCGGTGGTGACGCGAACATCGGCGTCGTAGTGGTGATTGGCGAAAACGGATCTGGCGAGATCCACGCACGCGCCGATCGTCCGCGATCGCCCGCGGCCGGCGATCGGATTGACGATGACGGTGGCCTTCTTCATCAGGGCGCGAGCGCGCGCAGGGCTTTCGGCGTCAGCAACCAGCGCAAGGTGCCCGGCCCCGTTGGCGTGGCGCCGTCACACTCGATCAGGCACACGCCGCCTTTCTTGAACTCGACGCCGCCGCGCGCGCCCAGCAGGCGCGCCGCCAGCTCGCCCAGGTCAGGCTCGTGCCCGACCAGCGCGAGGCGTCGATATTTCTTCGTGTGCGTCTTGATCGCCTCGTTGATCGCCTGCGGTCTGCCGCCGGGCGCCAACGCTTCGCTCTCCGACACCGCCGGTTTGAGCTTGAGGCCGGCCGCCAGCAGCATCGCCGTGTCTCGCGCGCGCACGAGCGGGCTGGTCAGCATGAAATCGATCACCACATCCATCTCGATCAGACCCGGCACGGACTCGGCAAATTTCTTCGAGCCGGCAGGCGTGAGCGGACGGAGACGATCGTCGGGATACTTCGGCCCGCGCTCGGCGGCAATGCCGTGACGGACCAGGTACAACTCGATGGTAGCGGCCATGGTGTGGGAATCAGGCAGCGGAGGTGGTCGACTGGCCGGCGGCCGAGATGACGGTCTCACACAGCTTGAGCAGGGCCGGCCGGCCCCGCATGTAGGTGGCGTGGCCGTCGCGGCACTCGTCTTCGAGCACGCGGATGAGTGTTTTCAGCTCGGCCATGCCGCGCCGGTCGCGAGGCGTCAGCTCGGCCTGCACGCCGCGCGCGCGCTCAATCAACATCTCGAGATCGTGCATGCGCCCCAACAGATCCTGCTGCGTCTTCAGCCGGTTCAGTTGCGCCGTCGATCGCGAGTGCGTCAGCTCGCGCTGGATCTCGAGCGCGTAGCGCAGCTTCTTCGCGGCGACGCGCACGCGGTGCAGGCGATCGGCGAGGTAAATCCCGCCGGCATGCTCGATCGCCGTGCGCAGCTCGACCGCGCGGCGCGCGGCCTGCGCGGTGGCCTCGGCCAGCGCACTTCCCGTCGACAGCGGCCGCGACGCCGGCGCGGCGACGCGCACCAGCCGCTTGCGCAGCTTGTCGAGCTTCGCGGGCCTGATCTCGGCCAGCATGTCGCGGCGGCGCTCCTGGCGTTCGTCGTTCACCGCCTCCCGCACGCGAGCGATGGCGCGCATCGGTGCGGCGCTTTTTTCGGCCAGCTCGTTGAGTAACAACAATGTAACGTCCAGTTCACGGACCGGACCCAGTGCACGGGTAATTCGACGGACCCGCTTGTCCGCACGATTGAGGGCATGGGCGTCGGCGCGCATACCCAGGAGCGGCAGCGCCTGCCGCAACCGCCGCGACGCCACCCGCGCCAGGTGCACGGACACTTCGTCGCCCGCCTGCGCAGCCGGCATCGCCTTTAGCAGCGAAACGAGCCGTTGTCTGAGGAGCGCGACTGAGAGGGCGGAATGCTCCATGCTAGGATGAGTTCTCAATTATAGATCGCGGCTGTTGCCGCACCCTCCTTTGCATGCGTCTGGCCGCCATCGACATCGGAACGAACTCGGTTCACATGATCGTGGTACGCGTACGTCCCGATTTCTCGTTCGAGGTCGTCGATCGCGAAAAGGAAATGGTCCGGCTGGGTGCCGGCGGACTCGACGGCAAGAAACTGACGCCGGAAGCGATGAGCGCGGCGCTGCAGGCGCTCTCGAAATTCGCGCGGCTGGCGCAGTCGCATCAGGTGGATGAAGTGCTGGCCGTGGCCACCAGCGCCACGCGCGAGGCGGAAAACGGCGGCGCGTTCCTGCGCGCCATCGAACGCAAGACCGGCATTCGCGCCCGCCTCATCACCGGCACCGAAGAGGCGCGGCTCATTCACCTGGCGGCGGTCTACGGCGTCGACACGCCGAAGCCCGCGGTGGTGATCGACATCGGCGGCGGCAGCGTCGAGATCACGCTGGGCAGCGGCCGCGAAGTCGAATTCGCGCGCAGCTTCAAGATCGGCGTGATCCGGCTCACCGAGCGTTTCGTCGATTCGGATCCCATCTCGAGTCGCGACGAACGCAAGATGGCGAAGTTCATCGGCGAACACGTCGACCGCTACCTCGAGCACATCGTCGAAAAAGGCTTCGACCGCGTCATCGGCACATCCGGCACCATCCTCTCGCTGGGGATCGTGGCCACGGCGATCGACCGCGGCACCGTGCCGCAGGAGGTGCGCAACCTGCGCGTCCCGGCCAAGAGCCTGCGGCGTCTTCGCAAAGACACCGTCGAGATGGATCTCGAGGAGCGCATGCACCTGGCGGGGCTCGACCCCCGCCGCGCCGACTTGATGGTCGCGGGCACGGTGCTGCTCGACACGCTGCTCAAGAGACTGGCGGCGGACGAGATCACGCTATGCGATCTCGCGTTGCGGGAAGGCGTCCTGCTCGATTACATCCATCGGCATCGCCGCGACATCGCGCGCATCGACCGGTATCCGGATGTGCGGCGGCGGTCGGTGATCGAACTGGCCGAGCGGTGCGCGTGGGAGGCGGACCATTCGCGGCAGGTGGCGGCGCTGGCACTGACGATGTTCGACTTCACCAAGAAGATTCACGGCCTGGGCGATCGTGAACGCGAGTGGCTCGATTACGCCGGCCTGTTGCACGACATCGGCAATCACATCAGCTACGAGAAGCACCACCGTCACTCGTACTACCTGATCAAGAACGGGGATTTGCGCGGCTTCGAACCGGAAGAGATCGCGATCATCGCGCTGGTCACCCGCTACCACCGCCGCGCGACGCCGAGTAAAGAGCACGAAGGCATGGGCGAGCTCACCCGGCATCAGCGGAAGGCCGTGGCGGTGCTCTCGGCATTCTTGCGACTGGCGGAAACGCTCGATCGCAGCCGCCACGGCGTGATTCGCGGCCTCGAGATGCGCGAGCGGCTGGGCGAGCTGCGCATTCGCGTGCAAGCGGTGGGCGATGCGGAGCTCGAAGTGTGGGCCGCGCACCGCCAGGCGCGCGCCCTGGAAGTGGCCCTTGGCCGCAAGATTTCCCTCGAAAAAGTGCCGTATCGAAAGGGATTGAAGTCCGTCGAGACCGAGTTGACGCGCCAAAAACCGGCGGTCACCGGTCGCCCGCGCGACCGGCGGTCAGCCGCGCGGCGATAACCCTATACTGCCGCATGCTTCAAGACGTGCGGCTCGGTCTGCGACGCATCCTCCACTCGGGCAGCTTCTCAATCTGCGTGGTCCTGATCTTGAGCGCGGGCATCGGCGTCGCCGGTGCGATGGGCAGCGTCTGGAGCGCCCTGACTTTCCGGCCACTCAATCTCCCCTCACCAGAGACGCTGGTGGCGGTGTCATCTCTCGATGCGCAAGGGTTCAGCCGCATCACGCCGCTGCCGACGCTCGATCGCTTGCGCGCCGCCGACCTCTCTGCCGAAGGATGGTGTGCCTATAACTCGACGCTTGACGCCACCGAATCCGGAGGACGCGTCGTCGAAGCGCACTTCGAGGTGATGGCCGGCGACTGCGGCAGGGTCATCGGCGTCGCGCCGATCCTGGGTCGCTGGTTCACCGGCGAGGAAACGCCCCTCACCGGACCCGGCCGCCCGGTGATGGTCATCACCCATGACTATTGGCAACGGATGTTCGACGGCGCCAGCGATGTGCTCGGACGCAACGTGCGAATCCAGAATGTCACTGTCACGGTGATCGGCGTAATGCCTGAAGGCTACACAGGATTCTCGCAAGACCTTCATACCGATTTCATTCTTCCCTTCAATGCGCATCGCCCTGCCTCTGGCGGGTTCAAGTTCCTCGGCCGGCTGAAGCCGGGCGCCACCCTCGATCAGCTGCATCAGCAGGTGCGAGCGTTATGGCCGGCGGTGCTGGATGACGTGCTGCCGCCGAGTCCGACACGCGCGCAGACATTGTCCGAGTGGAGCGGCGGCGCCGAATCGATGACGCTTGGGCTGTCGACGCTGCGACGGCTCTATGCGACGCCGGTGGAGCGCCTCGCCGTGCTCGCTCTTGCTTTGCTGGTACTGGTGTGTGTCAACGTCGGCGGGTTGATGGTGTCGCGCGTGGCCGGGCGCGCGACGGAGATTGCCGCGATGCGCGCGCTCGGCGCGAGCCCGCTGCGAATCGCTCGACCGTTGGTTGCCGAATGCGCGATTCTCGCGATCACCGGCGCCCTGCTCGCCCTGCCGCTCGCCTACGCGGCCGCCGCCGCCTTCGGCAGGTTGTTCCCGACCGGGAACCTGCCGTGGTCGATGGCGACCACACCGGATCCCTTGTTCCTCGCCGCCATCGTGGCCGGCTCGATCGCCATCGCGTTTCTCATTGCGGCGTTGCCGGCCTGGCTCGCGGCGCACGTTGCGCCGCAGCTCCACAGCGCCCGCACGGTTTCCTATGCACCAAGCCGATGGTCGAAGGCCATGCTCATCGCGCAGGTCGCGGTGACGGTGGTGCTCGTGTTCACAGCAGGACTCCTCATGCGGTCCTTCAATGGCTTGCGCGCCGTAGAACGAGGATACGAAGCCGAGCGGCTTCTCTCGCTGCGGCTGTCGGCGAATCCCGCTGGCTACCAAGACATGAATGCGCCGGAGTACTACCGCATGCTTGTCGAGAGGGTGGCAGCGGTGCCGGGCGTGCAGGCGGTCGGTTTGGCACGTTACTTTGGCACCATCAATACCCAGTTCACCGAGCAACCGGTCGGCTTTGCGGGGACGGATGGGGCCGTGTCGAGCGGCATCACGGAGTACATCTCGCCAGGTTTCTTTGCGGCGGCCGGCGTCCCGCTGAACAGCGGCCGCGACGTGGAGTGGACGGACCTGCCGTCGACGCCGCGCGTGGCGATCGTCAGTGAGAGCCTGGCGCGAGCGTTGGCGCCAGGTGGCGACGTCATCGGACGCGTCATTCGCCACGCATCGAATCCGGCGACGGCGCAACTGCGGATCGTCGGCGTTGTTGGCAACCTGAGCATGGGGAACGTGCGACAGAACGACGTGCGCATCGTCTATCTGTCATCGATCCAGATGAACGAAACGCAGTTCGGGACGGTTCACATCCGCACCAGCGGTCCGCCGATGCGGTTGGCAGCGGCGACGTCGGAGGCGGTAGCCAGCCTCGGCCGCGAGCATGTGCGCACCCTTCACGCCCACGATGTCTTGTTCGGGAACAGCATGGTTGCCGAGCGGATGGGGACGGCCGTGAGCGGCGCGGCCGCCGTGCTGGCGCTCGTCATTTCCTGCATCGGGTTGTTCGCGCTGCTGTCGCACTCGGTTCAGAAACGTACACGCGAGATCGGCATTCGGATGGCGATCGGCGCCACGCCGGCTGCGGTGTCGAAGCTCGTCATCAAGGATGCACTGGTCCTGGTCCTGATCGGGCTGGCCATCGGGTTGCCAGGCGCCATCGCTGCGACATCCCTCGTGCGGTCGCTGTTGTTTGGCGTTACGACGACGGACGGCCTCACACTGGCGACCAGCGCAGCTCTACTGTTGGCGACGGCGATGATCGGCGCCGCGCGCCCGGCGCTTCGCGCCGTAAAAGTCGAACCTATCGCTGCCCTTCGCTCGGAATAGCGCGACTTCGCCCCGCCGGTTTACACAGAGTTAACACGGCAGAAACAATCGCGAAACCCCCGCCGCATACGCTAAGCCTATGTTTCTCTCGCATTTTCGTCACATCGTCCGCCTCCGGTCGATGCAGTCCATCCGAGCAACGGCGGGACAAGCTCCCCTGGCGATTCTCGTCTTCACGCTCGCGGCGT
>CAZEMI010000268.1:0-12838 GCA_964513235.1 uncultured Acidobacterium sp.
ATCGCTGCCCGGTTCGAGCGTCCACGCCAGCTCCGGCTGCACCAGCGGCGCCACTTGCCCCGGCGTCCAGCCAAGGAAGTGGCCGTCAGGATATTCAGCAGAGCGCGGCATCAATCCGTCGTAGCCCGGGAGCGGATCGGCCTCGTCCAGTTTTCGCGTCGAGTCGGTGCGATCGATGCGGATGTTCGCGTGGTGGACCACGCGCGCGTTACCGGGATGAAATTCGATCCCGGTGACGTAGGTTCGTTTCGTCACGGGCACGCGGATCGCGAAAATCCGGAACACGTCGGTCTGCTGGGCCGGCAAGTCGAAAGGCTGGTCGGGTTTGACGATGAGATCGGGCCGGCCGAGCAGCCAGCGATCGGCAAACTGCGGGAGCGGCGGCTGCTGATTCGGATCGCCTTCCGGCGTGCCGCTCGACGCCCAGCGGTCAATCGCCGCGATCTCCGCATCGCTCAACGGCCGCTGGCCGACGAAGTGACCGACGGACGGCTCGACTTTCCACGGCGGCATGAAGCGGCTCTTCGTCACTTGCACGATCTGCGTGGCTCGCCGGCGCACCTCGTCATATGTTGTGAGACTGAAGGGACCGGGGCCGCCAGGGCGATGACACGATGCGCATGAGTTGAAGACGATTGGCGCAATGTCGCGGCCGAAGGTGACCTCTTGGGCCAACGCCGAAGAAGTTAGAAGTAGGAAGAGAGAAGTAAGTACTACTCTCATTTCACCAGGTCGGCGATGAAGCATCCGATCGCTCGGGTTGCGGAGACCGGAACCGGCTGACGGGCAACGATGGCATCGAGGGCGCGTTCGAGATCGCGCACCGTGGGCTCCGGCCGATCCTTTCCGAACTCGATGTAGCGATCATCGATCCGGCCGCGATACAGGATTTTGTGATCCGCGGTCATCACCGCTACTTCCGGCGTCACCGTGACACCGGTGAGCTTCACCAGCTTTTGTGAGGGGTCGCGTAGCCACTCGCCGCCGCCGAATTTCTTCCGATGCTCGCGAATCGTCGCCTCCGAATCGGAGGGCACCGGATACACGAAGACGAAACGAACGTCCGTGGCGAATTTCGTGGCAAGCCGCTGGATCTCCGGCGCGTAGCGATTCGAAATCGGACAATCCGTGGTGGTGAACACCAGCACGGTCGTCAATTGCAGAACCAGCGCAGTGGCAAGCATGGTGTGTTGCCCCGCCTTTGTGTTGCCTGTCTATCCGGCGTGGGACTAGTGACCTGTGTTGCCCGGCTTCACCGAGACCTTGAAATACACCGTGGTCCAGCAGCACTGGAAGCCGCCGCCACCAATGCCCGACGAATCGTTGCCCTCGACGCGAATCAGGTACTCACCGGGCAGCGAGAACGTCGCGTTCGCGGCGGCCTTGCCGTCCTTGCCGATCGTCGGCGTGTTGTCGTCGAACTTGACGTCGCCGGGCCCGCGGAACTTGCTCATCATTACGCTGAGGCGCGGACGCTGGAAGCCACCACCACCGCCGCCGGGAGCGGCGCCACCAGTGGTGGGCGTACCGGGAGCGGGTGCGGGTGCCGCAGCGCCACCGGTCGGCGCAGCAGAACCGCCACCGGTGGGTTCTTCATGGCCGTCATCGGTAATCCAAACGGTGAGCGGAATGGCCTCGCCCGCTGAGCCAGCGACGACGGGTGCCTGCGCGAGCGGCGGAGGCGGCCCGGAATTGCCCTTCGTGTTTGGCTCAAACATCAGCGTCGGCGGCGTGTTACCCATCGCGGCGTCGAGGAACGGCTCGATCTGATAGCCCTTGGTGAGACCGAAGATGCCCTGAACCGTCTTGCCGTTGCTCGTCAACGTCCACGTCAGCTTCTGGTCGCCGAAATCCTTCGGCACCTTGATGGCGGTGGTGCCCCAGCCGCGGCCGACCAGGAAATGCGTGGGCTGGCCCTGGTCGGGGCCGCCCGGTTCGATCCGGTTCTGCGGGCCGATCGGCACGTCGAGCAACTGCTTCTTGTTGCGGTTGTAGTAGCCGATCAGCAGCGTGTAACTGCCGTCCGGATTCTGGTACCAGCCTTCGAACGCGGGATAGACGTTGAGCCCGGAATCCTTGAGCGGTTCCATGACCAACTCTTGCTGCGCGTAGACACCCGCGTTCGCCAGACAGCCGGCGATGACGGCCGCCGCCGCGATGCGCCTCACTTGCAACCACGACAACATAAAACTCTCCCGGACAAACAGAAGGGGCGCCGACCGCGGCGCCCCTTCAATTGAGAAACGATATCTACACCTACTGCTGCTGGCGATCGGTCGTCGTCGCCATCTTGGCCTTGCGCGCTTCGACTTCCTTGTTGAAGTCCTCGTCGCTCATGTAGGTGATGTTGATCCACAGGTGCGCCATCTCGTCGACGGTGCGGTCGCCCCAGCCGACCCACTGGTTCGGGTCAGGGTTGTTCTTGTTGGCGGCCGTGTTGTCGTGCCACGACGTCACCTTGAGAATCGTGCCCTTCGGGAGCAGCGGCGCGTAGTCGTCTTCGAACACGTAGTTGTTCATCCAGTTGAACTCGAAGCGGTTGACGTGGCCGAGCACCTGCTGCTGGCCGTTCGGCAGAATCGCTTCAAGCATCTGGGCCTTGCCGCGCAGGTGCATGTGCGGCTGGAAATTTTCGACGCGGCCGGCGCGGCGCATCACGTGGAAGTTCTGCGTGACGCTGATCGTGTTCGGCGCGATGTCGAGGGCGCGGTTGCCGCCCTGGATGCCGCTGTAGAGCGACAGCGCGGTGCGGTACTTCGGCGTCTCGCCTTTCGGATAGAAGTAGATGCCGAGCTGCACGTCGTCGGTGACGTCTTCGCCGGCGGCGCTGTAGTGAATGTCCCAGCGGATCTTCGAACCCGGCAGCATCAGCTTGCCGGTGTTGGGGCGGAGCAGCTCGCCCTGCTTGTTGACGGCCCATTCCATGAAGAGGCCGGCGCCGGAGTCCACGTCCGGGCTGCCGAGCAGTGCCTGCGCTTCCTTGTCGTCCTGCATCAGGAAGGCGAGCGCGTGATGCGTGATCTTGCGGCCCTTGATCGAGCTCGGGCGCATCTCGATGGCGCGGACCCAGCGCGGTTCGGTGAGACCCGTCTCGACCACCGGCTTGTACCAGGCGTCCATCGCGGTGGCCTTCTGAGTGTACTTCGGCGAGCGGATGATCAGATCCGGTTCGGTCTTGCCGAGCTCCTTGGCGAAGTTCCAGCCGTTGCCGTCGGCCCACTCGACCGGCGGCGGCATGTCGGCGGGGTTGCCCTGCGGAGCACCCGCGGCGACCCACGCCACGATCGTGTCGATCTCCTTCTGGCTCAGCGAGCGGTCGCCCTTGAAGTGCTGGATGCCGACCGTGGGGTCGATATGCCAGGGCGGCATGTTGCGCGAGGCCACGCGGTCACGAATCGAGCGGGCCCAGGGCCGCGCTTCCTGATAGGTGATGAGTGACATCGGCGCGATGGAGTCCGGGCGGTGGCACGACTCGCACTTGTTCTGGAAAATCGGCGCGACGTCCTTCGTGAACGTCGGTGCGGCGGTCGTTTGAGCGGACAGCGATGCTGGGAGTGCCAGCAGGCCAACGACGCCCACTGCTCCACTCAAAACCCGGCCGAAGAGACTCTTAGCCATCTTCTTCCTCCGAAAATGAGACCTACCTACGCAGAGTAGAGAGTGTACACCAGCTTAGCCCCTATTTTAGGCCAGTTTCCGGAGGATGAAGCACTTCAAATAATAAGTCTCGGGCACCCCGAGCAGCACCGGATGATCACGTCCCTGCATGCGCTTTTCCACCACGGTGACCGGAATGTGGGCATCGGCCGAGGCTTCGAACACCGCCTCGGCAAACATCGCCTCGTCCACGTTGTAGGAACAGCTGCAGGTGACCAGGTAGCCGCCCGGGTTGAGGAGCCGCAACGCGCGAAGGTTGATCTCCTTATATCCAGCTAACGCATTGGGGATGGACGCCTTGTTCTTGGCGAACGCCGGCGGGTCCAGGACGATGGTGTCGTAGCGCGCGCCGTCGCGTTCGAGGTGGCGAAGCTCGTCGAAGACGTTCGCTTCCCGCGCGGTGATGTTGGTCAGCCGGTTGGCGGCGGCATTTGCCGTGATGCGCGCCACGGCCTCGGCGGAGACGTCGAGCGCCTCGACGCTGTCGCACTTCGAGGCGAGCGCCAGCGCAAAGCCGCCGTTGTAGCTGAAACAATCCAGCAGGCGGCCGTGCGCGTAACGCGCCGCCGCTTCCCGGTTCTCGCGTTGATCGAGAAACAACCCGGTCTTTTGTCCGCGCCACGGATCGACGCTGTAGGTCACACCCGCCTCGCGCACGGTGATGGCGTCGGGGACGGTGCCGTGCAGGATCTCGACTTTCTGATCGAGCCCTTCGAGCTGGCGGACCTTCGGATCGTTGCGCGCCAGCACGCCCCTGGCACCGGTGAGCTCGACCAGCAGCGGCGTGAGCGTGGGGCTGAGACGATCCATCCCCTGCGACAGCGTTTGGATGACGAGATAATCGTCATACCGATCGACGATCAGCGACGGGAGCAGATCCGCTTCGCCGTGCACGAGGCGATAGGCGGTGGCGTCAATCTCGAGCGTCTTGCGGAACGTGATCGCGCGATCGAGGCGGCCGCGCCAGAACGCCTCGTCGATCGGCGCCGCATTAGGCGAGACTGCGCGGGAGATCATGCGAATCGTGATCTGCGATTGATCGCTGAACAGCGCGTGTCCCAGCATGCGCTGCCGCGGGCCGAAGACCTCGACGACGACGCCAGGCTCGACGGCGCGGACGTCCGTCACATCCGATCGGTACACCCAGGGGTGTCCTCCTCGAATGCGGTTTTCGCCTTTCGCGTTTAGCGTCACCGCCGGCATGTGCTCTCCACAGAATGATCATCAACGGATTTCACGGATTACACGTTGAAATTTCGGCACGCGAGCGCGAGCAGCTGGCCCGGCGACGGCGAAGCCGCCGGTGCCGCGGCATCGGATTTGTCATCCGTGAAATCCGCGTAATCCGTGGACAAAAACCCGGAGGGATCGTGTAATCTACGACGGCGCATGAAGATCGCAATTGGCGCGGACCACGCGGGGTATCAACTCAAGGATTCCCTCAAGCGGTTGCTCGACGAGCTCGGGCTGCCGTACGAAGACTTCGGCACCTCCAACGGCCAATCGGTCGACTACCCGGATTTCGCGCGAGCCGTCGCCGAAGGCGTGGCCGGCGGCCGTTTCGATCGCGGCATCCTCGTCTGCGGCACCGGCGTGGGGATGGCGATCGCCGCCAACAAGGTAGCTGGCGTGCGTTCGGCGCCGATCGTCGATACCGACACCGCGAAGCTGTCGCGCGAGCATAACGATCTCAACGTGCTCACCCTCGGCGCGCGGGTGCTGCCGGAATCACGCGCCCGCGAGATCGTCCGGACGTTCCTGCAGACCCCGTTCGAAGGCGGCCGCCACGCAAGCCGCGTCAGCAAGATCCACTCGATCGAGAACTAGCTGGTTCGAAACGCACGTCGTCGAGGCGCTGGAGGTGTGGCGACGCGGGCGGGACTTCCACCTTCGCGCATGGCGCTACGGCGGACGAGGAAGTGCCGCCCCTACGAGCTAGAATAAACTCCCGCATGAGCCAGCTCCCATTGATGCAACGCTCCCTCGCCCAGGCCGATCCCGAAATTGCCGATGCCATCGCCCATGAGACACGGCGGCAGGCAGAGGGACTCGAGCTCATCGCGTCGGAGAACTTCGTCAGCAGCGCCGTGCTCGAAGCCGTCGGCTCGGTGATGACCAACAAGTACGCCGAGGGCTATCCCGGCAAGCGCTATTACGGCGGCTGCGAGTTCGTCGACGTGGCCGAGACGCTCGCGATTGCACGCGCGAAGGCACTGTTCGGCGCCGAGCACGCGAACGTGCAGCCGCACTCAGGCGCACAGGCGAACATGAGCGTCTACCTGACGCTGCTGAAGCCCGGCGACACCGTGCTGGGGATGAATCTCGCGCACGGCGGCCACCTCACGCACGGCCATCCGCTGAATTTTTCTGGGAAGCTCTACACGATCGTGCCGTACGGTGTTCGCAAGGACGACGAACGGCTCGACTACGACGAGTTTGCGAGGCTTGCCGAACAGCACAAGCCACAGATGATCATCGTCGGCGCCAGTGCGTATCCGCGCGTGTTCGATTTTCCGCGCATGGCGGCGGTGGCCGGGGCCGTGGGCGCGCCGGTGATGGTGGACATGGCGCACATCGCCGGCCTGGTGGCCGGCGGACAGCATCCCAGCCCCGTCCCCCACGCTGATTTTGTGACCACCACCACGCACAAGACGCTGCGCGGGCCGCGCGGCGGCATGGTGTTGTGCCGCGACAAGTATGCGAAAGACCTCGATCGCGCCGTCTTTCCCGGCGTGCAGGGCGGACCATTGATGCACATCATCGCGGCCAAAGCCGTGTGCTTCAAGGAAGCCGCCACCCCGGAATTCGCTGCGTATCAGAAGCAAATCGTCACCAACGCCGCGCGCCTCGCCGCCTCGTTGAAGAGTGCCGGTTTCCGCATCGTCAGCGGTGGCACCGACAATCACATCGTGCTGGTCGACGTGTTCTCGAAGGGCCACACCGGAAGAGTGGCGGAGGCCGCGCTCGGCCAGGCGGGCATGACCGTCAACAAGAACGCGATCCCGTTCGATCAGAACCCGCCGATGGTGGCAAGCGGGATTCGCCTCGGCACGCCGGCCGTGACCACGCGCGGCATGGCCGAAGCCGAGATGGATCTGATCGCCGAGTTCATCACGCGCGCCATGGCGGCGCCCGGCAACGCCGGCGCGCTCGCCATGGTCAAGACCGAAGTCGAACAGCTGTGCCGCAAGTTCCCGCTGTACCCGGAACGCCTGGCCTAGGCGCCGCCATCGACGCCGCGTTTGCGGACGAGGGCCCGCTCGCGCGCGCCGTCGATCAGTTCGAGCCGCGGGAAGGCCAGCGGGCGATGGCCGCCGCGGTTGGCCGCACGCTGCAGCACGGCGGCGTGCTGTTGGCGGAAGCCGGCACGGGAACCGGCAAGACGCTGGCCTACCTGGTGCCGGCGATCCTCAACCGGCAGCGCGTGCTGATCTCCACGGGCACGAAGAACCTCCAGGAGCAGATCTACTTCAAGGACATTCCCGCGGTGCAGTCGGCGCTCGGCGTGTCCTTCACGGCGACCTACATGAAGGGCCGCGCCAACTACCTGTGCCTGCACCGTCTCGATCAATTACGCGCCTCGCCGTTGGCCGCGCCGGATTTCATCTCGATGATGGACGAATGGCGGCGCGTCACCGACTCCGGCGACCGCGCCGAGCTGAGCGCGCTGCCAGAGGACTCGGCGTTGTGGCACGACGTGTCGGCCACCGCCGAGACGTGCCTCGGCAGCGATTGTCCGCAGTATCGCGAGTGCTACGTCACGAAGATGCGCCAGCGCGCCGCCGCATCCGACGTGGTGATCGTCAATCATCACCTGCTGTGCGCGGACGGGTCGGTGCGGCAGAGCACCTACGGTGAAGTGATCCCGGACTGCGAGTACGCGGTGATCGATGAGGCGCACCAGCTCGAAGACGTCGCCACGCAGTACTTCGGCATCTCGGTGAGCAACTACCGCGTCGCCGACCTGGTGCGCGACGCCGAGCGGGCGCTGAACCTCGGCGAGATCGAAGACGATGGCTCGGAGCTGCGCCACGAGATCTCGCATATCGACGATCACTCGCACGCGTTCTTTGGGTCGCTGGCGATGGCGCGTCACTCGCGCGGTGGTCTCGAGGAACGATTGCGCATCGGACCCGACTGGTTTGGCGACATCGTCGATCAGGGGCTGGCGCTGGTCGCGTCGCTCGACACGTTTGCCGCGTCGATGACGCGCCGTGCCGGCACCGCAGAGACCGGCGCCCAGATCAACGAGGATGCCGCCACGCTGGCCAGGCGCGCGGCGGAGTTGCGAGACCATCTGCGATTCCTGCTCGAGGCTGCCGATCCCGGTTTCGTGTATTTCCTCGAGACCCGCAACCGCGGCGTGTTCCTGCGCGCCGCGCCGATCGACGTGTCGGCAGTCATTCGCGAGATGCTGTTCGATCGCATGCGCGCCACCGTGATGACGTCGGCCACGCTCACGGTCGAAGGGTCCTTTGATTACGTGAAGGGGCGCCTTGGCGTGGACGATGCCGACAGCCTGCGCGTGGCGTCGGAGTTCGATTTTTCCGAGCAGGCCATCCTCTATTTGCCGCGCCAGATGCCGTCGCCGAAGTCGCCGGACTTCGCCGACGCGGTGGCGCGCGAGACCATCGAGTTGCTGACGCGCAGCGAGGGCCGCGCGTTCGTGCTGTTCACGAGTTACGCGATGTTGCGGGCGGTGCGCGATCGCGTCGAACGCGAGCTGCCGTATCCGATCATCGTGCAAGGCACGGCCCCGCGCAGCGCCTTGCTCGATCAGTTCCGCGCGACGCCCAACGCCGTGCTCTTCGCGACGTCGTCTTTCTGGCACGGGGTCGACGTGGTCGGCGAGCAATTGAGCTGCGTGATCATCGACAAGCTGCCGTTTGCCTCGCCCGGGGACCCGATCACGGCGGCGCGCATCGAGGCCATCGTCAATGACGGCGGCGACGCGTTCCAGGACTACCAGGTTCCGCTCGCGGTCCTGGCGATGTTGCAGGGGCTGGGCCGGTTGATCCGCCACCGCACCGACCGGGGCGTGCTGGCCGTCCTCGACCCGCGGCTGCGGACCATGAGTTACGGGCGGCGGTTTCTCGACTCATTTCCCCCGGCGCCGATCACCCACGATTTGGGGGCGGTGGCGCGGTTTTTCGCGAGCTGACTTACACTAACAATCGAGGCAGTCACCACATGACCAAACTGATGTCCATGCGTATCGCTGCGTTCGCGACCGTGCTGCTCGCCGGGCTCGCCCCCGTCGCGCTCGCGCAATCGACGATGATCAAGGGCAAGGTCGTCGACGCGAAGAACGAGCCGATGGTGGGCGTGACCATCACCATCGAGTTCATGGGCGGCGTGAGCCGCAAGCTGACCACCAAGACCGACAAGCGCGGCGAGTTCATCCAGCTGCTGACCGACAGCGGCCAGTACCGGGTCACCGCCAGCGACCCGAAGATCGGATCGGCGAGCAACGTCACCGGCGTGCGCCTCAGTCGTGTCGCCGAGATGATTATCGTGCTGGTGCCGTCGACGGCCGCCAACGACGCCGCCAAAGCGGCGGAGCTGAAGAAGGCGTTTGACGAGGGCGTGGTCGCGAGCCGCGCCGGCCGGCACGACGAAGCGATCGAAAAGTTCCGCGCCGCAATCGAGCTGGCGCCCAGCTGCTTCGACTGCCACTTCAACATCGGCGTCGCCTACATGTCCAAGAAGGACGAGAAGGCGGCGGAGGCGGCGTGGCAGCAGGCGCTCGAGGTGAAGGCCGATTACGCCGAGGCCTTGAACGCGTTGTCGACGCTCTATAACAATCAGAAGCGGTTCGACGAGGCGTCCGCCATGAGCGCGAAAGCCGCGGCCGCCAGCGGCGGCGCGGGCAACGCCGACGCGACCTTCAACCAGGGCATCATCTTGTGGAACCAGGGCAAGATCGCCGAGGCCAAGGCGAAGTTCGAAGAGACGATCGCGATGAACGCGTCGCACGCCGATGCGCATTTCCAGCTCGGCATGGCGCTGCTCAATGAGGGCAAGCTGCCGGACGCCGTCGGCGCGTTCGAGTCGTACTTGAAGCTGGCGCCAGAGGGTCAATACGCGACCCAGGCGAAGGGCATGATTGCCCAGTTGAAGAAATAAGGTCTTGGGCTGGGTCTTGGGTCTTGCCCAAGTCCCAAGTCCCAAGTCCCAGGTCCCACGTGTATCACGACATTCCGCAGCGACTGGCGCGCGTTCGCGAGAGGATCGCGGACGCGGCCGGGCGCCGCGGCCGACGTCCCGGCGATGTTCGCCTGATCGCCGTATCCAAGACCCAGCCGATCGATGCCGTCCGCGCCGCTGCTGATGCAGGCCAGGTGGATTTCGGCGAAAACAAAGTGCAAGAAGCCCTGCAGAAAATTGCGCAGTCGACCGAGATCAGGCTGCGCTGGCATCTGATCGGCCACCTCCAGTCGAACAAGGCCAAAAAAGCGGCGGGGGTGGCACATGCGATTCACGCGATCGATAGCGTCGATCTGCTGATGAAGGTCGACCAGGCCGCGGCGGCCGCCGGCCGCATCATCGAGGTGCTGGTGCAGGTGGACCTGGCGCTCGAAGAAACGAAGTTCGGCGCGCCGGACGCGGATCTGGCCGGTATTTTCGCGGCAGCCGCCAATTGCCGAGCTGCCCGGATGACGGGGCTGATGCTGCTGCCGCCGCCGGCCGAAAACCCGGAAGACGCGCGGCCCTGGTTTGTCCGGCTGCGCGGCGTTCGCGACCGACTCGGTGATGCGGGCGTGCCTGGCGAATACCTGCGCGAACTGTCGATGGGCATGAGCCACGATTTCGAAGTGGCCATCGAAGAAGGCGCCACGATGGTCCGCGTCGGCACGGCGATCTTTGGTGAACGAAGCTACGCAACAACGAATAACGAATAACGAATAACAAAATTATGAAAGTCACACCACTCGATCTCAGGCAGCAGCGCTTCCAGACCGTGATGCGCGGCTACGACCGCGGCGAAGTGCAGGCCTTCCTGCTGGAGGTCGCCGACGACTACGAGAACGCGCTGCGCGAGAACGACAAGCTGCGGCAGGACGTCGCCAAGCTCGACGCCGTGCTCGGCGAGCATCGCGGCCAGGAGCGCAACCTCCGCAACACGCTGCTCACCGCCCAGAAGCTCGCCGACGAGGTCAAGGAGCAGGCGCAGAGCGAAGCGGGGATTATCGTCCGCGAAGCCGAGGGCCGCGCCGACCTGCTGCTGCAGAAGGCGCAGACCCGCCTCGACGATGTGCAGCGCGAGATCGAGGGCCTGCGCTTGAAGCGCCGTGAAGTGGAGAACGACATCGAGGCGCTGGTGCGCACGCTGAACACCACGCTGGAGTTCATCCGCGATCAGGACGCGCGGTCGCGCGAAGAGCGCGTGCTGCTCCATCGGCCGCGGTCGGTGGAATCGGCGCAGGCGTCCGCGCCGCGCCCGGCGGATGTCTCGCCCAAGGCCGACACCCAGGTCGGCTGACGGGCCGGCCGACACGATCGACGTGCGCGTCATCCCGCGCGCCGGCCGCTCGGAGTTCGCGGGCCTCCGCGACGGCGCCCTGCTCGTCCGTCTCGCTGCCGCGCCCGTTGACGGCGCGGCGAATGACGAGCTCATCGCGCTGGTCGCGCGCGCCCTCCACATCCCCAAGCGCGACATCACGATCGTCAGCGGTGAACGGTCGCGATCAAAACGCATCCGCGTTGCCAAGATCGATCGGGCAACGGTGATCGCTGCACTTCTGGAGAAGAAATAGTCTCTGCGCCTTCTGCGGCCTGGAAAAAGATTGTCTCTGCGCCTTCTGCGGCCCTGGTTTAATCTGCGGCGGTGCAGGCTGACTTCCTGATCGACAATGCCGACCTCGTCGCTACCTGCGCGGGGCCAGGCCCGCGCCGTGGATCCGCGCAGCGCGAGATCGGTACGCTTCCCAACGCCTCCGTCGCCGGCTTCGAAGGCCGCATCGTCTTTGTCGGTTCCGCGGCGGATGCGTCGAAGACGGTCACGCTGACCGCCAACGCGCAGGTGATCGACGCCGAAGGGTGCACGGTGGTGCCGGGCTTTGTCGATCCGCACACGCATCTCGTGTTCGCCGGCGATCGCCGTGATGAACTGCGGCGGCGTCTCGCCGGCGCCACCTACGCCGAGATTGCGGCCAGTGGCGGCGGCATCGTGAAGACCGTCGCGGCCACGCGCGCGGCGAGCGAGCACGAGCTGGTCGGCCTCGCGCGATCGCGGCTGGCCGAGATGCTTGCCTTCGGGACCACCACGGCCGAAGCCAAGAGCGGTTACGGCCTCGACCTCGTCACCGAGCGCCGCATGTTGTGCGCGATCAAGACGGTGTCTGCCGGCCAGCCCATCGACCTCACCGCCACGTTCATGGGGGCCCACGAGGTGCCGATCGAGTATCGCGGCCGCCGTAGCGAGTACGTGCGCCTGCTGATCGACGAGATGATCCCCGCGATGGCCGCAGAGGGGCTCGCCGAATGGTGCGACGTGTTCTGCGAGCACGGCGTGTTCACGCCCGACGAGTCGCGTGCCGTTCTCGAGGCGGGCCAGAAGCACGGTCTGAAGGCGCGCATCCACGCCGACGAGCTCGCGCTGAGCGGCGGCGCCCGCGTGGCCGCTGACGTCGGCGCGTACTCGGCCGATCACCTGATTTACGTCGACGAGCCGCATGCCCGCCGGCTCGCGGATCGCAACGTGGTGGCCACGCTCCTGCCGTCGGCGGCGTTCTTCCTGAAGCTCGGACGCTACGCCCCCGCCCGGATGCTGATCGATCAGGGGGTGGCCGTGGCGCTGGCGTCGGATCTGAATCCCGGCGGTGGCTTCACGACCTCCATGCCGTTCGCCATGACCCTCGCCTGCTTCGGCATGAACCTGACGCTCGAAGAAGCGCTGATTGGCGCCACGCTCAACGCCGCCGCCTCACTCGATCGCGCGGATTCGATTGGCAGCCTCGAAGCCGGCAAACAGTTCGACGCCGTGATCGTGTCGGGCATGTTGACCGACCTCATCCGCGTCGGCGGCCCCGTCGTCCGCCAGGTCATCAAACGCGGCCGCGTCGTTTTCGCTAAGCGGGGGTGCGAAGGGGGCAAAAAAAGGATAGCGAAAAAAAACCACCAGACCCCCACAGAAAGAAAAACAAAAAATATTACTATATAACCCACAAAAGACAAAAGA
>CAZEMI010000269.1:0-5992 GCA_964513235.1 uncultured Acidobacterium sp.
GCTCGGCGCTCGCGAGTAGTCCCCATCACGATGCGGTTGTAACGGTGAACAGTCGGCAGTCAAGTGTGTGGCACCTGACGTAACCGTTACATCGCATCCTTCATCTTTACTTTCCACGTCGTGGCGTCGTATCTGGTGCCATGACGACCACGTTGCGCTCGCTGGCGCAGGCCCGCGGCTTCACCCTGACCGCGGTGCTCACGCTCGGCGTCGGCCTCGCGCTCTGTTTGATCGTCACCGCGGTCGCCAACGCCTACCTCTTCCGTCCCTTGCCGTATCCGGCCGCGGATCGTCTCTACAGCATCCAGTACGCGCCGCCGAACGAGCGCACGCCGCGCGGACTGGCGGCCCTCGATTGGGCTTCGCTCGACGATATCGTCGAACATCCCATCGCGTGGGACCTCGACATGTTTTACCTGCTCGGCGGCACGTATCCGGAAGCCACGCCGGGTGCGTGGGTCACGCCCGGCTACACGCGGGGCTTCGGCGTCAGGGCCGCGATCGGGCGCGACCTGGTGGCGTCGGACTTCGAGCCGGGACGTCCGATGGTGGCCTTGATCAGCCACCGGCTTTGGCAATCACGGTTCGGCGGCGATCCGGCGATTGTCGGCCGCCGCCTCACTGCGTACGTCAGCGATCGGCCCGACCAACCGGAATCGATCGAGATCGTCGGCGTGATGCAGCCGGACTTCTGGCACGTGAGTCCGTACACCGAGGTGCTCGCGCCACTGCGGGTCGCGGCGTATCCCTACATGCTGCAGTTGCGCGAGGGTGTTCCGCCGAGCCTCGTCGAAGACCGTGTCACGCGGCTGGTGCACTCGAGCGAGCCGTCGGCGCCGCGGGCGGCGCTCATCTCCGTACAATCCGGATACGTGACGTCGGTGCGGCCGGTGGTGTGGGCCATTGGCGCCGCGGCCGCGCTGGTTCTGGTGATCGCGTGCGCGAATGTGGCGGTGCTGATGCTGGTGCGCCGCCAGCGCCGTGAGCGCGAGGTCGTGCTGCGCATGGCGCTGGGCGCCAGCCGCGCGCAGGTGCTACGCCTGCTGGTGGCCGAGGCGCTGTGGCTGGGAGTGGCGGCCACAACCGTGGGCGTCGTGCTCGCGGTGGTGGCGCTTGGTTGGCTCGTACCGTTCGTCGAAGGCTTTCTCGAACGCCGTGTCCCCGGAGGCGCGAGCGCGATCGCGTTCGATTGGCAACTGGCTGCCCTCGCGATCGCCGGCGGACTGGCGTCGACCATCGCGTTCTCGCTGGCACCGGCGGTTGGGTTATGGCGGCAGAGCCTGGCCTCGACGATTGCGGCGGGCGGACGTGGCGCGACCATTGCCGGCGGCCGATCGCGGGCGCGCGCGATCCTGATTGGCCTCGAAGTCGCGGTCTCGCTCACCCTGCTGACCGGCGCCCTGCTGATGACGATCAGCGCGTTGCGAATGCTGGCGGTTGATTTTGGCATCGGCGCCGGCGGCGTCACCACCGCCGGCATCACGCTGCGGCAGCAGTCGTATCCCGACGCCGCCACGCGCGCGCCGTTCTTCGAGCGGCTGATCGATCGCATGTCGGTGCTGTCGCAGGGACGCGTGGTGGCGATGGGCGACTGGTGGCCGTTGCAGGCGCCACCGCCGCGGCAGTTCGACGCCGGCGGTGGCACAATCGTCGACGGCGGCGCGGTCGGCGTGAGCGCCGGCTACTTCACCGCGCTCGGCGTCCGCATCCTGGAAGGGCGGCCGTTCTCCAACGCCGATCGCATCGGCGGCGAACCGGTGATCGTCGTCAGCCAATCGCTGGCACGCCGGCTCTGGCCCATGTCACCTGCGATCGGCCAGACCGTGCGCGTGTCGAGCACGCCGCAGACAGGCACGCCCGAGACGCAAACCTATCGAGTGGTGGGCGTCGCCGCCGATGTGCGGCAGACCCATACCGATAGCAACCTGCTCGATGCGTATGTGCCGCTGCTGCAGACCGCGGGACGATTCAGTTTTCTCTATCTGCCGGTAAGCACGCCCTCCCCGGCATGGGAGCGCGAGCTTCGCGAGGCGGTGGCCGAGCTCGATGCCGAAGTTGCGGTGGGCGTCCCGCGCGGGTTGCAGGCCGCCCTCGACCAGGAGCGCCTCAAGCCACGCGTGCTGGCGTGGATGCTGTCGGCGTTTGCGTTGTTTGCCGCCTTGCTGGCGCTGCTCGGCATGTACGGCGTGGTGTCGTACGCGGTGCAACAGCGCGAGCGCGAAGTGGCGGTACGGATGGCGGTGGGCGCCGATCGCCGATCGGTCACTGGACTGTTCGTCCGCCAGGGCAGCCTCGTGCTGGCGGCCGGCGTCGTGGCCGGCGTGCTCGGCGCGATTGGCATGGGCCGCATTCTGAGCGCGCAGTTGTACGGCGTGGGCCGGACCGATCCGGTCGTGATCGCGTCGGCGGCGGCGCTGCTGAGCGTGTGCGGCCTGGTCGCCATCTGGTGGCCGGCGCGCCGCGCCGCATCCACCGATCCGGCAGCGGTGTTGAAGGCCGAGTGAGTCTGCCCCCCGGCGGGGCAGAGATTAATACTCGCTGAAGATTCGCTGCAGCTGGTTGCGATCCGTCGTCTTGGTCAGCGCCAACATCAGCAGCACGCGGGCCTTCACCGGCACGTGATCTTCGCCCGCGATCGTGAACTGCCGGCGGCGCTGCTGTTCCGGTGAGGGCGTGACCCCCGGCGGCATCAGCGCGCGCGGCGGCGCAATGCGGCCGCTGCCGGTCCTCGTGCTGGTCACGATGAAGACGCCCTTCGACGCCGCATACGCGAGCCCCTCGTTCTGCGTGCCGCTCGTGGCGCCCGCGCCGGCCACCGCGATCACGATCCCCTTGGCGCCGTGATCCACCGCCGCCTTGATCAAATCGCCGGACGCGCCCTGGTAGACCATGATCACATCCACGCGCGGCAGCTCGCTGATGGTGGTGATGTCGAATTCCACCTGTTCGTTGTGCCGCTTCGTGATCTGGTTGAAATACACGACCCGATCGCGATCGACCACGCCAAGCTGGCCGTAGTCGCGGCTGCGGAACGTCTGGAGCCTGAGCGCGTCGGTCTTGGTCACGTGCCGCGCGGAGTTGATCTCGTCGTTGAGGACCACGAGTACGCCCTTGTCGCGCGACTGCGGATCGGCAGCGACGCGGACGCCTTCGAGCAGGTTGGCGGCGCCCTCATAGCCCACGGTGCTGGGATTGCGCATCGACCCGAGCACCACCACCGGCCGCGGATCGCGGACGGTCAGGTGGAGAAAGAATGCCGTCTCCTCCAGCGTGTCGGTACCGCTGGTGACGACAATCCCTGCGAGCGTCTTGTCTCCTGCGAACAGCTCGTTCACCCGTTTCGACAGGCCCACCCACTGCTCGAGGGTCAGCTCGCTGCTCGCCACGTTGGCGAACTGTTCGTGGGTGAGCTCGGCGTAGCGCTCGACTCCGGGCATCGACTTGGCCAGCTCCGCCGCCGTGAGGCGCCCGCCGTCGCGGTTTGAAATGGTGCCGCCGGTGGCCACAAAGTGGACGCGCGGCAAAGCGCCGGAGGGCCGTTGCGCGAAGAGCGGCGCCAGTCCGGCCGCGACAAGCAGCAACAGGACCGCCGAAATACTCACGTGACGACGATGGGGCTGTTTCATACAGCCCTTGATTATGTATTGGCTGTGGCCGGCGCGGACACAAGAGACAGCCACTTGCTGAGCTCGTGTGCAGCTTCTTCGGGCGTCTGGCCGTAAAACGGCATCAACGACGTCAGCATGCCGGGGCGGCGCGCGATTTGTGCGCGCCAGCGCGCGGCGGACACCTCCGACACCTCGATGAGGTACGTACGACCGGCAATGTGCTCTTCGTAGCGGTGAATCGTCGCGTTCAAGGAGCATTGATTGTAAGGATTCGCGCGAACGATACAAGCGAAGCGCGGCACGAAGGCGGCCAGTTGTTCGTTCGGGGCGTCAGATCAGTCGGAGAACGGGCCGGGATTTTTTTTCCTGTCGCGTCATCCACAAGTTTTTGACGGTTCATCCACAGCTTTTCCACAGCCGCGGATGACGAGAGTTTTAGATTCGGCAGATTGAATAGCGGTAAGCTTGAGGCTACCCACGATGTTGCCAGTGTTTCGGGCCGCGGCCGCCATCTTGCTCATGGCCGGAGCCGTGCCGGCAACGGCCACGGCTCAGCCGGCGGCGAGCCGGGTGCTGTTCCGCGTGTTCCTGTCGGATGGGCGTGTGCTGTCGAGCTATGGCGAGTGGGCGCGCCTCGACGATCGCGTGATCTTCTCGATGCCGACGCAGTTGTCGCGCGATCCGGTGGAGCTCCACCTGATTACGATTCCGTCGCAGCGCGTGGACTGGCCGCGCACCGAGATGTACGCGGAATCGGTCCGCGCCGCCGCCTATGCCGCCCACCGCGGCGACGCCGACTTCGCGGTGTTCACCAGCGAAGTGGCGAAGACGCTCAACGAGGTTGCCAAGATCTCAAATCCGCGCGAGCGGCTCGCCACGGCCGAACGGGCCCGCCAGAAGCTGGTCGACTGGCCGGCCGCGCACTACGGCTATCGCATCGGCGAGGTGCGCGAAGCGCTCAACGTACTCGACGAAGTGATTGCGCAACTGCGCGTGGGGGTCGGGATCACGCGGTTCGACCTGTCGCTGAGCGCGCCGCTGCCGGCGCCGCCGCCGCCACCGCTGCCGCCGCCCACCGACGCCGAGCTGGTGGAACAATTCGTGGCCGCGGCGTCGATTACCTCATCACCGGCGGAACGCCTGGGCCTGCTGCAGACGGTGCTGCGGCTGATCGATCGCGCCGTCGGGTTGTTGCCGCGCGAATGGGCCGACCGCATGCGCGGCACCGTGTCGGGCGATCTCGAGCGCGAACGGAAGATCGAACGCGCCTACGACGCGCTGCGGAAGTCGACGCTCGAAGCCGCCGCGAAACTTGCCGCCCGCGGCAAGATGTCGGATCTCGAGAAGCTGCGCGACAAGGTCAGGGCGGAAGACCGGCGGTTGGGCGGGCAGCGCGCGGGCGACGTCGCGGCGCTGCTGGCCACCATCGACATGGAAGCCGCCGCGGCCATCGAGTTTCGCGAGGCGAATCAGCTGTGGCAGCGCCGCGCGCCGGCGTACCGCCGCTATCGCCGCGCGATGAACAATTCCTTCAAGACATTCAACGACGCCGTGGCCCCGCTCGAGCGGGTCAAGGCGATGAGCGGGCCGCCGGTGACGACCATCACGCCATTGGCGAAGCGGCTGGAGCGTTCGAGCAAGACGGTTGCGAAGGTCACCGCGCCGGAGGACCTGGCGTCGACACACGCGCTGATTCGCAGCGCCTGGGAGCTGGCCGACAATGCCTTCCGGTTGCGCCTCGAATCGGTGAAGCAGAACAGTGTGGATGTGGCGCAGCGCGCCTCGTCCGCGGCGGCCGGGGCCCTGATGTTGTATCAACGCGCGCGGGCGGATCAGCTGGCCGCCATGGAGCCCCCGGCGCGCAAGTGATTAGTGTCGACGCCAGGCACACCCGGCTCCTCCGCGCTCCAGACCTGGCCGGGTATCGCGCACACCTCATCGACCTCGCTCGCACGCTCGATCCAGACACGGCGGCTGACACCTTCGTCCTCGTGCCGACGCAGGCGGCCGCGGATCAACTGGCGCGGACGCTCGACCCTTCGACTCGCGCCGGTCGCTCGACCGACGGTCGTGCGACCGGCGCTCGCTCAGGGCCGCACGTTGGCACGCGCGCGGATTTGTACGAGCACCTGCTGTCGCGCCTGCCCGATCCACCTTCCCGCTACTCCGAATTCGAACGCGAAGCGATGCTCGGCGCGGCGGCGCGCGACGCGGAGGAGGGTGGCCATCCCGCGCCGTTCCATGTCCGGCCGGCGCTGGTCGCCGAGATGCTGGCGCTCTACGATCACCTCCGACGTCTCGGGCGCGCGGTTGATGACTTCGATCGATTGCTGACCGGCGAGCTCGAGCCCGCCGCCGAGTCGGATCGCGGGGCGGGGCAGCTC
>CAZEMI010000270.1:0-8292 GCA_964513235.1 uncultured Acidobacterium sp.
TCTGCAAAACCTCCATCCCCGGTTCAAATCCGGGCGGCGCCTCCAATTTTCTGCCGAGAAGAGCCAATACCGAGTGGGGTGGTCGTTCCGGTAGAACTTCAGCAACTACTTTCCGGCATTGCCGTCCGGAAGGGGCCTGACGAGTTGCTCAAACAAGTGCAATACGCAATCGAGGCGCAGCGTTTGCCTGTCAAGGTGTTCACATCAGAGCTGGATAGCCCGGCGTGGTTTTGACGGTTCTGGAAGCGCTTACGGTTCGACGCAAACTGCTCACAGCCCGCGCGACATTCTGCTCGTGCGCCGCGTGCTGTAGTACCCTCAGTCGCCACGCCATTAAGCGTGCCTGCTCGCCCTTCGTCATCGTGTCTCCGCTCCAGGCTGTCGAGCCTAAAGAAGAGAGCCGAATGTCAGCGGCGAACCGTTACAACGGTGTGGTGCCCGCGCGGCCGTATGCGATGAGGTTGATGTCGGGCCGCCCGGCTCGGCGCGGGAGCGCTTGCCATGCATGAGTTCGAAGAGTCGCTGCGGAATCTCACGCTGGCGCCATACATCGTCAAGGCGATGGCGTTGATTGGTGTCAGGCGTCGGGGCGGCAGCAACATGTTTCGCCACCAGCTGAGCACGCTGGCGATTCTGCTCGACTACAAGATCGTGGATCCCGTGCTGCTGAAGGCGTCAGTGATTCACGATCTGTTCGAGGACGCCGCCGGCCTGCCTGGCGTGACGGAGGCGGAGATTGTCGGCCTCGACGGGGACGGCCCGGCCGTGTACGCGCTCGTGGAGGAGGTAACCATCCGTTTTGTCAACGGCGCCCGGGAACCGAAGGCTGAGTACCTGCTGCGCCTCATGCAGACCGGGAGCCACCGCGCGCGCGTTCTCAAGCTCGCAGATCGCATCAGTAACCTGACGGCGCTGGGTTTCGTGCACGATGCCGCGTTCGTCAGGCGGTACGTCGAGGAAACGCGGGCGTACATTCTGCCCAACGCCGAGTCGGTGAATCCGAACATGGGGAAAGAGCTGTCGGACCTGGTGGAGAACCGGGGACGACTGCTTCCGGCCCGCGGCGGCGCCGACGCCACGTAGCTGCATCGCGGCATCAGCCTGGCCGCCGCCATGACGTGTATCAATCGCTGTACTGACCAGTGTCGCCAGCATGTGGGGGCTTGAGGTCGCTGGCGGCTACGCGGCCGCGCGATCGTAGCGATGATGGAGGCCGCCGACTTGGGAAGTCGCGACGATACGTCCGACCGACGGCGGCATGACCGGGCGCGTGATCGGCACATCCTTGCCGATCGCAAGATGCGTACGCGCGCGCATGTAGTACTCGATGTAATCCGAACAATTTGGGAACAGTAGCGCCCGACCACCGAGTAAGAGGAGAGAGAAGGGCCACTGAGCAGACAGCTCTGTAGAATCACACCGGTGAATCACCAACTCCGGCTGCGTGCCCACATCGCCGTGACCATGCTGGCCATGGCGCTTCTGGTCGCCTGCCGCTCCGAGCCTGCGCCCGTGCCGCCGAGCGGCGTCGAGGGCATGCGCTGGATCAATGGCAGGGAGTTCACCATGGGCAGCGCCGCTCCGGAGGCGATGTCCAACGAAGGCCCGGAGCATCGCGTGAAGGTCGCCGGCTTCTGGATCGACGAACACCCCGTCACCAACCAGCAGTTTGGCGACTTCGTCCGCGCCACGGGTTATGTGACGACGGCGGAACGCGCGCCCGATTGGGAGGAGCTCAGGAAGCAGCTCCCGCCTGGAACGCCGAAGCCGGACGCCAGCGTGCTGGTACCTGGCTCCGCTGTCTTCGTCGCCCCGGATGGACCGGTCCCACTCGACGACGTGTCGGCGTGGTGGCGGTGGACGCCGGGTGCGGATTGGCGCCATCCCGAGGGACCGGACAGTTCGATCGACGATCGCGCCCGGCATCCGGTGGTGCACATGTCCTGGGACGACGCGAACGCGTATGCGAACTGGGCCGGCAGGCAGCTGCCGACCGAAGCCGAGTGGGAGCTCGCCGCGCGCGGCGGGCTCGAGCGCCAGCGCTTCAGCTGGGGACACGAACATCGCCCGTCCGGACAGCTCATGGCCAACACCTTCCAGGGGGAGTTTCCGCATCGGCCGGCCACCGAAGATGGGTTCGCCGGCACGTCACCGGTCCGTTCGTTCCCAGCCAATGGCTACGGCCTCTACGACATGGCCGGCAACGTGTGGCAGTGGACCGCCGACTGGTATCGGTCCACCACCTTTGCCGAGCGCGCGACTGAAGCGCTCTGCGACAACCCGATCGGCCCCGCCAACAGCGTCGAGGCGGAATCCGCCGTGCCTCGCCGCGTGATCAAAGGCGGCTCGTTCCTGTGCCACGAGTCGTACTGCGAAAGCTACCGGCCCAGCGCGCGCCGCGGCGCACCGCCCGACACCGGCTCGTCGCACGTCGGCTTCCGGCTGATCAAGCGCAGCTAGGTTAGGATGCACTGCATGATGACAGGCATCTCGAGGCTGGTCGTGGGCGTGATGGTCCTTGCCGGATCGGTATTCGCTGACACAGCGTTCCAGCCGCCGCCGGATTTTTCGGGGGAATGGACGGTCGCACCACTCACGGTGCCGCTGTCCACCGGCGGGTCGCCGAACCGGCCGGACCATGGGCAACTCGCCGTGGGCGACATGGGCAGCGGTTGGGGATCGCCGATCGCGATCGCGCAGGACGCTGCGCAGCTGGTGGTCACACAGGCCCTGTTCAGCAGCTACGACGCGTTCGCGCAGCCGAGATTCCGCTACGCGCTCGACGGTACGGAGACGAGCAACACGGCGATGATCGGACACACCGCCCAGGTTCGACTGTCGCGCGCCGCGTGGGACGGCCAGGCGTTGCGGATCATCACGCAGTATCCCGGGATCGACCCGGGCTCGGGAAAACCGCTGACGACGGAAGTGACGCACCGCCTGCGGCTCGAATCGCCGACCACGCTGATCATCGAGGTCACGCGCAGCGCCCCGCTCGGCGGCAAGGCGACGACCACGCGGACGGTGTATCGAAAGAGCTGATCGCGCCGATCAGTCCTGCTTCGGCGGCACGTACGGGTCAGGGCTGTTGGGAGGAACGTGCGGGTAACGCATCGTCGTCGCCGTGAACTCCGCGACCAGCGTGTCGATGGCGCTATGCGCCCACGGGTGCGTGTCCTTGATGTCGGTTTCCTCCTTGGGATCCGACAGCAGGTTGAACAGGCGCATCAGCGGCGGCACCGGGGCCTCGCCCCCGTGGGGCAGGTACGAGTAGTGCAGCTTCCACTCATGCCACTTCACCGCGCGCAGCTGATGGTTGGCGAAGAACAGCGCGCTGGTGCGATTGGACTTCGGCTGCTTGCCTTCGAGGAAGGGCAGCTGGTTGATGCCGTCGATGGCCCGGTCCTTCGGCACGAGGTCCGCGCCCGCCGCCGCCGCGAGCGTCGGGAAGAAATCCACCTCGTGGATGATCTCGTCGGTCACCCGACCGGCGGGAATACGATCGGGCCAGCGGATGACGCACGGCGTGCGGACGCCGCCCTCCATCACCGTGTTGTAGAAGCCGGACCACGGTCCTGACGATCCGCGCCACGGCCGCCGCTCCTCGGCGCCGTTGTCGGCGCACCACATCACGATCGTGTTGTTCGCCACCTTGAGTCGATCCAGGGCGTCGAGCACCAGGCCGACGTTGTAGTCCACTTCGGCCATCGCGTCGCCGATGTCGCCGGCCCGCGTCTGGCCCGCGAAGTCGGGATGCGGCAGCGCGGGGAAGTGCACCTGTGTCATCGGATAGAACATGAAGAACGGCGTGCGATCGCGAACGGCGCGCTCCATGAACGCGATGCCGCGCTCGGCCGATTCGCGATCGATGGTCCGCCGCGACGCCATGTCGAACACCCTGACGTTGCGCGTCGGCGCGCCGGTGCGCCCTTCCCAGATGAACGCCGTGCCTGGCTTGGTCTCACCCTGCGCGATTGTCGTGTTGGCTTCGTTGCTGGTTCGCGGGATGCCGAAGAACTCGTCGAAGCCCTGGTGGGTCGGCTCCCGCCGGCCCTCGGGCCGGTCGCCGCCGAGATGCCACTTGCCGAACAGGCCCGTGACGTAGCCGATCGACTTGAGCGCCTCGGCGATGGTGACTTCCCACAACGTGATGCCGGCCGGCTGGGTGGCGCCGCTGCGAACCGCGTAGCGGCCGGTCATCAACGCGGCGCGCGAGACGACGCAGGAGAACTCGACATTGAAATTGTTGAGCCGGACGCCTTCGGCAGCGAGCTTGTCGATTCGCGGCGTCAGGTTGCCGCGCACCGATCCGTAGGCGCCCACCTCGCCCCAACCCAGGTTGTCGGGAAAGATCAGGACGATATTCGGGGGCGCGGTCTGCGCCGCGAGCTGGACGTGGTCGACGCCGATCGCTCCCGCGGACACGACGACGCACAGGACGGCGATGAATGCTCTGATCAACATGGCCGCGCCGATGGTAAGCCACCAGGGACGTGCTGGCAACCAAGTGTTTCTTGCGCACGGCGCTTCGCGAAGGAGCTCTGGCCCTCGGACCTCGCCCACATCGAACCTGAGCTGCGGGAGGCAAGCAAACTTCGCGGCCGATCCCGGCAAAGCCGTACGGCGATACGCGGTGCGGCGGCAGTACCGACGCGCGCACCTCGCCGCTCACCGTTGTCAGCGTCCTGCCGCGAGTGAGGCTGTAGCCATCACTGAACGTGTCTCGTTGAAACGGCAAGTGATCGCGCTCGATGTTCACCACGAGGTCGATACGGGATATCGGAGAGAAGCCGAACGCCGCGGACAGGGTGTGTCCGCCGCTCTTCAACAGTGGCCCCGCTGCCACTTGCAGGCTAAAACGATCGAGCACCGGGGGCGCGGCATCCGGCGTCTGGCCGGTCACCACGGGGGGACTGAGCACCGGGAACTCCACATATCTTCCTGTTGACTCGACGTAGGTGTTGGCGATGAAGCCGACCTGGATGCTCGAAGAGCCATTCGTCGCGTTTTGCCGTGGAGGGCTGCGATAGAAGCTCCGTCACCCATTCCGAGGCGTTATCGGGATGCAGCGCCCAGGGTCTACTAACGCCGGCGAAATCGCGCTCGAATGCCGTAGCTAGACCCTCCGTCACAACCTGATCGATTAGCGCGTTACTGGTTGAGCCACGGACCAAGTGGTGAAATTCGTGAAAGAGCGCCCCACGCAAGTGTTCCCTCGCGATCGCGGACACGCCTTCCGGCCGATCGACGTCAACCGTCCATACAACCCAATCGGGCGGGATGACCGCAGCCGTGGCGCCGATCTCCGGGATCACGTCCTTTCCTGACCGCACACGGAGAACCAGAGGGTCGGCGAGATTCGGAAGATGACGCCGAACCTCGACCGCCGTTTCGTCAGCAATCCTCTGAATCAGGGCGCGTTCCGCACTCGAGAACTCGTAGGTTCCATAAAACTCCGTCTTCACAGAATGCGCGCCGCATGCCGCGACGGCAGAGATGCTACAAACAGCGATTAGCGGACGAACGAGAGCCCACATCAAGGTTGTGCGACGGCTGTCACTATCATCTTCATCGATGTCGGATCAGTGATGTCAACCGAACCCGTAAGCGCCAAGGGGCCGGAAGGACCGGCCTTTGATCGTGCGCGCAAGTCGTCATACCGTTGCAACTGTTGCCCTGAGCCAGGCTGAAGCGTGAAACGCTCGCGCGATCCGCTGACTTCAAGCACGACTACGCCACCCGCAGTCGAGAGGGCCCCAACGACAACCACCTCAATCGCTTTCCGGTGCGAGGCATCCACGACGTGCGTGTAGATGTTGAGCGTGGTCGCAATACTCGCGTGTCCCAGCTGCTCCTGCGCGATCTTCACCGGCACCTTCAGGTCATTCAGCAGCGACGAGTGAATGTGGCGGAACTGGTGTCACGTCACTCGTCCGAGCCCGGCCTTTTCGGCGGCCGGCTGCAACACATTGCGCAGCAGCTTGGACTCGCGCAGCGGACCGGCGCTGCGCGATGAATGCGGCGATCGCATTCGGCCCGAGCGGAATCGTCCGCAGGGCCTTCTGCGTCTTCGGACCTTGGAACAGCCCCTCGTAGACCGACTCGCGCACCGCGAGCGTCCCGATCTGCAGATCCAACGCGCGGCTGCGCAACGCCAGCAGCTCCCCGATGCGCAGGCCCGTCGCCGCGATGAGACTCACCGTCGTGCGCGCCGGTTCGTCGAGCGCCTCGCGCAGCTTCGCAAAGGCCGGTCCGGCGACGATCGCGGGCGCCTCCTTCAGCTCCTTCTGCGGGAACTTCACGCCCCGCGCCGGATTCGTCGAGAGGTACCCGTACTCGACCGCCGTTTCGAGAATGCCCGACAAGAGCACCCAGGCATTCCTGACCGTCTGCCAGCCCTGTCGCTGCCGGAACTTGTCCGCGACCCAAAGGTTAGCCGAATGCTGGTCACGAACTCGCGAAGCGCTTGCCGCCGATCGGACGATACGAGACATTAGGCCGTCTCGCGGTTAGCATAACGGCGGGTTACGGCGTGATGCCGTGGTCCGCGAGGAACTCCAGGTCGTCGGGCTGATCGAGGCGATACGCCCCGCCGACGCCGGTGCAGTTGGGGCTGTAGCCGAATGACGTCACGGCGACGACGAGCCGCGAGTTCGTGTCGTCGAACGTCGGCCCGCCCGAGTCGCCGAAGCAGGTGCCGCCGGTGACCGGGTTGTTCGACAGCTGGATGTACGTCTTTGTCGGGTTGCTGACCAGGTTGAGGAGCCGCGGCTCGGCCTTCAGCCTCGTGTCGCCCCCCATTTCGAAGACCGGGTGGGCCCGCTGCAGGCCGTACCCCACGACCTCGAAGCGGTGCTCGTTGCGGCGGCCCGCGTACATCTGGAGGTAGTCGGCCGTCGGGATCGTCGCGTACGGGCCGGGCTGGGCCTCGTCGAGCTCGATGACGCCGGCGTCGTGGATGTAGAACGCGCGGTCGTCGTACTCGGGATGCGGGAACGAGGTGGCGCGGACCCAGAGCGGGTTGCCGTTGAGGAAGCCGCGGCGGCCTTCGTAGCGGGCCTGCTGGGTTGGGAAGTTGAGGTTGCCGTCGCCGTCGAACGTCAGCGGCCAGCCGTCCCAGTGGTCGTCGTCCTCATTCAGGCTGAACCAGACGTCGTTGCCGCCGGTGCCGTTGTCGTCTTCGGCGGTGAAGCGGTTTTCCTCGGTCGTCGTCGACACGCTGCCGAGGCCGATCGCGAACGTGCAGTGGCCGGCCGTCACGACGACCGTCCCGCTCAGGAGCGTGCCGGAGCAGCTGAACCAGCCGCCCGGCTGGTCCGCACCGTAGGGCGACGGCAGCGCGTCGGGGACGTAGAAGACGAGCTGGCCCACCATCGAGTGCTCTCCGGCGTCCGGCACCCCACCTTTCGTGACGGCACTGGCCGGTGTCATCGAGAGCAGGAGCGCGAGAAGCGCGGCAAGAGCTGCAATGCGTGTGCGCATGGGTCCTCCAAGTGCGGGTGCAGTGAGCCACGACCGGTCGCTTGGATCTGGCGCGAACGCGGTCAGGCCGTCGGCTATGTTCGGCCCGATCTTCAAGAGACGATATGAAACATTCAGGGTGTCTCGCGGTTAGCATAACCCACCACGCTCCAGTAATACGCGGAGCATAGCCCTCGGTGGACACCTTAAAACCGGCCATTGATCGACAGGGCAAGACCGGCCACCACGAGTGGGCGACCGAGACCTGTGAGTTCCACTTGGAGCCTTCTTCCACGCGCAAGTCAGTCTGGACTTTCGTGCGCCAGCTGCGCGGTCCGCATTTGAGGACGTGCGCGTGATGCAAGAGCCGATCGAGCAGGGCGGTAACGGCAGCGGTGTCGCCGAGCAGCTTGCCCCCCCAATCGTCCACGGGCAAGTTGAGGTCAGCAGCGGCGAGGCACGCTCGTAGCCTCGCATGATCAGCTCCAGGAAATGACGTGATCGGGTTCTGGCGTTTCTCGGGTGCTGACGGCCGCGTGAGGCGCTTTCGCCCAACCGGCTCGCGAATCTCGGATATCCTCGGCATAACCGGCTCGGCGGCTGACCGCCTGTACCCAAGGCTGTCCGGAACGGGTCTACATGTTTCGGACACCGGCCAGACCCGCTCGGGCGCCGAGTCATGCCATGAATAACAGGCTGCAGCACGACGTGAGCGCGCCAGTCGACCTGACCCGGCGCCAGATGGTGGGGCCGGTCCGCAGCAGTCACCCGGTGTATGTGGATCTGCTGCCGCCGTGCAATGACGCGTGCCCGGCCGGCGAGAACATCCAG
>CAZEMI010000271.1:0-30209 GCA_964513235.1 uncultured Acidobacterium sp.
CGGTAGAAGCCCTTGTCTTCCTTCCACTCGATCACGCGCGCGCGATCGACGCCTTCGACCAGCACCTTGATGTTGCTGTCGGGCAGCTTCAGGCTCTGCACGACGTTGGCCACGCAGCCCATCGTGTAGATGTCTTCGGCCTTGGGATCGTCGGTCGACGCGTCGTGCTGCGCCGCCAGGAAGATCCGCTTGTCCTTGCCGAGCGCATGCTCGAGCGCACGAATAGACGACGGCCGCCCAATGACGAACGGCATCATCATGTGCGGGAACACGACCACGTCCCTCAACGGGACGATCGGGAGGGTCTCGTAAACTTCAACCATATAAGACTAAGGTGCCTACGCGTGCGTACGGTGCGTAGAGTGCCTAAGCACTAACCGGCTTTTTCGATGACTTCGAGGCCGGCCGTCTTGCTGACGACCATTTCGCGCGTAATGACCACTTCGCGGGCCTTCTTCTGCCCAGGCATTGTGTACATCAAGTCAAGCATCAGGTCTTCGATGATCATCCGCAGGCCGCGCGCGCCGATCTTGCGGTTGAGCGCCAACTCGGCGATCGCGTCGAGCGAATCTTCCGTGAAGCGCAGCTTCACGTTCTCGTACTCGAACAGCTTCTGGTACTGGCGGGTAATGGCGTTGCGCGGCTGGGTCAGGATCTGCACCAGCGCCGGGCGGTCGAGCTCGTGCAGCGTGCCCATCACCGGCAGGCGGCCGACGAACTCGGGAATCAACCCGAACTTGATCAAGTCCTGCGGTTCGGCCTGCTCGAGGATCGTGCCGACATCGCGCGACTTGTTCGACTTGATCTCGGCCTTGAAGCCGAGCGTCTTCTTGCCGACGCGCCGCTCCACCACTTTATCCAGGCCGACGAACGCGCCGCCGCAGACGAAGAGGATGTTGGTGGTGTCGATCTGGAAGAACTCCTGGTGCGGGTGCTTGCGTCCGCCCTGGGGCGGCACGTTGGCCACCGTGCCTTCGAGGATCTTGAGCAGCGCCTGCTGCACGCCCTCGCCCGACACGTCGCGCGTGATCGACGGGTTCTCGTCCTTGCGGCCGATCTTGTCGATCTCGTCGATGTAGACGATGCCCTGCTGGCACTTCTCGATGTCGCCGCCGGCGGCCTGCAACAGTTTGAGGATGATGTTCTCGACGTCCTCGCCGACGTAGCCCGCCTCGGTCAGCGTGGTGGCGTCGACGATGGTGAACGGCACCGACAGCAGCTTGGCCAGCGTCTGCGCGAGCAGCGTCTTGCCCGTGCCGGTCGGTCCGATGAGAAGAATGTTGGACTTGGTGAGCTCGACGTCGTGGCGGCTGCGCGGCTGCTTCTGGATTTCGAGCCGCTTGTAGTGGTTGTAGACCGCGACCGCGAGCTTCTTCTTGGTCAGCTCCTGGCCGATCACGTATTCGTCGAGGAACTTCTTGATCTCGGGCGGCGACGGCAGGGACGTGCGGGTGCCGCGGCTGTCGAAACGGTTGTCGTCGGCGATGATGTCGTTGCAGACCTCGACACACTCATCGCAGATAAAGACCGTCGGCCCCGCAATCAGCTTGCGGACGTCGTTCTGGTCCTTATTGCAGAACGAGCAGCGCAAAATCTCGCCACCGTCACCGCTTTTTTTCACCATGCCGATGTCTCTAGGTTATACCCGTTTCCGAATCACGTCGTCAATAATTCCGTACTCACGTCCCTGGTCTGCCGACATGATGTAATCGCGTTCCGTATCGTCCTGGATGCGCTTGATGTCCTGCCCGGTATGTTTCACCAGGATCTCGTTGATCCGCTCGCGCATGCGCAGGATTTCTTTCGCCGCGAGATCGATGTCGGTGGCTTGCCCACCCAGGCCCGACATCCACGGCTGGTGGATGAGGATGCGCGAATTTGGCAGCGAAAAGCGCTTGCCTTTTGCGCCGGCCGCCAGCAGTACCGCGGCAATCGATGCCGCTTGTCCAATGCAGATCGTCTGCACGTCGGGACGGATGAACTGCATGGTGTCGTAAATCGCAAACCCAGCCGTAATCGATCCGCCCGGGCTGTTGAGATAGAGCTGGATATCGCGGTCCGGATCTTCGGCTTCCAAAAACAGCATTTGCGCGATCGCAAGATTCGCCACGCCGTCGTCGATCGGAGTGCCAATAAAGATGATGTTGTCTTTGAGCAGCCGAGAAAAAATGTCGTACGCGCGCTCGCCGCGGTTGGTCTGTTCGACCACCATCGGGACCAGTTGGTTCTGGGGGTAGACGCTCATTGTCTGCTTATTATCCTTCGTAGTTATCGGTTGGAACGGGCGCGAAATGCACCACCCGATCGGGCAGGGTAAGAGAAGGGCTAACCCTTTGAAAACTCAGCCCTTCCTGATCTTCGCTCGAGATAGCACGTGCTTCACGGCCTGTTCGCGCCGTAACCCGGCGGCCAGACGGCCGAGCTCGCCGTCTTTCTGCAGCCGTGCCTTGACGCTCGCCACGCTGTGGCCGGTCTGTTCCGCGTAGCGCTGCAGCTCGGCCTCGATATCTTCGTCGGTGATGTCGATCGCGTCGCGCCTGGCAATTTCGTCGAGCACGATCGCCGAGGCCACGGCTTCGGTGGCCGGCGCGCGCTGGCCTTCGCGGAACGCGTTCCAATCGATGTTCGCCTGCCGCGGATCGATCCGCTGCTCCATCAAACGCCGCGCGAAATCCTCGAGCCGCCGATCGATCTCGCGTTCGACCAGCGATTCCGGCACCGGGTACGGCACGCGCGAGGCCAGCTGTTTCATCACGTCCTGCCGCAACTGCCGCTCGGAGGCGTCCGTCGCTTCGTGCTCGAGATCGTGGCGCACGTGCGCGCGCAGCGCGTCGAGCGAATCGAACTCGCCGAGATCCTTCGCGAGCTCATCGTCGAGCGCCGGCACCACGCGCTTCTTGATCTCCTTCAGCGTCACCGTGTAATCGACGGTGCCGCCGGCCAGCTCGGCAATCGTGTAGTCGGCCGGATAGGTAATCGTGAACGACTTGGTCGTCCCGGGCGTCATGCCGATCATCTGATCGTCGAAGCCCGGCGGGTTCGACGGCGCGCCCAGCTCGATGTTCACCTGTTCGTGCTTGTCGAGCTCGCCGCGCTTGCCGTCTTTGTCGGTGCCCTGGCGCTCGAGGCCGGCCACCACCGTGTGGCCCGCTTCGACCGCGCCGCTCTCGACGGCTTCGTAGCGCGCGTTGCGTTCGCGGATGCGCTCGAGCGACTGGTTGACGGCCGCGTCTTCCACGGCCGCCGCGGGCTCGGTCGCCTCGATCGTGCCGAGGTCGCCGGGATCGAAACTCGGAACCACGTCGAAGGAGGCCTTGAAGGTGAGCGGCTTGCCTTCTTCGAGCACCAGGTCCTTGATGTCGGGCGTGGCGATGGGCTCGACGCCCTTCTCCACCAGCGCATCGCCGACGGCTTTCGAGATCAAATGCTCGGCGACGTCCTGCATGATCTGCGGCTTGAAGCGCTGGCGGATCACATTCGCCGGCACCTTGCCGGGGCGGAAGCCCGGGATGCGCGCCGAGCGGCCCAGCTTCGCCGCGGCGTGGCCGATGGCTTCATCCACGACAGTGCTTGGCACCTCGATCGTGAGATCGCGGCGCGTTTCGTTCACGTCGACAATTTCTGATTTCATGATTTTGTGGAGGTCCTTCGACTCGCAGGTTGTCTGGCCTCCGGCCAGCCAACTGCTCGCTCAGGACATTTATTCGACCGCGCGATTCCATCGCGCGGTCGAATAAATGCGAAAGAGGGGACTCGAACCCCTACAGCCTTTCGGCTACCGGCTCCTAAGGCCGGCGCGTCTGCCAGTTCCGCCACTTTCGCGCGCGGACTAACCTGACGAGGGTAACACACGGGCGCTGCTTGACCCCTTAGCCACCGCGACTGAAGGGGCTGCTTTCGATTAAACTACGCTTCACAGTAATGCTTGTCATTGCTCCCAGCCAAACTGAGACTGTCAAACCACCACTGAAGTGGGCCGGTGGCAAACGTTGGCAGGTCCCTCACCTGTTGCCCTTATGGAAAGCGCATTCGCAGCGGCGGCTGGTCGAACCCTTTTGCGGCGGCCTCGCGGTCGCTCTAGGGTTGCAGCCGGAGCGGGCAATCTTGAACGATGCGAATCCTCACTTGGTCAACTTCTATCGTTGGCTCAAGAAGGGACTTCGGATCACCATCGAGACGCGTAACGATGAGCCGCTGTTCTACGAGCACCGAGAACGATTCAACACGTTACTGCGCGAAGGAAGAGGCCACACGCAAGAAGCGGCGTCGTTGTTTTATTACTTGAATCGAACCGGGTACAACGGCCTGTGTCGATTCAATAGCCGTGGCGAATTCAATGTACCCTTTGGTAGTTATAGAACCATTAATTACCCCAAGTCGTTCGCAGATTACCGCGAAGCGTTTGAACAGTGGGAGTTCAGCGTCGGTGATTTCGCAAACCTATCGTTCAAGGCCGATGACTTTGTCTATGCGGATCCCCCCTACGACGTCGAGTTCACGACCTACTCGCAAGGTGGGTTTTCCTGGGACGATCAGACACGAACCGCCGAGGTGCTCGCAAAGCATCAAGGGCCGGTGGTGTTGGTAAATCAGGCCACACCTCGCGTCGAAGCTTTGTACCGTAAGCTTCGTTATCGCGTTAATTACCTCGATGCACCGCGCCGAATTAGCTGCAACGGAGATCGAAGACCGGCGAAGGAAATCTTGGCGACACGAAATCTATTGATTTGAAGCTTTTGTCGGACTGGCGAATAGCGCCAAACTCTAGCCACAGATTTACACCGATTAGGCACCAATTGAAATGCTAATGCCTAATCTGTGCCTAATCTGTGTTTAATCTGTGGCCCCTTCAATCGGTGGCCGCTTCGGCCCACCACCACAACACCAGCGCCATCGTCAGCACCACTGCCGCGATCGCCAGCGTTTGCAGCTGATTGATCACGCGGCCCTCGACTTGTGCGGTGGCGGCGTCGAGCAGGGCCACGACATCGATCTCGATCGCGAAGAACCCGAGCGACCAGGCGAGCCCTGCGCCGCCGGCGAGAATCACGAGGACGCCGGCGGCAATGGCGAGGTTGAAGCCGATGTCGACCACGCGCTCGGTCTTCCACTTTTCCCGGCCGATGCGGGCCATCACCGAGGCCGTGAACGACGCCGGCGGCTGCGGTGCGTCGCGCGAGGTCAGCCACTGTTCGATGCCTTGCGCCTGCGCGAGCCGCGCCGCACACGCCGCACACGACGACAGGTGCGCGCGATCCTCCGGGGCCGGTTCAAACGTCCCGTCGGCCATCGCTTCCATCAACGGTTCGAGCTCGTCGCAACGCACGTCAGCGATACTCCGTTTCGAGCAGGTGGCGCAACCGCCGCTTGGCGCGGTGGAGATGGGTCTTCACCGTGCCCATCGGCAGGTCCAACGCCGCGGCTAATTCCTCGTAACGCATCCCCTTCATGTAGTGGCCGTTGATCAGCACTTGATACTGGATCGGCAGCCGCTCAATCGCCTTCTGCAGGCGGTCTCTCAACACCACGTCACCGAAGGCGCGATCGTCGGCCCCGGGTTGGCGGCGCTCGCGATCCTCACCGTCCGGAACATCGTCCAGCGACACCGTCGCCAGCTCCGGCCGCTCCTGCGACAACGCGTTGACGACGATGCGATAGATCCACGTCGAGAGCTTGGCGTCGCCGCGGAAATAGGGCAGGCCCTTGTGCACCTTCAGGAACACGTCCTGCGCCAGCTCTTCGGCGCGCCCCCGGTTCGGGATGCTGCGCGCGATGAGCGCGAAGACCAGGCCCTTGTACTGGTCCACCAGCTCGCGAAATGCGGTGTCGTCGCCCTGCCGGCACCGCCCCACCAGCTCGTGCTCAGCCACCCCACCACGCAAACTACGCGTGGCGGGGGCCCCGGATTCGGGGGTCGCCCTCATTCGCGTTCGTGATGATTAGAGCGGTGGCTCAAGGATTTTGTTTCGCTCCACCCGATGAAACAATCCGACGTGGGGGGTAGTCTAATCTCCCTAGTTGCAGTCGTGGAGGCCTATGGAAGAATCGCTGTTCGCCTTGTTGTTCGCGATCGGAATGTTTTGCGGCGTGTTCGTGATCTTTCTCGCCATGCGCCAGCGCTCGGAAGTGCTCGAGCGGCACCACCGCGAGCGGATGGCGATGATCGAGCGCGGTCAGATTCCTCTTCCGGATCCGACCCTTCGCCGCGGGTCAGGCGCGTCGAGCCGGGCCCTGTCGGTCGGGATCATCGTGGTGGGCCTTGGTCTGTCGTTGATGACGATCATCAGCGTGGCGGCGGGAGCGCCGGACGTTGGCATCGGCATTGGCGGCGCCATTGTCATCCTCGGCGCTTCATTCATCGTTCGTAGCTTCCTCGTGCGGCCCGAATCACAGAATTCGTCGCTCCAGCCGCCCGCCCCGCCACCCGCCGCTTGAGACCGGGCGCCCGCCCCGCATCACCCCCGCCATCAATCAGTTAACCAGCTTCCCAATTCGGACCGATAAGACGCTCGCAGGCACAGGGTTTGGCTGATTTCGCCAATTTGACACCTCCTGTGCATTCGTTCAGAATCGGGTGACATCCTAATACGACATATAAAGTCATATTAAGTCATCCAAAAGGAGATCCGATTACGATTTTGTCCTGTAATCGAGAGGGCGAAGCTGTGGCTAGCGCCGGCAGCAGACTGGCCGCGCTTTTCGGGGTGATCGCGGTCACGGTGGCGTGCGAGCAGGACGGCTCGCGCCGCGCGGTGCCCAGCTATGACGACTTCAGCGGCCGGCTGTTGCAATTGAGCGCGGACCAGAACGGCGATGGGCGCATCGATCAGTGGACGTATCTCGACGGCAACCGTCCGTTGCGCGGCGAATCGGATCTCGACGCCGACGGGCGGATCGATCGGTGGGAGTACTTCGACGCGCAAGCGGCGTTGATCCTCGTGGGCACCTCGAGCCGCGGTGATGGCGTGGAAGACACCTGGACGCGGCCGTCGCCCACCGCGTCGGGCGAGGTGCACGTGTCCACGGCGCGGCTGCGCGATCGGCTGGCGGATCGGCACGAGTACTTTCGCGGCGATCAGCTGGTGCGCGCCGAAGAAGACACCAATGGCGACGGGCGGATCGACAAATGGGAGCGCTACGAGGGCGGGTCGCTGCGCGAGGCCTCGTTCGACACGTCATTCATGAAGGGCCGTCCGGATCGGCGCGTGGTCTACGACGCGAAGGGCAGCAGCGTCGTGGAAGCGGATCCCGATGGCGACGGCACGTTCGTTCGCGTCGCCGGCGTGGCACCGCCGCCGGCCGCTGGTCGTGGAGCTGTGAAATGACAACTGGCAGATCAGTCCGTTCAATCACCTGGGTCGTCCTAATCTGTATGGGACTTCTGCAGCCCGAGAGTGCGGCAGCGCAATCCGCCGTCGGCAGCGGTCCGCTTACCGGCTCACTCCCGGACGTGGAGCCGACGATCGGGGTGCTCACCATCGGCCGCGTGCGATTCGCGCCGGGCATGACCGTTCGCGAAATTGGCTGGGATTCGAACGTGTTCGATGAGCCCGAGGCGCAAGCGCCGAAGTCGGACTGGGTGGCGTCGGTGCAGCCCGATGTCTCGGCGTTCACCCGGCTCCGCTTCCTGCGCCTGTCGGCGTATGCGGGCTCGGAGCTCACGTATTACAAGACCTACGACAGCGAGCGTTCGGTTGGCCACAACGTGCGCGCCCGCGCTGACTTTCTGTTGAGCCGAATCCGGCCGTTTGTCGGCGTGGGTCAGATTGAAACGCGGACGCGTCCGAATGGTGAAATCGATACGCGCGCCGATCGGCAGGAGGAAGAGCTGTCGGGCGGCCTGGCATTCGACCTGTCACCCAACTCCCTGGTGTATGCGTCCACCTACCAGGCCAGCATCGTGTACGAGGACGCCCTCGAGGCCGGCGTCAATCTTGGCGAGTCGATGACGCGCGACGGGTCCAGCTACGAAGGCGGCATGAAGACGGACATTACGCCGCTGCTGTCGATGCAGCTGGCGGCGGCGTACCGCGAAGACGTCTTCACGTTCGAGCCGATTCGCAATACCCAAAGCTGGTCCGGCACGGCCACCTTCAGGATTGCACCCGACGCCATTGTCAGCGGCGTCGTGGTGGCCGGGTATCGCGACATGAGCTTCGTGGATCCCGAGGTGAGTTCCTTCAAAGGTTTCGTCGGCAGGGCCTCGCTCACGTATTCGTTTCTCGAAGTCGCCCGCCTCAGCTTCGCCCTGACAAGAGGGGTGGAGTATTCATTCGACAGCGAAGACGCGTACTATCTCGAGCAATCGGCCACGGTGGCCTACACGCACCGGCTGGTTGGCGCCGTCGATGCGCAGGTGCTTGGCACGCACGCGGCGTTCGATTACGACGCGCGGCCAAGACTCCCCGCCCATACCGACACCTACAATACGGCGGCCGGAAGCCTCGGCTATAATCTTCGTAATCGGACTCGCATCGCCGTGAATTACGAGTATGCGAGACGGCGTTCCCCCGCATTGGCCGAACGAAATTACGAGCGTCGTCGCGTGTTCCTGTCGTGGCAGTTCGCGTTCTGATCATGCTATACACACTGCTCTCGCTCGCTGTCCTTCTCGCCGGCCAGGTGGCCGCGCCCGCGCAGGCGCCTGATCCGGCCAAGCCGGCGCCCGTCCCGCAGGCGCCGCCGTCATTCAACGCCATTTATCAGATTGGGCCCACGGATGTGCTGGGCATCAAGGTGTTCGGCGAAGACAACCTGAGCAACACCTACACGGTAGATTCGGACGGCAGCATCACGTTCCCGATGATCGGCCGCATTCAGGTCGCCGGAAAGACCACCCGCGAGATCGAGGAGCACGTCACCAAGCTGCTGGCGCCCGACTACATCCGCCGCGCGGAGGTCTCGGTCGAGATCGCCACCTACCGGTCGCGATCGATCTACGTGATCGGCGAGGTGCGCAATCCGGGGCGCTACAGCATTCAGGGTCCACAGACGCTGCTCGAGGTGATCGCGCATGCCGGATCCACCACGCCCACGGCGAGCAACACCATCATCGTGCAGCGCTACAAGGACGGGATTGCCGCCGCGTTGTCGGCGCCGGCGCTTCCGGGTGACACGGGATCCGCGGAAATCATGCGCGTGAGTCTCGAGGATCTGCGCGAAGGGCGGCTGACCGCGAACATCCTGCTGCAGGACAACGACACCATCATCGTGCCGCCGGCGGAGCGTTATTACGTCAGTGGCTACGTCAAGCAGCCCGGCTCGTTCGTGCTGCGGACGGGCATGACGGTGCGCCAGGCCATCGCCGAAGCGGGCGGCATCAGCGAGCGTGGCTCGACGCGCGGCATCAAGATCATCCGCAAGGTGGGCGACAAGGAAGTCGAGATCGGCGCGGATATGTCCGATCTCGTGCAGCCCAACGACACCATTCGCGTCCGCCAGCGCCTGATCTAAGTCCCGACATTCTTCGCCGCCCAATCGGCGCCCGGTGGCCGCCGATTGTTCGCTCAGGACTTGGTCGGCGGCCCAGCACCCACCGTTTCACAATCTTGAAAATCGTTATCGAACCGGGCCGCGCCGCCGCGCACTACTGGCGCGATCTGTGGTGCTATCGCGAGCTGCTGTACTTCCTGGCGTGGCGTGATCTCGCCGTGCGCTACAAGCAGACCGTGATTGGCGTCGCATGGGCGCTCATCCGGCCGGCCCTCACCATGCTCGTGTTCGTTCTGTTTCGCCGGCTGATGGGCATCGACCGCGGCCAGGTCCCCGACGTGCTGCTCGTGCTCGCGGCGGTGCTGCCGTGGCAGCTGTTCGCCAACGCCCTGTCGGAATCCTCCGCCAGCCTGATTAACAACACCAACCTGCTGTCGAAGGTCTATTTCCCGAGACTGATCATTCCAAGCGCGACAGTCGCGACGGCGCTGGTGGATTTCGCGATCACCCTGGGTCTTCTCGCGGTGGTCATGGCCTGGCAGGGTTTTGCTCCCGGATGGACGCTGGCCGTCTTGCCGCTCTTCATCCTGGCGACGGTCGCCCTGTCGACCGGACTCGGCCTGTTCCTGGCGGCGCTCAACGTCGAGTATCGCGACTTCCGATATGTCGTGCCGTTCATCATTCAGGTGGGATTGTTCGTCTCGCCGATCGCGTTTTCATCGGTGAACGTTCCCGAACGGTGGCGGTTCGTGTACTCCCTCAACCCGCTGGTTGGGATCATCGACGGGTTTCGCTGGTCAATCCTGGGCGGGCGAACCGCGCTCGACCCTCGGGCGCTCGGTCTTTCCGTCCTGATCACGGCCATCGCTCTGGCGTTCGGGGTGTGGTACTTCCGGCGGATGGAACGGCGCTTCGCCGACGTGATCTGATCGCATCGTGAGTCAGCCAATGATTGCGGTCGAGCGGCTCGGCAAGCGCTACCGCCTCCACCACCAGCACGCGCGCCAGACGTACGTGGCGCTGCGCGACGTCATCGCGGAGGCGGTGCGGAGGCCGCTTGGCTGGCTGTCGTCCGCCGCTTCACCTGACGATGTCGAGGAGTTCTGGGCGCTCAAGGACGTCTCGTTCGAGGTGCGCCAGGGTGAGGTCCTGGGCATCATCGGCCGCAACGGCGCCGGGAAAAGCACGCTGCTCAAAATCCTGAGCCGGATCACCGAGCCGACTGAAGGACGCGTCACCATGCACGGCGGCGCCGCGAGCCTGCTCGAAGTCGGCACCGGCTTTCATCCCGAGTTGACCGGGCGGGACAACATTTTTCTGAACGGCTCGATCCTGGGGATGCCGCGCGCCGAGATCGCGCGGAAATTCGATGAGATCGTCGCGTTTGCGGGAACCGAGCGCTTCCTGGACACGCCGGTCAAACGCTATTCGAGCGGCATGTATGTGCGGCTGGCGTTTGCGGTGGCCGCTCACCTCGAACCCGAAATCCTGATCGTGGACGAGGTGCTGGCCGTCGGCGATGCCGAGTTCCAGCAGAAGTGCCTGGGCAAGATGGGCGAGGTCGCCGGCAGCGGCCGCACGGTGTTGTTCGTGAGCCACCAGTTGGCGACGGTGGAGAACCTGTGCCGCTCCGGCTTGTTGCTGGACCGCGGCAGCGTGACCGCGATGGGCCCGATTCGCGATGTCATCACCGCGTACTCGTCGACCGTCAGGGCCGACAGTTCGCATTCATATGCCGATCGGCCCGATCGACGTGGCGACGGCACGCTGCGCTTCGTCGAGGCGCGCCTGCTCGACGCCGGCGCGGTGGAAACCCGCGCCCTGACGTGCGGCAGCGCGGCAAGCGTTGAGTTGCGCTTGCGCAATGCGACCGGCAAGACGCTGCGGTCGGTGCACGTATCGGTCGGGATCGAGAATGCCCTCGGCCAGCGAGTGGCGACCTGGTCAACCACCTACGCGGGCGGCGACTTCAGCGTGGTGCCGACCGGCGAGTTTCGCGTTCGCGTCAGCCTGCCGCGAATCGCCCTGATGCCCGGCACCTACAAGTACTACCTCTTCGCGTCCGTGAGCGGCGAGATTGCCGACTGGCTGCTGCCCGCAGGCGTGTTCGAGGTGGAGCCGGGCGATTTCTACGGCAGCGGGCAACTGCCGGGCCCGCGCGACGGCACGTTCCTCGCCGAGCACAGCTTCGAGCTGCTCGGCTAATGATCGATCCGCGTCGCGATCAGCCATCCGCGATCGGAAGACGTCTGGCGCACCTCGGTGGCGAAGCCGGCCGACGCCAGGGAGTCGACGAGCGCGCTGACGGGTTCCTGCACCAGATCGCAGTGATAGAGCACGATCAGTTTGTGGATGCGGCGGACTGTCTCGCGAGTGGCCGACAACAGGATCCGGAATTCAGCGCCTTCGCAGTTGAACTTGGCCAGTGCCACCGAAGCGACGCCTCGCTCGTGCATGAAGGTGGCGAGGGTTTGGCCGCGCACCACCTCCGACGAGGGAGACAGCGGTTTGGTAATCGTGTGGCCGTAGTTGCCCTCGGGATCGTGATAGAGCGCAACTTCGCCGTCGACGCTCGCCAGCGCCAGGTGCTCGGCAAACACGTTGGTGCGGTTGTTCAAGCCGACGTTGACGCGCAGCAGGCCGAAGGTCTCGCGACTGGCCTCGATGGCGTAGACGCGTCCGCGCGGCACGCGCGCGGCGGCGAGCACGCTAAACGTCCCGATGTGCGCGCCGACGTCGAGCACAATGCCGTCGTCAGGAAGGACGTAGTCGGGGATGGCCGCAAAGAAGATGTCGTGATCAAAACTGTGTCCCAGCACCTCGGTGTCGACCGAGTGCAGTCGATAGGCGATGCGGCAACCGTCGAAATGACCGATGCCAATGCCGGCGCCGCGATGACCCGATGCGATCCAGCGCGCGCGGTGCCCCAACCGCCGCAGGCGCCAACGGGCCGCCTGCACGCCCCTCAGCACGCCGGACGGCAGGAGTTGTTTGCCGATAGTTCGCAGGCGTGGCGGCATCGCGTTGCCGAATACTGTATGCCGGCGACCGCGGTGACGCCCGCATGATTGCGTTTTGCACGTCGTTCCGGGCCAGGGCGCTCGCCAGTGACTGGGCGTACCATACCTGGCTGCTGGAGCGGGTCGTGCACTCGATGCTCTCGCAGACGCGCGGCGACGCGCAGGTTGTGGTCGGCTGCCACGATATTCCGGACTCGCCGCTGCGAAACGATCCGCGGGTTCACTTCCTGCCGATCGAGGCCCGGATCCCGGCTCGTGATTTCGATGACATGGTCTCGGACAAGGTTCTGAAACTGTCGGCCGCGGCCCGATGGGTCGTGGCGCGCGGGGAGGCGGACTACATTGCCTTCAACGACGCCGACGATCTCGTCAGCGATCGTATTGGCGCATTCGTCGAAGCCAATCCCGGCGGCAACGGGTGGTGCACGACCTCGCAGCGGTTTTACACCTATGGCGGGCGGCTGATGCGGCTGCAAAGAATCGGTGGCGGCGCCGCGGGACCGTGCGTGATCGTGCGTCGCGACCTGCTCACGTTCGGCACGCCGCCGTTCAGCGGCCCCTGGGTGGATTTGGTCCGGGACGGTGGCGAAGATCGCTACCTCGAGTACCTGTCGCGACATCGCCGTGAAGTGTGCGAACTCGCGGCGGTGGGTCTCGGCCATTACCGCGGGTTCATGGCGGCGCGCGGGCAGCCGCTCGCCCCGCTGCCGTTCGCGGCCAACGTGGTGATCAATCACAAGGACTCCATGTCGACGGCCGGCAGCCGGCACGGTTTCCCACTGATCTCGACACTGGGATCGCTGAAACGGTCGCTGAAATGGCTGCCGTCGCTGAGACCGGCGACGGCGTCAGTGCGGTCCGAGTTTCACATCCCCACGACCAGCGAGATTCCGCACGCGTATCGTGGTGGGGCGTCGGTGTTCTGGCGATGACGGGCCTGCTTCGCCGCGCGGCTCGGAGGCTGGCCTTGCTGCCGTTGCAGGCGCTCGACGCCGAGACGCGGGCCGAGGCCCTGGAACACCTGTCGCTGGCCGCCATCGCACGCGCGCCGATCGCGGGCGGCGAGCTGGCGTTCTATGCGCCCACGCCGCTGCTGCGCAGCCGCGCGGCCGCGGTGTTGACCAAGGAGCCCGACACCATTGCCTGGCTCGACGGATTGACCGATCGCGACGTGCTCTGGGATGTCGGCGCCAACGTCGGTGCCTTCTCGCTGTATGCGGCGGCGCGGGCGCGCTGCGGCGTCCTCGCCTTCGAGCCGTCGGCGCCGAACTTCTTCGTCCTGACCCGCAACATTCAATTGAACCGCCTCAGCGATCGCGTCACCGCTTACTGCGTCGCTCTGTCGGGAGCGACCGGCCTCGGCGCGCTCAATCTCGATTCGGCGGAGCTCGGCACCGCGATGAGCCAGTTTGGACACGTTGGCGAGGCCTCGCGGTACTCAACCCAGCCGCACCCGCTCTGGCACGGCATGATCGGTGTCACCATCGATGACTTCATCGCGAAATTCGGCGCCGTGTGTCCGACGCACGTCAAGCTCGACGTCGATGGGCTCGAATTGCCGATTTTGCAGGGCGCGCGCGTCACGCTCTCGGACGCGCGGCTGCGTTCCGCGATGGTCGAGATCAGCCTGACTCACGAGTCCGAGCGTGCCGCGTCCCTGCAGTTGATGCGCGACTGCGGACTCACGCTCGCCTCACAGGGGGCGGCGCAGGGCATGTCCGGGGAACAGGCGGCCAATCATCTGTTCGTGAAGGCGGGATGAGCGGCGCCTGCCGCATCTGCGGATCCGCAGCCGTGCACACGGTCGGCGCCGTCGAGTACCTCAAAGACTTTCGCCTGCCCGTGATCGATTGCGATGCGTGCGGGTGCCGCTCTACCGCGCACGACGCGACGGTTCACGACCGGTTTCATCAGGGTCGCACGCTGTCGTATTACGACGAGTACAGCGAATTGGCGGCGCGGTGCGAGTCGTTGTTTGCCGCGGGCAATGCTGACGGTCTGAAGCGTGAGCTCGAGCGATGGCCGAAGTATCGGTTCATCATTGAGCAGGTGTCTCGCGCGCCCAGGCACGCGCGCATTCTCGAAGTCGGCAGTTCGCGCGGCTACCTCGCCGCATACTTCATCCTGACGGGCCGGCCGATTCGTGGCGTCGACGTTTCCGCGACAGCGGTCCAGTCGGCGCGCGCGGCGTTCGGTGATTATTTTTTGACACACGACGCGCCGGATGCCTATGCCGGCGGTCCCTTCGACATCATCTACCACGTCGGCCTGATCGGCTGCGTCGCCGACCCGATGGCCATGACCAGGTCCTTGCTGGCGCGGCTGACGCCGGGCGGCACATTACTGTTCAACGCGCCGAACCTGGATGCGCTCAGGCTCCGCGGTCAGTTGTGGATGCATTCGGCGCCGCCGCCCGATCTGGTGACGCTGTTTCCGCCAGGATTCTGGCGACGGCAGTTCTCCACCGTGGCCGATGTTGACGAAACCATCGAGCGGCTCAACGCGGACGACTCTCTTGCCCAGGCCGCTCGCGAACTTGTTGGCGTGCCGTGGCAGTCGCCCGCACCCAAGCCGATGTCGGCGCGGGCTCTCGTGTGGCAGCAGCCCGCCGGCGGCGTGCGCGATGTGGTCGCGCGCGTCCTGGCCAGGGCGGCTCGAACCGCGGGCCTGGCGGGCTTGGTCACTCGACGGCCCGCGGAATTCGGCCTCTTTGTATCCATGCGGGCTCGTTCGTGACCGTGCACGATCCACGATCGCTCGACTTCTGTCACGAGCTTGCGCACCTGATGACGCGGTCGACCGTGCAGGGGCGCTCCGGGAAGACGTTCCAGACCGGCGCGGTGTCGAGTCTCAACAACCTGCTGACCCTGCGACAGCTGATGATGGAGCTGCGGCCGGAGCGAACGCTCGAGGTCGGGTTGTCGCTGGGTGGCTCGGCGCTGGTCTTCGCCTCAGGTCATCGCGACCTTGGCCGCGCGGCCGCGCAACAGCACATCGCCATCGACCCGTTTCAAGATTCCTTTTGGGACAGCACCGCCCTGGACGGACTGCTACGCGCGGGCCTCTCCGGCTTTGTTGATGTGCGGCAAGCGCCGTCGGCCATTGCACTTCCGGCGCTTGTCGGGACGAACCTGCGCGTTGGGCTCGCCTATGTCGATGGATCCCACCTCGTCGAAGACGTTCTGGTCGACGCGTATTTCGTCACCCGTCTCCTCGTCGACGGCGGCGTCGTCGCCTTTGACGACTGCACCGACCCGCACGTCGGCAAGGTGATCGCGTTCCTGCGCGCCAACGGCGGCGATGGGCTGGCGGAGCTCGACTTGCGGCGCTTCAGGCCCGACGACGGCCGGCCGATGCGTTACCGGCTTGCCCGCCTGCTCGGCCGCACGCAGCTGATCGCATTCCGGCGAGTCGGGGCCGTCGAGCGCCCGTGGAATGCACCGTTCCGAAATTTCTGACCATGCCGCTGCTCAAGGACACCGCCAGGATGCTCGCGCGCCACACGATCGGCCGCGCTCGAGGCCGGGCGCGCTTTGACGGCCCCCTTGCCGGCAACGGCGGTACGCCGGTGCGCAACCTTCGTTATCGACCCTGGCCGCGCTCGCAACCCGCGTCCGTGGCGCGTTGGCTGACGTCGGTTGGCCCTGAGCTCCGCAGGATCTTTCTCAGCGGTGTGGAAGGCCTGCCGCAGACCCGTCAAAGACAGTTTGCCGCGGAATGGGCGCGGCGCTGCGGGTGCCGCCATGGCCTGATGGTGCCGCACGGGACCGACGCGCTTCGCATCGCGCTGGCTGCCGTGTTCGATCATGATGGCCTGGCGTACGGCGGCGAAGTCATCGTCCCGAATCTGTCGTTCATCGCCACCGCGACGGCGGCGTTGGATCGCCGGTTCGGCGTGGCGTTTGTCGATGTCGATGCCGGGACGTTGAACATCGATCCCGCCGGCGTCGAAGCGGCAATCGTTCCCGGCAAGACGCGGGCGATCATGCCCGTTCACCAATTCGGCCAGCCTGCGGACATGACCGCGCTGCAGCCCATCGCGCGCGCGCACGGGCTGAAGATCATCGAGGATGCGGCCCAGGCGCACGGCGCCGAATGGGAGAGCGGTCCGGCCGGGTCGTTGGGAGACGCGGCCGCATTCAGCTTTCAATCGGCGAAGAACCTCGCGTGCGGCGAAGGCGGCGTCCTGACCACCAACGATGACACCTATTTCGATCGCGCGTTTTCGATCCATAACGCCGGGCGCTCCCGCGAATTGGAGGCGCGCTGGGAACACGTGGCGCTCGGCTGGAATATCAGGGCTACCGAGTACCAGGCGGCGTTGCTGCTCGATCGGCTCGGCGATTTCGATGATCGGCAGCGCGTGCGGGCGGCAAATTTCTCCCGCCTGCGCGATCAGCTCAAAGACGTCAGCTGCGTACAGCCATTGCAGGTGCATCCCGGCGTCAGGCGTCATGGCATGTACATGTTCGTGATGCGCTACGCACCCGCCGTGTGCAACGGCCTGCCGATCGATCGATTCATCCGCGACGTCAACGCGGAGGGGATTCCACTGACCCGGTGCTACGCCTCGACGCTGTCGGCCCAGGTCGCCATCCAGGACCTGTTGAAGCGGCGTCCCGAGTACGTTCGCGTGCTGCCCACGCCGGTCTCGGATCGCGCGGCTGAAGAGATCGTCTATCTGCCGGCCAACGTGTTCCTCGCCGGCGCCTCCGATATCGACGACATTACCGCCGCGCTTCGAAAAGTCCAGGCCCATCACGCGCGACAGTTGCCGGCGCCATCATGAAGATCGCCGTTGTCGGATGTGGCTATGTGGCCGAGCAGTACATCGCGACGCTCGCGCACCATCCCGCGCTGAAATTGGCCGGTGCCTACGATCGCGATGCGCAACGGTTGGAGTCGTTCACGCGAAAGGTCCCGACGCGCGCCTACCCGTCGCTCGAGGCACTGCTTGGCGATGCTTCAGTTGAATTGGTCGTGAACCTGACCAATCCGCGAAGTCATTTCGCCGTGAATCGCGCGTGCCTGGAAGCGGGCAAGCATGTTTACAGCGAAAAGCCGCTGGCGATGACCACGAGCGAGGCGCAATGTCTCGCCGACCTGGCCGAGCGACAGCGGCTTCAGCTCGGCTCAGCACCGTGCAGCGTCTTGAGCGGCGCAGCCCAGGCATTGTGGCGCGCCGTGCGCGAAGGCGCCGCCGGAACCGTCCGCGTTGTCTATGCGACATTTGACGACGGCATGATCGCGCCTCATCAGGCGCCGTGGACGTGGGTCAATGCTGCGGGTGTGCCGTGGCCGGCGAAAGACGAGTTCGAGGTCGGCAGCACCTATCAGCACGCCGGGTATGTGATCACCTGGCTGTGCGCGATGTTCGGCCCCGCGCGCCGCGTGACCTCATTTGCGTCGGTCCAGGTGCCGGACAAGGGCATTGTGGTCGACGTGATGGCGCCAGACTTCACGGTCGGCTGCATCGAGTTCGATGGTGGCGTCGTCGCGCGGGTCACCTGCGGCCTGGCGGCGCCACGCGACAAGTCGATCATCGTCGTCGGCGACAAAGGCACCCTGATGGTCGGCAACGTGCGCGACGATCGCGCCCCGGTGATGTGGAGATCTGTGACGCCGGGCCGGCTCGAACGGTTGTTGCGACACCGCGCCAGGTTTCTTTACCGCTGGCTCCAGGCGCGGCTCACGGACGCGGGTGTCGCGGCACTCTTCGCCATACCGTGGCAGGCGGTCGAGCCTGCCACCACGGCGGTTGCCTCGCCCGACAAGCCCGTTGATTTTCTGCTGGGTCCGGCGGAGATGGCCGATGCAATCACCAATGGCCGCCGCCCGGTACTGTCGGCTCAGTTCGGCGTCCATCTCGTGGACATTGTCGAGCGGCTGCAATATCCGGATCGGTTCGCCGACAAACGCGTGACCTCGAGCTTCGACCCGCTCGACCCGCCGCGCCGGCCGGCGTGATGCGCATCTCGATTCTCATCCCGTGTTTCAACGCCCGGCAATGGATTCGCCAGGCGATCGAAAGTGCCCTCGCGCAAACCTGGCCCGACACCGACGTGATCGTGAGAGACGACGGGTCCACGGATGGCAGCCTGGAGATCATCCGGGAGTTCGATGGCCGCGTGAAGTGGGCAGCCGGCGCCAACGCCGGCGCCAACGCCACGCGCAACCAGTTGCTGCGGCAAGCCACGGGAGCGTGGGTTCAATACCTCGACGCAGACGACTATCTGCTTCCGGACAAGATTGCCTCCCAGGCGCGCTGTCTCGACGCGCACCCCGACACCGACGTGGTGTTTGGGCCCGTCACACTCGAGCACATCGTTGCGGGAGAGACCACTCGCGAGCTGCTCAATATTCCTGAACCACACGATCACTGGATTCTCCTGGCGCGTTGGTACCTGCCGCAGACCGGCGCGCCGTTGTGGCGCAAGCAGGCGATCGAGGCGGTCGGCGGCTGGAAGGACGATCAACCGGCGTGTCAGGAACACGAGTTGTACCTGCGGCTGTTGATGGCCGGCAAGCGCTTCTACTATCACGACAGCAACGGCGCGGTGTATCGCCAGTGGAGCGAGACCACGCTCTGGAAGAAAGACCAGGCCCGCACCCGCAAGCTCAAGCTCGAGATCGAGGACCGTCTCGAAGCCTTCTTGAAATCGACAGGTGAGCTAACGGCCGAACGCCACTGGGCCGTCAACATGGCGCGCTTCGAAGCCGCGCGGTCGGCCTGGCAGGAGAGCCCCTCGGAAGCGTCGGCCATCGTCCGGCGCATTCGTGAGTCGATGCCGGGTTTTGTCCCGGCGGGTCGCGCGGCGCCGCCGCGATACCAGCGCGCGTATCGCTGGTTTGGTTTCAGGGCCACCGAAATGCTGGCGTCGTGGGCGCGTGGATGAGCGCGCCACACGCCCCGCTGTTCTCAGTCGTCATTGCGACCTACAACCGTGCCGGCCTGCTGGTCGATGCGCTTGAGTCATTGTGGGACCAGCAGTGTGACGATTTTGAGGTCATCGTCGTCGATGATGGCTCCCACGATGGCACGGCCACTATCTTGCGATCGTACGCTGGCCGCCTGTCCTCGTATCAGCAGACCAATCAAGGTCCAGGTGCTGCCCGCAACCTCGGCGCACGCCATGCGCGGGGCACCTATCTCGCATTTCTCGACAGCGACGATCTGTGGTTCCCGTGGACGCTCGATACCTACGCGCGTGCCATTCAAACGGCGCTTCAACCGACGTTGCTATTGGGGGCGCCAACATACTTTTCGTCGCGTAGCGAGCTGAGTTCGGCGGGCAAATCGCCCCTGAGCGTCAACCAGTTCCCCGATTATTACGCGTCGCAAGACGAATGGCGGTGGTGGGGCGCCTCCGCCTTCGTCGTGCGACGCGATGCGTTCGAGAGCGTCGGCGGATTTACCAGCAATCGGATCAATGGCGAGGACGCCGATCTCGCCATGCGATTGGGCACCTCGCCCGGCTTCGTACAAATTGTGTCGCCGAGCACGCTCGGCTACCGCACCCACGCCGACAGTGCGATGGGTAATTTTGACCATACCCTTCATGGCGCTCGACACTTGCTCGAAACTGAGCGCGCCGGTGCTTACCCTGGCGGCGAAGAACGGGCACCGGCACGACGCCGGATTCTCAGTCGCCATCTTCGCTCCGCCATGCTGACGACGCTGAAGCAAGGTCGTCAGCGTGACGCGTGGCGCTTGTACCTGGCGACGTTCCGGTGGCACCTCAGCCTGGGCCGGTGGCGGTTTCTCGTCGGGTTCCCCCTCCTGGCGGCGCGACGGGTCGCTCGAAAGTGACGGCGCGCTTCAAGACCGCGTTGAAAGCGCTGAACGTCTACGAGGCGGCCAGCCGGGCGTGGATTGCGGCGCAACCGCGGTTGATCCGGATCACTCGCGGGATGACGCGACGAAATCAGCGGCTCGTGGCGAACTACCTGGCCACCGGCAGTCCCCGCAAATTGCAGATTGGCTGCGGCGACAACGAATTGGCCGGGTGGCTCAACACCGAGCTGTGCCCCCGCGGCACGCAGATCTTCCTCGATGCGACGAAGCCATTTCCGTTTGCCGACAACGTGTTTGCCTTCATCTACACCGAGCACATGATCGAGCACATCGCCTTGCGCGACGCGGAGGCAATGCTCTCGGAATGCTCTCGGGTGATGGCGCCGGGCGGCACTATTCGGATCGTCACGCCTGACCTCGAGTTCCTGACCACGTTGCTCAGCACACCGGTGCCGCCGGCGTTGCGCGACTACATTGCGTATTCGATCGACGAATACCGCATCCACGCGCCGAGCTCCGAGGGTACCGCCGTCTTCAACCACTTCGTTCGGGCCTGGGGCCATCAATACATTCACACCGCGGCCTCGCTTGGCACCCTGATGTCGCGGGCGGGATTCGAACAGCCGCAGCGTTGCGCCCTGAACGAGAGCGCGCACGACGGGCTGTCCGGCCTTGCCAAGACCGACCGGATGCCGCCGGGTTTTCTCGAGATGGAATCGTTCGTGCTCGAGGGCAGAAAGCCGGGCCGGCGTGCCTGAGTCCTCGTCCTGTGACGCGACCGTGCTGATTACGACGAAGAACCGCTGTGATGAGCTGCAGAACGCTCTCCGCTCGGTGGTCAGCCAGTCGGTGCCGGCGGAGATTCTCGTGATCGATGACGGCTCGAGCGACGGCACCCCCGCGATGGTGCGCCGCGAGTTCCCGGTCGCGCGGGTGATCCGGCATGACCAGTCGCGTGGCTACATTGTCCGCCGCAACGAAGGCGTGCGCGAAGCCCGCGGGAAGATCGTGATCTCGATCGACGACGATGCGGCGTTCTCGACGCCGGACGTGGTCCGGCAGGCACTGGCGGAGTTTACCGATGACCGGGTCGGCGCCATCGCGATGCCCTACATCGACGTCAATCGTCAACCCGATGTGAAGCAACGCGCGCCGGACGCTGGTGCGCTGTATGCGACCGACCGCTTCATCGGTACCGCGCATGCGCTTCGTCGCGACGTGTTCCTTCGGGTTGGCGGGTATCGCGAGACTCTCGAGCACCAGGGTGAGGAGGGCGATTATTGCCTGCGCATGCTCGACGCCGGCTTCATCGTGCGCCTGGGCCGTGGCGACCCCATTCATCATTTCGAATCGCCGCGGCGGGACTTTCGCCGCATGGACTATTTCGGCGTCAGGAACAGCGTGCTGTTCGTGTGGCAGAACGTGCCCATGCCGTACTTGTTGTGGCACCTACCGGCGGTGATGATGCGCCTGGCGCTGTTCACCCTGCAGCCGGGACGATTGGCGACGCGGCTGTCGGGGATGGCCGCGGGCCTTCGCCTGTTTGCTTCGCAACCGCGCGAGCCGGTGTCGAAGGATACCTACCGGCTGGCACGGAGCCTGGCGGCCAAACCGCGGGTTCTATCGGCGGACCAACCGCATCCACGCCCGAGCCGCGCGTGACGAAATGGGTGTGCTGCCAGCTCGGTGCCCGCGAGCACTACGCGGTTCCTCGCGCGCTGCATCGCAGTGGCCGGCTGGCGCACTTGGTGACCGATGCGTGGGCACCACCGGGTCCATTGAAGGCGCTTGGGAGGCTTGGCCAACGCCATCACGACGATTTGGCCGGCGCGCCGGTGACCTCGCTCACGCGATCGTTAATCGCTCACGAGCTGCTGTGGCGCGCGCAGGGCCGCCGCGATTGGGACTACTTCATCGCCCGCAATCAGTGGTTCCAGTCGCGCGCCGCCGCTCAGCTTCCGCCCTCACGCAACGGCGAGCGGAGAATCGTGTTTGCGCACAGCTACGCGGCCGCCAGAATTTTTCGAGAGGCGAAGCGGCGGCAATGGACTGCCGTCCTCGGGCAGATCGATCCCGGCCCGGAGCACTACGCGATCCAGGAGCGGCTGGTGAGCGCTCGACCCGAGTACCGAGCGACGGCGTCTTCGCCGCCGGCCCGATACTTCGACCAGTGGCAGCAGGAATGCGAGCTGGCCGAGTGGATCGTCGTGAACTCACCGTGGTCGCGTGACGGGCTGATGCGCGCCGGAGTGCCGGACCGAAAGATCCGCGTCCTGCCGCTGCCGTACGAACCACCACCGGGCGCTCCCGCGTTGGCGCGTGTCTATCCTGAAGTGTTTTCCGCCGGGAGGCCGCTGCGCGCGCTGTTTGTCGGCACGGCATCGGTGACGAAAGGCGTGCCGGAGCTGCTGGAATCGATCGAACAGCTCGACGGGTTGCCGATCGAGTTGCGTCTCGTCGGCGATTCCGCGATCACGGTTCCCGATCGCTTCCGCGCCCAGCCGCGAATCCACTGGGTCGGTCCAGTCGATCGCGACACGGTGATGGAGTACTACCGATCCAGCGACGTTCTCGTGTTTCCATCGCACTCCGACGGCTATGGGATGGCCCAGATCGAAGCGCAGGCATGGGCCCTGCCGATCATTGCCTCGACCCATTGCGGACCGGTGGTCCGTGACGGCGAAACCGGCATCCTGCTCGATGAGATCTCCTCGAACGCGCTGGCCGCATCGTTGCGGCGCGTGATGGAGTCGCCTGACCTGCTCGTTCGATATTCACAGCAGGCGCGCCGGTTTCCGGCCGCAACCATGACGACGCTGGCCGATGGCCTGGCGGCGCTCGAAGGGCGATGAGCGGCGCACCGGGCATCGATTCCTGGCTGCGCGAGCGTCTCGTGTGTCCTCGCGACCAGGGCCCTTTGAGCGACGTCCAGGGTGCGTTGCGGTGCGCCGCGGGTCACGTGTATCCGATCGTGGATGGCGTACCGGTGATGCTGATTGCGGATGTGCCGCAGACCTTCAAAGCGGCAGGCGCGTCGCTCGCCCGGGCATCGGGCCATAGTGCCGATCTCAGGGCGCCCGATCTCTATCTGGAATCTGTTGAGATCAGCGACGAGGAAAAACACGGCGTCCTGGAGCTGGCGGCGCGACGGCCGGTCGTGGACCCGGTAGTTGCGTACCTCGTTGCGGCCACCAATGGCCTGATGTACCGGCATCTGATCGGCCGTCTGGAGTCTTATCCCATTCCCGAAATCGATCTCCCTCCCGGCACCGGGCGCACGCTCCTTGATGTCGGGTGCAGCTGGGGGCGCTGGTCATTGGCCGCCTCACGGCGTGGCTACCAGGTCGTCGGGATCGATCCCTCGCTCGGTGCCGTGATGGCGGCGCGACGGGTGGCGCAGCAGTTGAATCTTGCGGCGACCTTTCTCGTCGGCGACGCGAGGCATTTGCCGTTCGCCGCCGGCGCTTTTGACACGGTGTTCTCGTACAGCGTGATTCAACATTTTTCGCGAGCCGATGCGACCCGCGCCGTGGCGGAGATGGGCCGCGTCCTCCGGCCCGGCGGTCATGCGCGCGTGCAGATGCCGACCCGCTACGGACTGCGCTGCCTCTATCACCAGGCGCGCCGCGGCTTCACCGACGGCGACGGCTTTGAGGTGCGCTACTGGCGCGTCCGGGATCTCTCGCGGCTGTTCACCGAGCGGATTGGCCACAGCCGGCTCGAAGTTGATGGATACTTCGGTATTGGCCTGCAACAAACCGATGCGCACTTGATGACCGCGCCACGCCGCGCGGTGTTGCGCGCGTCGAAAGCCATGACCGCGCTCAGCGGCCGTCTGCCCTGGCTGGTTCGCGTGGCCGACAGTGTCTACGTGCAGGCGACCAAGGCATGACCGTCGTCATTACGCACTTCCCGTCGCCCTACCAGGTCGAGCTGTTCAATGAAATCGAGCGCCAGCACCCCGGCTGGTTGAAGGTGGTCTACCTGTTCCGCCGCGATCCGACCAGGAGTTGGAAAGGCGTGGCGGCCACGCACGCGCACACGTATCTGGACGAATCGGGCGTACCGCAGTCCGTGGCGACCGACGTCGAACAGGCAGAGTTCGTGGTGTTCAACTTCTACAACGACAGCCGCGCCGCCCAGCTCATTCGCGTGCGCGAGCGGACGGGCAGGCCCTGGTGTTTTTGGGGGGAGCGGCCGGGTTATCGGTACGCGTGGATCGCTCGCCTCAACCGGCTGGGCCGTCTCGCGGCGCTTCGCGGCGGCCGGCAGCCGATCTGGGGGATCGGCACCTGGGCCGTTGACGCCTATCGAAAAGAATTCGGCTCCTCGCGAACCTATCTCAATTTGCCGTACTACTCCAACATCGATCGCTTTCAACGATCGCGACCAGTCTACTCGCAGGATCAGTTCACGTTCCTGTTTTCCGGCGCGGTGACGCATCGCAAAGGTGTTGACCTTCTGGCGCTCGCGTTCACGCGCCTGGCGGCCGAATCGCCGAGGGTGCGGTTGACGATCATGGGTGAAGGCGATCTCATGCCGCGCGTCAGACAATTGCTGGCCGGCACCGATCGCGTCGAGTGGCTCGGCTTCAAGGATTGGGACGAGTTGCCGGATGTCTACAGCTCGGCGCACGCGCTGTGCGTTCCATCGCGCCACGACGGGTGGGCGCTCGTGGTGCCGGAAGGCCTGGCCTCGGCGCTGCCGACCATCGCCACCGATCGCACCGGTGCGGCACTCGATCTCGTGCGGACCGGTCACAACGGCTGGCTGATTCCGGCCGCTGATGAGGACGCGCTGTACCGCGCGATGCGCGACGCCGCCGCGCTGACCGAGGACCAATGGCGGACGATGAGCGATCGGGCGCGCGCCAGCGTGAGTGACCACTCGCTCCCGGCCGGCGCACGACGGTTCCTGCAGGGAGTGCACGCTGCGGTGCACGGTGTCGAGGTGCACGGCTAACCATGTGCGGCATTGCGGGCTTCGTGCGGCGCGATCCCGGTGTTGACGTGCAGGGTTCGCTGGCCGGCATGCAGCGGGCGATAGCGCACCGCGGTCCCGACGACCGCGGTACCTGGCACTCGGCGCATCGCCACGCCACGTTCGCGCACGCCAGGTTGGCCATCATCGATCCGTCCCCCGCCGGCCATCAGCCCATGACGGTCACCGACGGACGTTTCACCATCACCTACAACGGCGAGATCTACAACTTTACGGCGCTGCGCGCGTCCTTGATCACCGCGGGCGTCACGTTTCGCTCGAACAGCGACACCGAAGTCATCCTGCGCCTGTACGAAGCGGAGGGCGCGGCGTTCGTGGAGCGGCTGCGCGGTATGTTCGCCTTCGCGATCTGGGACGAGCAGGAACGCACGTGCTTGCTGGCGCGCGATCGCTTCGGCATCAAGCCGCTCTACTACCACGACGCCCGCGGCGTGCTGACGTTTGCCTCCGAAGTGCGCGCGTTGCTGGCGGCCGGTGTACCGGCCACCGTCGACGCAACCGCCGCCTATCACTATTTCCGATCCGGCTCGGTACCCGATCCCGTGACGCTAATTCACGGGGTCCGCGCTCTCGAGGCCGGCCATTACCTGATTTGGCAGGACGGCCGGCTGACCACTCGCCGGTACTGGGAATTGAAGTTTCCCGAATCGCAGGAGGTCGGCGACCCCGCCGCCATCGCCCGGCAGGCGCTGCTCGATTCGGTCACGCATCACTTCGTCAGCGACGTGCCGGTCGGCGTGTTCCTGAGCGGCGGCAAGGACTCCACCGCGATCGTCGCGCTGGCGCGGCGGCTTCGCAAAGGTGAGCTGCGTACGTTCTCGCTCGCGTTCCCGGGTTCACCGCTTGACGAAGGTCCAGATGCCCGCCGCACCGCGGATCACTTTGGGACCACCCATCACGAGTGGGCGCTTGATGGGACGACGGCGCGCGGGCTCTTCGACGAGTTCCTGGCGTCTGCCGATCAACCGAGCATCGACGGGTTTAACACCTTTAGCGTCTGCCGCCTGGCGCGGCAGCACGACACCAAGGTCGTGCTGTCGGGACTGGGTGGCGACGAACTGTTTGGCGGCTATCCCTCGTTCCGCGACGTGCCGCGATTGGCGAGGCTCGGGCAACTGGCACGGCTGGGCGGTCCGTTGAGCGCGGCCGCGGTACGTGCCGCCGGCGAAGTTGGCGGTTCGCGGTTCCGCCGTCTCAATGATTTGATGTCGTCGCCCGTGAGCCTCGAAAACGCCTACGCGGTGTTTCGCGGCATCTACACCCGCGACGAGGCGCGGACATTGACGGCCCACTACGTTGGCGGGGACGGCGTGATCGACGAGGCGCAGGCCCCGGCCGGCAGCGATCCAACCGCGGAGGACGGTGTCAGCCGGCTGGAGCTCACGCTCTACATGCGCAACCAGTTGCTGCGCGACAGCGACGTGATGAGCATGGCCTCGGGCGTGGAGCTCCGCGTTCCGTTCATTGATTCGGTGCTATTCGACCGGCTCTCTCGGCTGCCTGCCGATCAGCGGCTGCAACCCGGCAAAGGACTGCTGCTGCAGGCTGTTCCAGAGATCCCTGAGTGGATCACGAGCGCTCCAAAGCGCGGCTTCATCTTGCCGGTCGAACACTGGTTCAGGCACGAGTGGGCAGGGAGTATTCCCGGGCCCGATGCGCCGGCCGCAGTCCAGATGGATACGTGGTATCGGAAGTGGTCCGTGCTCGCCTTCGAGCAGTGGCTGCAGCGGTTGACGCCTCAACATGTCTGACCACTTCGACAGTCGTTCCGAGGCCGGCCTCGGTTTCGCAGCGACCTCAATCGCGCTGCTGATTGCGCTGGCGTTGTTTCCTCGCGATCCCAGCTCGCAAGGCGCGCTGGCCGTCCCGGCGTTTGTGCTGGCGGGCGGCATCCTGCTTGTACCCCTCCTGCACGCCATTCGCCGCTCGCCCCGGTTGCTGCTGGCCGAGAACCTCGTGGCGTTGGGCTATGTGTTCTGGCTGCTGCTGGATCTCATCCAGGGCGCCTACGACTTGCGCCAGGCGCCAGATTGGGCGATTCGACTGGCGTTCATTGCGATCGGCGTCTCGGCGGCCGCCATGTGGGTGGGCACGGCCGGCAAGGCCTGGCCGCTGCCGAAGTGGCTCGCGGAGATTGCGATGCGGCCGATGGACACGCACCGCGTCGGCCGTCTGGTCCCCCTCTGCTTCCTGCTCGGCATGTTCAACTTTGCCTACGCCGTGGATTTCGACATCCCGCGGATGTTTTCGTACCTCGGTGAGAACCGGTGGCTGGCACCATGGGCTCGCAGCCAGCTGGGCGGCTGGGGCGCATTCCTGGATCAGATGCAGTACTTCGGCTACGTGCTGCCAAGCCTCACGGCACTCTTGATCGCCCGGCGCGGTTTTACGCTGCAGACCTGGTTCTCGGTCGTGCTGTCAGGCATCATGCTCGGCTTCCTGTCGTCGGGCGGCGGCCGGCGCATCATCGGTGTGACCGTCGGCGCCGCGATCCTGGTGTGGATTCAGGCGCAACAAACGCTCAAGGTGCGGCGCCTGACGATTGCCGCGGCGGCGGTGGTTGGCCTGCTGGCGGTGATGCAATTCATGTTGAATATTCGTACCGTTGGTTACGAAGAGTTCAGCTTCAGCGGCGGCCAGAGCGAATACGACTATCTCCACGTCGACGACAACTTCCTGCGTCTGGCGCAGGTGATCCAGATCGTTCCGGCCGAGTACCCCTACGTTGGCTTCCAGCAGCTGTGGTTCACAGCCGTGCGACCGGTGCCGCGCGTCCTCTGGCCCGGTAAGCCGCTCGATTCCGGCTTCGACCTGCCAGCGATCGTCGGGATGAGGGACGTCAGCCTGTCGACGTCGATCATCGGCGAGTGGTATTTGAGCTTCGGCTGGATCACCGTCATTCTCGGCGGCTGGCTGCACGGCCGGCTGGCGCGGACGACGAACGTGCTGCGCGAGCGCGAAGAGTACCGCACCAATCCGATCGTCTACGGGTTGGCGGTCATGATCCTGATCTCCGGCATGCGCTCGATGCAGGATCTCGTGATCATGAGTTATGCGCTGGTCGCCTGGTGGGCAGCCAACCGGCTCACCCGCGAACGCGCGATCGCCACAGGATGAGCATGTGGCCAGTCGCGGCGACGAGTCGGTCGGCCGTGATCGCGGTCATGGCGGTGGCCGGCGTCGCGACGGCCGTCGTGCTCGGCTATGCCCGTCCCCTCGAAGATACGTTCCCCGTCTATCGAGAACTCGTGCAAGAGCTGCGCACCGGTTCGGTCAGCTCGACGTTCACACCGCTCGGTTATCCCTGGCTGATTTCACTCGTGCCGGCCGATTCCGTCGATGTGGCCGCGAAGATCTTGCATGTCGCCGGTTACGTCGTACTGGCCGCGATGATCTATATATGGCTGCATTCCGCTCGCCGGGACCCGCACTCGATGTTCGTGATCGCCGCTGGCGCGTCGATCCTGTTCAGTCCGTACGTGCTGGTCAACCTCTATCGATTGAACGACAACAACCTGACGGTCGTGGCGACGGCTGGCCTGTTCGCGCTGCTACGATTCATTGCTGGTACCACGTCGCCGCCGTGGCCGTTCTATGCGGGCGCCGGTGTGCTGGTGGCGGTGATCACGTTCATCCGGCCGAACGCCATCACGCTTCTGCCGGTGGTGGCGTTTGCCGCCTCGCTCCATGCGCGTGCCTCCGCTCGACGCTCCCTGGTGCCGGTGATGATGAGCGCGGTTGCGGCCCTGCTGACCTACCTCACGCTGTCCTGGGTCGTGGCCGGCACGCCGCTGTTTTGGCCGAGCAACGGTCCGTACAACCTGTTTGCTGGAAACAACCCGGCATCGTACCGGGCGATCGCGGTGGACTACAACGCCGAGCCGTCGCTTCCCGATGGTTTGGCCTGGTGTGGTGTGCCGCAACCCGTCGCATCGGTGACACCAGGTGAGTTTGTGAGCTGCACGCGGAAGTTTGCGCTCGAGTCACCCCTGCTGGCGATGCAGGTAACGGCATTCAAGACCTACAACCTGTTGTGGCGTCCCAATCTTCGGCTGGCGGGTTCAGCCCCTGAAATCGCCGTGCAGTATGCGATGCTCCTGCCATCGGTGCTGTGGTGTCTGGCCTCCGCGGCGACCTTCTTGCGACTGCGGCGCGTGATGGATCCCGTTGCCACAGCCTTCGTCGCGGCCTTTGTTCTGCCATTCGCGCTGACCAACTCGGATCCACGATTCCGGCTTCCGCTCGATCCGGTATTTGCAATGTCCCTGGCATCTCCGGCGAGCGTGGCGGCGCTTCGCGAACTGTTTGGCGAATCGACCTCCGCTCGCGCGGTTGAGAGCGCCAGGTGAAACTCCTCCACGTCGTGGCGTCGTACCTGCCCGCGGTCAGGTATGGCGCACCATCGCATCGGCGCATGGCCGGTGCCGGTCGCTGGCCGAACGTGGCCATGACGTGCACGTCTTCACCACCAGCGTCGACGGCAACGCCGATTCACCCGGTGGCGCACGAAACCCCGATGGACATCGACGGCGTCAAGGTCTGGTACTTTCAGTCGCCGCGGTTCAGGCGCGGGTATTGGGCGCCCGCGATGCGGCGGCAGTTGCGATCGCATGTCGGCGAATTCGATCTCGTCCACACGCATGCCATGTATCTCTGGCCGCTGTGGGCGGCGGCGCGCGCCGCGCATGCGGCGGGCGTGCCCTACGTCGTGTCGCCGCGCGGCATGCTGGAGAAGGGCCTGATCGAGCAGAAGCGCGCGCTCATGAAAGCGGGCCTGATCGCGTTCATCGAGCGGCGGACGTTCGACCGCGCCGCGACAACTTCCTGCGGCTCGGGCAGGTGATCGAGCTAGTCCCCGCCGAGCACCCTCACGTAAACTTCCGGCAGATTTCATTCACGCTGGTTCGACCGATTCCGCGTGTGTCTTGGCTGAACAAGCCCGTCGATGCCGGATTTGATTT
>CAZEMI010000272.1:0-22764 GCA_964513235.1 uncultured Acidobacterium sp.
GACGGCCGCAGCATCTGGGTGGCCGAGCGCTGCGCGGCGAATTCGTGTTTCGACGTCAAGACCAACGCGATGTCGCCGCTCAACACCGTGTTCAAGTTCGACCCGAACGGCAAGATGGTGACCAGCTTCGGCCAGGGCATGTTCGTGTTCCCGCACGGCATCCACGTCGATCGCGACGGCAACATCTGGGTCACCGACGGCCAGGACAACCTGCCCCGCCGCCGGCCTGGCATGGCCGCCGGCGCGCCGCTGCCGCCGATGCCAGCCAAAGTGGTCGGGCACCAGGTGGTGAAGTTCAGTCCGCAGGGCAAGGTGCTGTTGACGCTCGGCAAGCCCGGTGGCAACGCGCCGGGGCAGTCGCAGGATCCGGCGTCGCTCTATCAGCCGAACGACGTGATCACGTATCCCAACGGCGACATCCTCGTGGCCGAAGGGCACGGCGGCACGCACGCGCGGTTGAGCCGCTTCGACAAGAACGGCAAGTTCCTGCGCGAGTTCGGCAAGCTCGGCTCCGCGCTCGAGGGCGAGTTCAACCAGCCGCACGGCCTGGCGTTCGATTCGAAGGGGCGTCTGTTCGTGGCCGATCGCTCGAACAACCGCATCCAGATTCTCGATCCCGAGACTTACAAGACGCTGGACACCTGGTACCAGTTCAGCCGGTTGAGCGGCATCTACATCGATCGCAACGACGTGCTGTACGGCGCCGACTCGGAGTCCGGCTCCGTCAGCCCACCGCACTACCGGTGGCAGCGCGGCATTCGCATCGGCAGCGCGCGCGACGGCAAGGTCACCGCCTTCATTCCTGATCCGTCACACCAGGGACTGACCTACGAGATGGTTGATGGCAAGGTGGTCGCGAAGATGGCCGATGGCGGCCAACCACCCCGGGGCACGCTTGCCGCCGAGGGTGTGGTCGTGGATCGCGACGGCGTCATTTACGGCGCCGAAGTCGGACCGAGGAAGCTGCAGAGATACGTGAAGAAGTAGTTCAGAGTGCAGAGTTACGAGTTAGGAGGCAGAGCCATGTTCTTAACTCTGCACTCTTAACTCTTAACTCGTTTGATCTGACACGTCGTGGTGGCAAAGGCGTAGAGCTTGCCGGCCACATCTTCGATGCGCCCCTCCGCGATCGCGGTGGTGCGGCCGGCATGGACGATGATGCCGGTGCCGCGGACCTCGCCGGTCTCGACCGTCAACGCGCGCAGGAAATTGATCTTGAACTCGAGCGTCGTATAGAGGTCGCCGGCGTCCAGCACGCTGTGCACCGCGCACCCCATGGCCGAGTCGAGCAGCGTCGCACCGTAGCCGCCGTGCACGCTGCCGAGCGTGTTGTAATGGAACTCCTGCGGGTTGCCGCGGAACACCGCCCTGCCTTTCGAGACCTCGATCAACCTGATGTCCATCAGGAACGCCATCGGCGGCGGTGGGAGTGTCCCCTCGATTGCCATTTGAAGGATCTCAACTCCGGAATGGCCTTCGGCTCGTCGCGAAAGGGGAGTGGCGTCTTCCCAGCTAAACGTACGGGAGCGAAGCATTGCCGATTGTAGATCGACAATTTAGTGACTGTTTCGTGATTGCGAATCGCCCGATTTAGTCACTCGATTGCCAATTGTCAATTGACGATTGATTCCCGAAATCACCAGATCGGCAATCACCAAACAGTCACTAAATCGTCGATCGGAAAATCGTCAATGTGTGATCTATTTCACCTCCGGCACAGAACTTGATATGGCCCACCTTGAGAGGTGTGAATGGTCTCATTCAGTGGACACCGGTGCGTTCTCGTGGCGGTGTTTTCGGCAACTTTGCTCGCGATCGTGGCCACGCCCGCGGACGCACAGTCCTCAATTAGCTTCAGCGGCGGCGCGTCGATCGATCCGACGCAGGTCTACGCCGGCGTGGCCTGGGAATCGCCGGACATCGGCGGCCGTTTTCGGCTGCGTCCAGGGATCGACGGCGGCTTTGGTGATGGCATCCGGCTCGGCACGATCAATATCGATCTGATCGTGAAGTTTCCACTGGGGACGTCGGCCTGGTCCTTGATTCAGGGCGGCGGCCCAACCATCACGGTCTCGAAGTTCACGGGTCAATTCGAAGATGCACCACGCGAGCTGCATGCCGGCGGCAGCTACTTATTCGGCTTCCAGCACACCAACGGCTTCTTTACGGAGTTTCGCGTGGGTGGCGGCAGCTTTGTGCCGCAATTGAAGCTCGGGGTCGGCTGGGCGGTTGAGATCAAGTGATTCGTTACCGCATCGCCCGTTCAATCATGGCCGCTGCGGCCGCCGGACCATCGTCGGACGCCATGCGCTTCTGAATCGCGAGCGCCGCCGCCTTCATCCGTGGGTTGCCGACCACTTCTCGAATCCGCCCTGCCAGCGCGTTCGCGTTCCATTTCGTGCGGCGCAGCGGGGCAGGGGCAACCCCAAGCCGTCTGAGTTCCGCCGACCAGGCAAATTGATCCGACACGTGCGGCACCGCGATCGATGGCACGCCCGCGCGTAGCGTGCTGTGCGTGGTCCCCGCGCCGGCGTGATGCACCACCGCGGCGCAGCGCGGAAACACCTGCGCGTGCGGCGTCCGCCGCACGAACAACACCTCGTCGGTGGGCAGCCGGTCGACGTCGGCCTGGATGATCGCGCGTTGTCCGGCCTGTCGCGCGGCGTCGGTAAACACTCCGATCGCATCCGTGAGGTGATCGCTGCCGCCCATCGGCATCAAGCTGCCAAATCCCATGAACACCGGCGCCGGGCCGCGCAACAGAAACGCCTCGACCTCGGGCGCCACCGGCTCGTGCTCGTGCGGCGGGAGCTCGAGAAACCCGCACATCTGGTTCCACTCCGGCCAGTCCGCGGGGCGATCGAGCAGCGCCGGACTCGACGCGATCAGGTGCAGCCGATGCGACGGCCACCCGTCTTCCATCAAGTCGCGAAGCGGTGGTAATCCCAGCTTCTTCCGCAGCCGGTTCGCATCTCTGAGCATCGTCAAGTTGACGGCCGTGCCGGCGATTTTCCATCCCAGCACGTTGCCCCAGGTCCCGAGCCACGGCAGGCCCATTGGCGTGATCTCGCGTGACGGCACGAGCATGTGCGCGAAGGCGACGGTGATGGCCGGTGTGCCGGTGAGGTCCGCGGCGGCGCGCGCCGAGTGCAGGATGAAATGGTGAATCAGCAGATCACTGCGCTTGGCAAGGTCGAGTCCGGCTTCATACATCGGCGGAATCACCGGTTCGAGCATGTGCTTCGCGATCAGGAGACCCTGCCGCAGTTGATCCCGGGTGTTGATGATCTTGAGCCCGATCTCGAGCAGCTGCGCCTCGTCTTGAAGAATTGGTGAGGCCACGGCTTGCGCGGTGAAGCCGAGCGCGCGCGCCACCGCGTCGTAGCGACGATCACTGACCTCGGTGTAGAGCATCTCGACCTCGTGACCGCGCGAGGCCAACGCGTGGCCGAGCGCCACGAACGGGCGAATGTCGCCTTCGCTGCCCCAGGTCTGGATGCCGATGCGCACGCGTGCCCTTACAATATGTGAATTCCAGACGCCTACGCCGCACTTCGCCATCCCTTTGTCCGATCGTTCGCCATCGGCCGCTTCGGCGCGGCGTCCGGATGGCAGATGATCAACGTCGCCGTCGGCTGGTTGCTGTACGAGCGGACCGGCACGGCGTGGGCGCTGGGACTGGTCGGGGCGGTGGAGCTCGCGCCGATCCTGTTCCTGATGGTGGCGGCCGGCAACGCCGCCGATCGGTTTCCGCGCCGCAACATCGGCATCGCCGCGCACGGCCTGCTGACCATCGCGGCCGCGGGCCTGGCGTTGGTGTCGGCGCAGGACGGACCCACCTGGGTGATCTATGCGCTGCTGGCGCTGGTCGGCACCGCGCGCGCGTTCTCGGCGCCGGCGGTCAACACGATTCTTCCACAGCTGCTCGCGCCGGCGGAGTTCGCCAACACCAACGCGTGGCTCGCCTCGACCTATCAGCTGGCCTCGATCATCGGTCCGGCGGCCGGTGGCTTGCTGATCGCCGCCACCGGCGGTGCCACGGCCGCCTTCGCGGCGGCGGCCGTGGGACAGGCCGTGTTCGTGGTGATGCTGAGGACCATGCCGGTGCGCCCGCCCTCGGCCATCACCAGCCAGCGCTCCGCGCAAGACCTGTTTGCAGGGTTCCGCTTCGTGCGCGCCCACCCGCTGTTTCTCGCCGCCATCACGCTCGATCTGTTCGCCGTGTTGTTTGGCGGCGCGGTGGCGCTATTGCCGATCTTCGCGAAAGACATCCTGCAGGTCGGTCCCGCGGGCCTCGGCTGGCTGCGCGCGGCGCCCGGCATCGGCGCCATGACCATGGCGCTGGTCACGACGAGGATCCGGCCGTGGCCGCGTCCGGGCGTGACGTTGTTGTGGGTGGTGGCCGGGTTCGGCGTGGCGATGATCGGCTTTGGCTGGTCGCGGTCGTTTGCGCTGTCGCTGGTCTGCCTGTGTTTCTCCGGCGTGTTCGACAACGTGAGCGTCGTGATCCGCCTGACGCTCGAACAGATGATCACACCGGATCACCTGCGCGGCCGCGTGGCCGCCATCAACTACGTCTTCGTCGGCTTCTCGAACGAGTTCGGCGCGTTGGAGAGCGGCGCCACGGCGGCGCTCTTCGGCGCCACCCTGTCGGTGGTCGGCGGCGGATTCGCCACGCTGATGGTCGTATTGATGGTGCACGCGATCTGGCCGCAACTGGCACGCATCGGCCCGCTGCACACGCTGGCTCCACCCTAGGGCACATTGCCTATTGCCAATCGACCGATTTAGTGACTGTTGTGTGATTGTCAATCGGCAATGCGCGAATCGATTTCGTGATTCACGAATCGCCGGATTGCCAATCACAAAACAATCGGTCGATTGGCCATCGGTCGATCGACATTGCTCGTGCCGAACCCCGTCGAGAAGCGCCGCCTCGTCAAGAAGTGCGACCCCGTCAAGAAGTTCGACCCCCGTCTGAGTTAGGATCCTGGCCGTGAGCGTCGCGCGCACCGTGCTGCTGAAGATCTCCGACAACCAATGGCTTCGCGCCAACGGTAGCAGGCTGCCGTTTGTTCGCCGCGCCGTGTCGAAGTTCATGCCCGGCGAATCGTTCGACGACATGCTGGTGGCCACCAAGGCGACCGCCAACGAGGGCATCGGCGCCGTCTTCACGCGGCTGGGCGAAAACGTCACGGACCTTGCGGAAGCCGACGCCGTGGCGCGTCACTACCTCGAGGTGATCGATCGCATTCGCGCGCTGGGCATGTCGTGCGAGCCGTCGATCAAGCTTACCCAGCTCGGGCTCGATATCGATCGCGAGCTGGCGTTCGGCCACCTTCGCGATCTCGCGGCCCGCACCCAGGCCACCGGCAATTACCTGTGGATCGACATGGAACAGTCCTCGTATGTCGACGTGACACTCGACTTGACGCGGCGTCTCAAGCAGGAGTTCCCCGCGGTGGGCGTCTGCCTTCAGGCCTACTTGTTCCGGACGCGGCAGGATCTCGAAGACGTTGTCTCGCGCGGCATTGGCGTGCGCCTCGTGAAGGGCGCTTACAACGAGCCGGCGACCGTGGCCTTTCCGAAGAAAAGCGACGTGGATGCGAATTACTTTGCGCTGGCGCAGCAGATGCTGTCAGCGGGCGCGCGGGCGGCGGGATCGCGTGCCGTGTTTGGCACGCACGACCTCGACCTGATCTCGTCGATCCGCGCGCATGCGCAGTCGACCGGCCTGAAGCCGGCGCACTATGAATTGCACATGCTGTACGGCATCCAGAAGGCCGCGCAGTTGCGGCTCGCGCAGGACGGCGCGCTGGTGCGCGTCCTCATCGCCTACGGTGAGTACTGGTTCCCCTGGTATATGCGCCGGCTGGCCGAGCGGCCCGCCAACGTGTGGTTCGTCGCGAAAAGTCTGTTTGGTTAGCTCTCCAAGCCGTCACGTCCTCAAGCCCTCAAGCCCTCAAGCCCTCAAGCCCTCAAGCCCTCAAGCCCCACGGATCTTCTCGATCTTCTTATCCCGCTCGTGATTGATCCGTTCGACATCACGGCGATAGTTGTCGTGGTAATCCTGCCGCGTCTCGGAGTCCATCAGGCCCTGCATCTTCGCCTTGAAGAGGATTTCCTCCTGGGCGAGCTTGGCGGCGTAGACTCTCCGCACCTCGGCGATTTCGTGTTTTTGATCGTCGGTCAGCTGGCGATCGATTACGCCCTCGTCTTTGTCCTGCTTCTTGAAGCGCGCCATGGCCAGTTCAACCGCGCTCTTCGGATCTTCATCGGTCATGCCTCTATAATGATGGATTCGTGAGCGCACACAGCATGCTTTCGGAAGGGGACATCTACGCGCGCATCGGCGAGGACGGGTTCGAACGCCTGGTGGCGGCGTTTTACGCGCAAGTGCCCGGCGACGACATCCTCGGCGCGATGTATCCTGCCGACGATTTGCCCGGCGCCGAGCAGCGGTTACGGGATTTCCTGGTCGGCCGGTTCGGCGGGCCGCGCCGCTACGAGGAAGCGCGCGGCCACCCGCGGCTGCGGATGCGGCACATGCCGTTCAAGCTCAACCAGGCGGCGCGCGATCGGTGGGTGCAGCTGATGGATCGCGCCTTGGATCAGGCCGAGTTACCGCCTGACGCCGCAAAGCTCCTGCGCGACTTTTTCCACCATATGGCGACGTTCCTGATGAATACACCCAGCTGAAACGCTGGCCACGTGCCACGGACGTCAACCACGAAGGACACCGAGCCCACGGAGACGTCTTTCAAATGTGATCGTGATGCTTAGCAGCGACGATGTATTTTGAAAGTGTGGCGCCGTGTGCTTCGTCCCTTCGTGGTTAACGTCCGTGATCATCGTTGGTTAGCGTCCGTCACTCCGACCGCAGCGCCATCAACGGATCGACCCGCGACGCGCGCAGCGCCGGACCGATGCAGGCGAGCACCACGATCACTGTCTGCAACACCGCCACCGCCAGGTAGGTCACCGGGTTCAGCACGTTCACCCCCACGAAGATCACTTGCGCGAGCCTTGCGCCAGCGGCCGCGAACACCAGGCCGGCAATCAGGCCCGGCACGAGCATTCGGATGCCGCTCCCGAGCACGTCGCGCATGAGGTCGCGCGGCGTGGCGCCCACCGACATCCGCACACCGAATTCCCGGATGCGCCGGCTCACCGAGTGAATCACGATCCCCGCGAGGCCGACGGTGGCAAGCACCAGGGCGAGGCCGCCGCAAATCAGGAACGTCAAGCTGAGAGTGCGGAACGGCCACATCGGCACCTCCATCCGCTGTGCCATCGTCTTGACGCTGAGGAGCGCCACGTTCGGATCCACCGCGTTGGCCGCCTCCGCGACCGGTCGAACCAGCGCGATGGGATCGCCCGCCGTCCGCGCCACCATCGTCAGGGAGCCTTCGAAATGCCCGCGTCCAATCGGAATGAAGAGTGCGGGGCGTTCACGATCGATGCCGCGCGTCCGCGTCTTGCCGGTCACGCCGACGACCGTGACCGATTCGCCGCGGTCGCCGATTCGCATCACCTGGCCCAGCGCCGGCTGGTCCGGCCACTGCGCGCGAGCGAACGCGTCGTTGACGATGACTTCGGCGGCACTTCGGCCGGCCTCGAACTCACGCCCTTCGGTCAGCACAATGCCCATCGCCTGGAAATATCCCGGCGAGACGGCGTAGGTCGGCTGCTTCGGGCAGTTACCGTCTTCGCACGAGCCGGTCTCCGGCCACACCGCGGTCATCCGGTCGTAGCCGACGAAAAACGGCGCGCGGTCGGCGAAGGCCACCTCGTTCACGCCGGGCAGCGCTCGCACGCGCTCGGCCACCGACTCGACATAGCGCTGCGATGCATCGATGTCGTACCCGTGCTGAGCCGGTTGGAATTCCGCCAGGACGATGTGGTCGCGGGCGAAGCCGAGGTCGGCGTCGAGGATGTTCGAATAGGACTGCACGAACAGCGCCGCGATCGCGAGGAACATGGTCGAGCCGGTCACTTGCGCGCCGACCAGCCACCGCCGCAGCGGCGCCGGCCTCGCGCCCACCGTATTGGCGCCCTGTGAGCCGAGCACCTGCAGCACGTTGACGCGCGCCGCCGAGAGCGCCGGCCACAGGCCCGGCAGCACACCCGCAATCAGGATCAGGATCGAAATGAACAACACCACATTTCGATCCGGCGTGAGGTCGATGTGCTGCGGTTGCTCGATGGGAATCGTGAACGTGCTCATGAACGATTGCGTCCACCACGCGAGCATCAGCGCGACGAAGCCCGACACCGCGGCGATGAGGAACCCCTCGGTGACCACTAGCCGCATCAGGCGGGAGGGGTTGGCACCGAGGGCGGTGCGGATGCCCATGTCGCGCTCGCGCTCCACGGCGCGCGCGAGCAGCAGGTTCGCGACGTTGAAGCAGGCGAGCAGCAGCACGAGGCCGATGATGCCCATCCCAATCGCGCCCGCGGTGGCCACGGCGCGGCGCTCACCGTTCGCCTGGCCCGTCCGAAAGTAACTGGCGGGGTGGCCCCGATGCGTGTCGGGCCACTCGCGCGCCATCTCGGCCACGGCGGTGTCGAGGTGTGATTGGATCTGCGCGTTACTGACGCCCTCGTTCGGCGTTGCCATCACGAACAGCCACCTGGTGTCGCGTCGCTGAAGGGTGGCGGCGGTCGAGAATGCCGCCACGTCTTCGAGCGGCAGCCAGATGTCGGGAGAATAAATGCCGGCGGGTCCGGTGAACGATTCCGCCATCACGCCCGCCACGCTGACGTCGACGTTGTTGAGGCGCAGCGTCACGCCGGCGATCGAGCGTGAATCGAGCTTGTCGCGCCAGAAGCGCTCGCCGATCATCGCGACCGGCAGGTCGGCGCCGCGCCGTTGCACATGGACCTGTCCGGCGCGCACCTGTGGACGAACCATCGAAAAGTACTGCGACGATACGAACAGCACCCAGGCCGTTTCGGTGCTGCCGTCGTGATGCCATGCGATGGTCGATCGTCCTTCGGCCGCCACGGTTGCAGCGCCCTTCACGGCATTGCTGAACCGCTCGAATTCCGGGATCGAGGCATATCGCTCCTGGTCGTCCAGTGGGGAGGTGGCAATGCGGAACACACCGTCGGCGCCGCTGGTGGCCGATCCCTTGAACAGCAACCCATTCACCACGCTGAACGCCACCGCGTTCACGCCCATGCCGATGGCGAGCGTGAGCACCGCGGTGGCGGTGAAGATCGGCTTGCGAAGGAGCTGACGCGACGCGTGTTTGAGGTCCTGTGGGAAGGTGCCCATCTACACCACAGACGAATAATTAGCGGCGATGTTCAAGAGGGGCCAAACAGTGTTCTTCGTGTGCTTCGTGGTTAAGTCCGTGATCATACGTTCGAGAGCAAGAAGCTGGTAGCGGGGGGAGGCTACCATGGCGGTCATGAAAACTGCCCTCGTCCTCGTGACTTTCCTTGCCGCGCAGCAGCCTTCACCACACGTGCTCGTCCAGCCCGAATCCATTCAATGGCGCGGTCCGGCGACCGGACTGCAGACCGCGATTGCCGAGGGCAATCCGCAGGCGGCCGGCCCGTTCACGATGATGGTCAAGAAATAGCGAATATCAACCACGTCGACGCTGGTCCGTCCGGTGCGCTCTTCAGAGAGTGGTCTACACCTCAGTCGAAATAGTCTGCCGTTCAGCGAACTAATTGCGCGCGCGCAGCGCGCACCAAGCTCAATCGACATTCGCGATACGGGATTGCCCTAATCAGGCAGCAGCTTCCCGTGTTCCTCCGCTCAGGGGCGGCACTGCAATTGCTATCTCCTGAGTGGACGGACGCTATGTCGGGCCTTTTCACACCACGTGCGTTAGTTCGCACTCTCCTCATCGCGTTGTCGATTGCCGCCGGCGTTGTCCTGTATACAGCTTGGCAAATCAAGCAGGATGTCGACAGCGTGGCCGGGCGTTTCGCGCTCGACCCGGGGCCTCAATCGACGCTGATCTACGACTCCAAGGATCGACTGATTTCGGCGCTCTACAAGGAGCACCGCATCCCGGTGACGCTGGAAGAGATGTCGGACCCGCTGGTGGCCGCCGTGCTGACCACCGAGGACCGCCGCTTCTACGACCATCACGGTGTTGACTTCCGCCGCATCCTCGGCTCGATGCTGGCCAACCTCCGGCGTGGACGGATCGTGCAGGGCGGCAGCACCATCACCCAGCAGTTCGTGCGCGGCGCGTTCCTCGATCGATCAAGGACCTACGCCCGCAAGGCTCGCGAAGCGTGGCTCGCGCATCGACTCGAATCGAAATACAGCAAGCGGGCGATCCTGCAGGCGTACTTGAACAGCGTGTATCTCGGCGAGGGCTACTACGGCATGCAGGCGGCGGCGCTGGGCTACTTCGCCAAGCCGGCCTCGGCGCTGGACGCCGCTGAGTCGGCCACGCTGGCGGCCCTGATCAACCGCCCGTCGGGCTACGGCATCCGCAAGACGCCGGCCAACGTGCGCGATCGCCGCGACTGGGTGCTGCGGCAGATGCACCAGCACGGCCATCTCGACGCGGCCACGTACGGCAACGCGATCGCTACGCCAGTGGCGTCGACGCTGGCGCCGGTGACGGCGCGCGCGGTCGTCGATCCGATCGGCGTCTCGCCTGCCCCGTATTTCGCCAGCATGGTTCACGAATTCCTGTTCGAGAAGTACGGTGTCGAGAGGGCCCTCACCGGCGGCTTGCGCGTCTACACCACGCTTGATTCGGACGTGCAGCGCTTCGCCGAACAATCCGTCGCCAAGCGCCTGGCCGAATTGGACCAGCGGCAGCGCACCGGCGCCCCGCTGCAAGCGGCGCTGGTGGCGATTGAGCCGGCCACCGGTTACGTGCGCGCCGTGGTCGGCGGCCGTAACTTCGAGGAGAGTTCCTATAACCGCGCCACGCAAGCCAAGCGACAGCCGGGCTCGGCCTTCAAGCCGTTTGTGTTCGCGGCCGCGCTCGAGGCCGGCTTCTCGCCGGGGTCCACCATCGACGGGCTCGATGCCCACATCCCCTCGTCTTCGGGCGCGTATCTGCCCGGCGACGAGCACGAGGTGGAGTCGACCACGTTGCGATCGGCGCTGGTGCATTCGAGCAATCGCGCCGCGGTGCACCTGCTGCAGCGCGTCGGTCTGGGCGCCACCATCGATCTGGCACACCGTGTTGGTCTCGACGATCTCCCCTCAGTGCCATCGCTGGCCCTCGGTACCGGAGAAGTCAGCCTGCTGAATTTGACTTCGGCCTATACCGCCTTCGCGAACGGCGGCGTGCTGCAGTCGCCGCTGTTCGTGCGCCGCGTCGAAGATGCGGAAGGCCGCGTGCTCTATCGCGGCGAAGAGGTGGGACGGCGCGTGCTCAGCGAATCCACCGCGTTCCTGATGGCGTCGATGCTGTCGGACGTCGTCAATCACGGTACTGGATATGGCGCGCGCCGGGCCGGTTTCAGCCTGCCGGCTGGCGGCAAGACGGGCAGCACCGACGATCATGCGGATGCATGGTTCATCGGCTTCACGCCGAAGCTCGCCGCCGGGGTGTGGGTCGGCTTCGATCGACCCTCGCAAATCATGCGTCGCGGCTTTGCGAGCGTCGTGGCCGTGCCCGCATGGGCGGGCTTCATGAAGAACGCCACCCTTGGCGACAAGTCTGAGTGGATCACCCGCCCAGCCGGCGTGTCGCAGATTCGCCGCTGCCGTGCCTCGGGTGGCCTGGCCACCGAATACTGCGAGCTCGATGGCGAGGCGGACAACGACCTGGTCTCGATCGGCCGCGCGCCGGACTTGTGCTCGCTGCACTCATCGACCACGGTGATCACGCCTGCCACGCTGGGCCTCCGCCCCTGGCCATGACTTCAGCGCATCGGTATTGATTACAGCATCACGAAGCAAGTACTCTTAGGCCGCTCTTTATATTTCATTTTCCCCCGCCTGAAGGCGGGGGCTAGATATGAGGCGGCCCTGATGCAGGTGATACCCGTAACGGCCGTCCATCGCGGCTTCGGGACCACGTCCCGGCGCGACCAGTGGTGGGCGGCGCCGCTCAGTGTGTTCTTGGGACTTTCTGTCTGCCTGACCTACATGACGTGGGCGGCGTTTCAAGGTGAGTACTTCGAATCGGGTCCGTACCTCTCACCCCTGTACGCGCCAGTGTTGTGGGGGAATTCGTCGCATGCCTGGTTCGGCACCAGTCCACCATGGTGGCCTGGCATTGTCCCGTTCTCGCCGGCGCTGCTGATCCTGCCGTTCCCGGGTGTATTCCGCTTCACCTGTTATTACTATCGTGGCGCCTACTACAAGGCGTTCTGGGCGGATCCGCCGTCTTGCGCCGTTGGTGAGCCGCGCAAGAGCTACCTGGGCGAGAATTCGTTCCCGCTGATCCTGCAGAACATCCACCGCTATGCCATGTACGCGGCGGTCATGTTTCTCTTCCTCCTGTCGTACGACGTGTGGCTGGCCTTGTGGTTCGACAACCCGGCCACCGGCGTGAGGGAGTTCGGCATCGGCGTCGGCACCATCGTGCTGCTCGTCAACGTCGTGCTCCTGACCAGTTACACGCTAGGATGTCATTCGCTGCGTCATCTGGTTGGTGGCGTGAAGGACGAGATCTCGAAGTCGCCGGTCAGCCAGGCCTGCTACTCCTGCTCGACCAGCTTCAACACCAGGCACCAGCTCTTCGCCTGGGTCAGCTTGTTCTCGGTGACGTTCGCCGATATCTACATCCGCCTCTGCTCGATGGGGATCTGGACCGATCTGAGGCTGTTTTAATGGCGCGCCAATTTGAATACTCAAACGGCCGCTCCGTTGTCGCGTCCGCAGTTGCGTCCTTGGGAGCGCTGTAATGGCCGCGCATCAGACCTACTCATACGACGTCCTGGTGATCGGGGCGGGCGGCGCCGGTCTGCGAGCGGCGATCGAAGCGGCCAACGCCGGCGTGACCGTCGGCCTGATCTGCAAATCGCTCCTCGGCAAGGCGCACACCGTGATGGCCGAAGGCGGCATGGCCGCGGCCATGGGGAACAACGACGATCGCGACAACTGGAAGGTCCATTTCGCCGACACGATGCGCGGCGGGCAATACGTGAACAACTGGCGCATGGCCGAGCTGCACGCCAGGGAAGCGCCGGACCGTGTTCGCGAGCTCGACGCCTGGGGCGCGGTGTTCGACCGCACCCCCGACGGCCGCATCAACCAGCGCAACTTCGGCGGCCACCGCTATCCGCGGCTCGCGCACGTCGGCGACCGCACCGGCCTCGAGCTGATCCGCACGCTCCAGGATCACACCAACTATCTCGGCGTCACGGTCCACATGGAGCACACCGTCATCGAGTTGATCCTCGACGCCGGCCGCGCCTCGGGGGTGGTGGCCTACGACCGTGAGCGTGGGCGGTTCCATGTGTTCCACGCCAAGGCGATTGTGCTCGCCACGGGCGGTGTCGGGCGCGCCTATAAGATCACCAGCAACAGCTGGGAGGGGACCGGCGATGGCCATGCCCTCGCGTATCGCGCCGGCGCGCAGATGATCGACATGGAATTCATCCAGTTCCATCCCACCGGCATGGTGTGGCCGCCGAGCGTGCGCGGCATCCTGGTCACGGAGGGCGTGCGCGGCGAAGGCGGCGTGCTGCGCAACAGCGAAGGCCGCCGGTTCATGTTCGACGACATCCCGGACAACTACAAACCGCAGACCGCCTCGGATCCGGAAGAAGGCTGGCGTTACGTCACCGGCGACAAGCATGCCCGCCGTCCGCCTGAGCTGCTGACGCGCGATCACGTGGCGCGCTGCATCACCCACGAGGTGAAGGCGGGCCGCGGCTCACCGCACGGCGGCGTGTTCCTCGATATCGCCTGGATCAAAGAGAAGATCTCCGACGCCGAGGCCCACATCAAGCGCAAGCTCCCGAGCATGTATCACCAGTTCAAGGAGCTCGCCGACCTCGACATCACCAAGGAGCCGATGGAAGTCGGTCCGACCACGCACTACATCATGGGCGGGATCCGGGTGGACGCCGACACGCAGGAATCGACCATTCCCGGGTTGTTCGCGGCGGGTGAGTGCGCGGCCGGCATCAACGGCGCCAATCGCCTCGGCGGCAATTCGCTGTCGGACCTGATCGTGTTCGGCAAGCGCGCCGGCGAGTATGCCTCGCAATATGCGAAGAAGGCGGCGGCCACTAAGGTCGACGAGAACGCGGTCGAGCGTGCGATCACGGCATCGTTAGCGCCGTTCGATCGTGGCGCCGGCGGCGAAAATCCCTACCAGGTCCAGCAGGATCTGCAGGACACCATGCAGGACCTGGTCGGCATCGTCCGCACCGACAGCGAAATGCGGGAGGCCGTGAACCGCCTCGCCGCCTTCCGCGAGCGCGCCTCACGGGCCGGTGTCGAGGGCCATCGCGAGTTCAACTCGGGCTGGCACACCTGCATCGACCTCCGCAACCTCCTCGATGTTTCCGAGATGATCGCGGTCTCGGCCATCGAACGCAAGGAAAGCCGCGGCGGCCATTTCCGGGAGGACTACCCGGAGAAAACCGCCGAGTTCGGCACCGTCAACATCGCGACGCAGCTGGCGAACGGCCGCGTGCAAGTGGCGCGCGTCCCCCTGAAGGAGCTGCCGGCGGAATTGAAGCAAGTCATCGAGGAGCAAAAGCAGTGAGCCGCGCGACATTCCGAATCTGGAGAAGCGAGCCCGGCGGCGCGTCCGGCGGGTTCAAGGACTACACCACGGAGATCTCCGACGGCATGGTGGTGCTCGACGTCGTCCACAAGATCCAGGCCGAGCAGGCGCCCGACCTGGCGTGCCGCTGGAACTGCAAGGCCGGCAAGTGCGGGTCGTGCTCGGCGGAGATCAACGGCAAGCCGCGCCTGATGTGCATGAGCCGGCTGAATTCGATCAACCTCGACGAGCCGGTCACGATCGAGCCGATGCGGACCTTCCCGCTGGTCAAGGACCTCGTCACCGACGTGTCGTGGAACTTTCGCGTCAAGAAGGGCATCAGGAAGTTCAAGCCGCGCCCGCCCGATGCGCCGGACGGCACTTGGCGGATGTTCCAGAAGGACATCGATCGCGTGCAGGAGTTCCGCAAGTGCATCGAGTGTTTCCTGTGCCAGGACGTGTGCCACGTGCTGCGCGACCACGACAAGCACGAGGAGTTCATCGGGCCGCGCTTCTTCGTCTATACGGCGGCGCTCGAGATGCACCCGCTCGACGTCGAGGACCGCATCCCCGACCTGAAGCGCAAGGACAACATCGGCTACTGCAACATCACCAAGTGCTGCACCGAGGTGTGCCCCGAGCACATCACCATTACCGACAATGCCATCATTCCGTTGAAGGAACGGGTGGTGGATCGGTTTTATGATCCGCTCACGAGACTGCTGAGGATGGTGACGGGGTAATTGATCTCAGATCTCAGATCTCGGATTGCTGATCAATTGCTGAGGGAAGATGGACTGATTCTCGCAACAATCCGCCCATCCGCCATCAGCAATTGATCAGCGATCTGAAATCTGAGATCTGACATGGACGGGCTCCCGCCGAAAGGTTATGAACCTGTAAAGCCCAAGCTGACAAACAATTACAACCCTTTCGGGAGGGCTGTCGTATCCTTTTCTTACAACGACAGAGGGGAAGCACCGGGTGGGGCGTCGTCAATGAGCCGCTATGTCCCACCCGGATTTTTTTCATACTGAAGGAGGAGACGCGCTTCATGTTCGAGACACTCACCGGGTCCACCCTCGATCGCCGCAGCTTCCTGCGTGGCTCGGCCCTCTTTGCCGCCGCCATTGGCGTGTCGGTGCTGCCCGCGTTCGCGCAGCAGCCTCAGCAGCCCGCGAAGCCAGAAGAGGACGAGAAGAAAAAGGAAGAGCCGAAGGATCCCTTCGACACCGGCAACAAGGAAGAGAAGAAGCTCGTCGACGACGAAGGCCGCGAGTACCGCGTGTGCCCGCAGTGCGCCTACAACATGTATAAGCAGGGCCGCATGTGGGTGTGCGAAAACTGCGGTTACAGCTACGTCGAGTAGCCACGGATTAAACACAGATTAGACACCGATAGAGCCCGGCGATGAGCCGGGCTTTTTGCTTTTCAAGCCCCAAGCCCCAAGCCCCAAGCCCCAAGCTCCAAGCCCCAAGCCCCAAGCCCCAAGCCCCGATATACTTCCGTCCCTATGGCCGCCCGAGACGTCATCGCCGATCTTCGCGAACTCGCGAAACTCACGTCCAGCGAACTGGGCGCGCAACGTGTGGCGTGGGGCCCGGGCTGGCGCGAGGCGCGCCAGTGGTTCAACGGCAAGTTGAGCGCCATCGGCATCACGCCTGAAATCGACGCGGCCGGCAACAGCTGGGCGACGCTGCCCGGCCAGTCAGATCGCACGGTGATCGTCGGCAGCCACCTCGATTCGGTTCCCAACGGCGGCTGGCTCGACGGCACGCTCGGCATGTTGGCGGGCCTCGAAGCGTTGCGGATGTTCAAAGGTCAGCGGCCGGCCGTCACACTCAAGGTCGTGGATTGGGCGGACGAGGAAGGGGCGCGCTTCGGCCGCAGTTTGCTCGGCTCCTCGGCGGCGAGCGGCAGCTTGCAGGTGAGCGAGGTCGAACACCTTCAGGACAAGACCGGCGTGCGGCTGGTCGACGCGCTTCGCGAGAACGGCGTCGAGCTGTCGCGGATGCACGAGTCGCAGAAATATCTGAAGGCCATCAACGCCAAGGCCTATCTGGAGATTCATATCGAACAAGGTCCGGTGCTCGAGGCCGCCGGCCAATCGGCCGGCGTCGTCATCGGCACGTTTGGCGTCGAGCGTCACCTGCTCCGTTTCGTCGGCCAGGCCGCACATTCGGGATCGACGCCGATCCCGATGCGTCGCGACGCATTTTTGGCCGCGGCGGAGAGCGCCCTCGCGTTTCGCGAGATCGCGCGCAAGCACACCATGCCGCAGGCGCGCGTCGTCTGCACGGTCGGTACGGTGAAGGTGGAGCCGGGGATCGTGACGGCGGTTCCTGGCGTGTGCGAGATCTCGCTGGATCAGCGGGCGCTCGATGCGGCGGTGCTGGCCGAGATGCTCGCCGAGGCGCGCGCGGCGTCCTGGCGGATCGCGGCCGAGAACAACGTCAGCGTGGAATGGCAACGGCTCTGGCGCATCGAGCCGCGGCCGTTCGATCCGCAGTTGATTCGGTTGTGCGAGCAGTCGGTTCGTGAGGTCACGGGCGAGGCGCTGCATCTTCCCTCAGGACCCCTCCATGATGCGGCGGAGATGGTCCCGCACATGCCGGTGGTGATGATGTTCGCGTACTCGTCGAACGGGTTGTCGCACTGCAAGGAAGAGGACACTCCCGAGGATCATCTGGAAAAAGCCATTGCCGCGTTCCTGCGACTGATCCAGAAAGCCGTGAACGTGTGAGCCAGCTCGACAAACGCACCCTCTTCATCACCGGTGCCACTCGAGGCATCGGTCACGCCATCGCGATGCGCGCCGCCGAAGACGGCGCCAACGTCGTGATCATCGGCAAGACCACCGAGCCGCACCCCACACTCCCCGGGACGATCCACACGGCGGCGGCCGACGTCGAACGCGCCGGCGGGCACGCGCTTGCGGTCGCCACCGATATCCGCGACGAAGCGCAGGTGGACGCGGCGATCGCTGCGGCGGTGACGCATTTTGGCGGCATCGACATCCTCGTCAACAATGCCTCGGCGATCAGCCTCACCGGCACGCTCGCCACGCCGATGAAACGCTTCGACCTCATGCACCAGGTCAACGCGCGCGGCACGTTTCTGTGCACGCAGAAAGCGCTGCCGCACCTGGTGAAGTCCGCCAACCCGCATGTGCTCAACATCGCGCCGCCGCTCCATTCGACCATCAGCCCGCGCTGGTTCGGTCCGCACGTGGCCTACACGATGGCGAAATACGGCATGTCGCTCTGCGTGCTTGGCATGGCGCACGAATTCCGGGAGCAGGGAGTCGCGGTCAACGCGTTGTGGCCACGGACGACGATCGATACCGAGGCGATCCGGTTAATCGCCGGCGAGCAGGCCCGCCAGAGGGCGCGCAGTCCGCGCATCATGGCCGACGCCGCCCACTGGATCCTGACGCAGCCCAGCCGGAAGGTGACCGGGCGTTTCTTCCTGGACGATGAGGTGTTGAGGAATCAGGGCGTGACGGACTTGTCGGCGTATCGGCAGCCCGGTGTCAACGAGGATGATCTTGCGCCCGACTTCTTTTTGTAGAGTTAGACATGCCGTCCGTCGCCCCGCTGTCTGCAGCGCAGCTGCATGAGCCGATTCTTCCGCTCGCGCGGCCGCCGCTGCTCGTGCTCCAGCCCGAACTGCCCATCGCCGACGCGCTCGATCGCGTCCGCCGCCTCGGCGACGCGTCCTCGATTAATTACCTGTATGTCGTCGATGACGAGCAGAAGCTGGTTGGCGTGGTGCCGGCCCGGCGCCTCCTGACCGCGCAGCCGCAGGAATTGGTCCGCGACGTCATGCTCGATCACGTCGTCGCGATTCCCGACTGGGCCACGGTGCTGATTGCCAGCGAGTACTTCGCCACGCGCCGGCTGCTGGCGTTCCCGGTGGTCAACGGCAAGGGCGAGCTGCTGGGCGTGGTCGACGTTGGCCTGTTCACCGATGAAGTGATCGATCTCGCGAAGCGGACCTACGACGACATCTTTCAGTTGATCGGCGTCCACGGCACGGCGCAGCGCTCCACGTGGATGGCGTTTCGCGATCGGTTTCCCTGGCTGCTGTGCAACATTGCCGGCGGCCTGATCGCCGCGTTCATCGCCAGCCGCTACGAGCACCTGCTGCAGCAGGTGGTGGTGCTCGCGCTGTTCATTCCGATCGTGCTCGCGCTCGCGGAAAGCGTCAGCATGCAGGCGCTGACCTTGACCATGCAGAACCTGCCCGACGGCCCGGTCGTCTGGAGGCGGCTGGGCGCGGCCATGTGGAAAGAGTTTCTCACCGCCGCGCTGATTGGTCTCGCTTGCGGCGCGGTGGTGGCCGGCGTGGTCATCGGGTGGCGCGGGGAGCCGCTGGTGGCCTCGACGATTTTGATCGCCATCACGCTGTCGATGATCGTCGCGTGCCTGCTCGGCGTGGCGGTGCCCGCCGTGCTGCGCGCGGCCAGGGCCGACCCGAAGATCGCCGCCGGTCCGGTGGTGCTGGCGTCGGCGGACGTCGTGACGCTGCTGCTTTACTTCGGTCTCGGGACGAGTTTCCTGGGTTCACCCTGAGCGAGCACGCGGCGTCTCGAGGACGCGTGCGAGTCGAAGGGCCTGTAGCGAGGAAACGCGGCTGTGAGCTCGGCGGCTGACAGGTACCGCCACCTTCCCGGTTCGAGATCGCCGAGCTTCAAGCCGCCGAACTCGACGCGGCGCAGGCGCGTCACCGGGTGATCGACCGCGGCAAGGAGCCGGCGAATCTCACGGTTCTTGCCTTCCGTCAGCGCGATCGTCAGGTGGCTCTCTTTCCCTGACGCCTTGCGCACCATCGCCGATGCGGCGGCGAGGTGTTCGCCGTCCACCAGCACGCCGCGTTCGAGTTCTGCGATCGTGGCCGCCTCGACCCGCCCCTCGACGGTGACGAGATAGACGCGCGGGAGCGCGGTGTCCGGATCGGTCAGCCAGTTCGCAAAGGGCGTGTCGTTGGTGAGGATCAGCAGCCCGCTGGTGGCGAGATCCAGCCGGCCCACCGGGATCACGCGTTCGGGTAAGTCGGCGAGCAGATCGTAGATCGTCTGGCGGCGGTGCGGGTCGGCGCGCGTGGTCAGGTAGCCGCGCGGTTTGTGGAGCACGATAGTGACCGCGCCGGTCGACCGCGCCGGCCGAACGCCATCGATCGCAATTGCGATGCGCTCCGGTGTCACCCGTCGCGCCGGATCGATGGCCTTCCGGCCGTTCACCGTCACGCGGCCGGCGAGAATCATCGCCCGCGCCTCGGATCGGCTGGCGAAGCCGAGCTTGGACAGCGCGCGTTCGAGCGAAACGAGTCCCTTACCGGTAGTTGCCAAACTGGAGCGCGATGCCGAAGTCCCTGGCGCGGAGCGCCTGCATCGCGCCCTGCAGATCGTCCTTCGACGGCGAGGTGATGCGGAGCTGGTCGCCCTGGATCGCCGCCTGCACTTTCTTGAGCTTGAGATCCTTCAAGTGCTTGACGATGTCGCGCGCGGCGTCGGTCGGGATGCCCTGCTGCAGCGTGATCACTTGACGGACGCTGCTGCCGGCCGCCGGCGCGATGTCGCCGCGCTTGAGGTTCTTCACCGCGACCTGCCGCTTGATGAGCCGGGTCTGCAGGACCTCCCACACGGCGTCGAGCTTGAAGTTGTCCTCGGCGGTCAGCGTCAGCGTGCCGGCTTTCTGATCGAAATCGATCGCCGCGCTCGAGCCCTTGAAGTCGAACCGCTGGCCGATCTCCTTGCGCGCCTGGTTGACGGCGTTGTCGACCTCGGGCATCGCGATGGTCGAGGTGACGTCGAATGAGTAGGTGGGCATGATCGGCCAGATCCTAGCATCGGCTTTACCGAACGATCACCACCGAAATATCTATGAAAGCGGGGTAGCCGAGGGCGCGGTAGCCTGAGACCGTGCAGTTGTTCCCGGCCGCCGACTACTGGTGGTTCTATCTCGGCTTCACCGCCCTGATCATCGTCCTGCTCGCCATCGACCTTGGCGTGTTCCATCGCAAGTCGCACACCATCAGCATCCGAGAAGCGGCGCGCTGGAGCGTGATGTGGATTTCGCTCGCACTGGTGTTCAACGTCGCGTTGTATTTCTACGCACAATACGCGTTGTCCCACGACCCGCGCCTGATGGCCCAACCGGGCTTCGCCCCGTTTGCCGCGGCGCGCCAGGTGGCCCTCGAGTTCCTCGCCGGCTACGTCGTCGAATACACGTTGTCGGTCGACAACATGTTCGTGTTCGTGGTCATCTTCACGTTCTTCCGGGTGCCGTCACACCTGCAGCACCGCGTGCTGTTCTACGGCATCCTCGGGGCGCTGGTGTTCCGCGGCACGTTCATCGCGCTCGGGTCCATCCTGCTGTCGTATCACTGGATCGTCGTGCTCTTCGGCGTGATGCTGATCGTTACCGGCATCAAGATGCTCGGCCACGACGCGGCGGACACCGATCCGAGCAAGAACCCGCTGGTCAGGCTGACCCATCGGCTGCTGCCGGTGACCGAGGACTACCACGGCAAGCATTTCTTCGTTCGCCTGAACCAGCAGCTGCATGCCACGCCGCTGTTCCTGACACTGGTGGCCATCGAGGTCAGCGACATCGTGTTCGCGATAGATTCGGTCCCCGCGATCTTCGCGCTGACGCGGGAGCCGCTGATTGTCTACACGTCCAACGTCTTCGCCATCCTGGGACTGCGGTCGCTGTATTTCGTGCTCGCGGCGATGGTGATGCAGTTCTCGCTGTTGAAGTACGGACTGGCCGGCGTGCTGGTGTTCATCGGCCTCAAGATGATCTGGCTGAACCAGTGGTTCGACGGCCACTTCCCCATCGCGTGGTCGCTGGCCATCATCGTCACGCTCGTCGGCGGATCGATTGCTGCCTCACTGATAGTCGACCGCCGACGCAGTCAGCAGTCAAGAGTCGACAGTTAAGAGTTAAGTTGTCAGTCAGCAGTCAACAGGTAGTCGTCAGTCCTCAGTCCAAGAGTCACTCGGCAATCCGCCGCCGGTGCGTGTCAACGTTGAAATAGCCGCCGCGGACGAAGCCGCATAATGTGATGCCCGCCTGTTGCACCAGATCGACGGCGAGGGCTTGACGGCGCGGAGACGGCCGCCATCACCGGAATGCCGGCGAGCAGCGGCCGGCCGGCGATCTTGTCGACCGCGTTGTGAAGGCCGCGCGACCGAAGGCAGGAACGCCGCGGCGACCTGACACGGCAGCGGGAAGGTCGAGACATCACCCGTGATCACGCGCATGACGAAGCGACTCCAAGTCGTTGATTCCAAATCACCGAAATCGCGAACCCAGCCCGGAGTTCGAATCTTTGCACCGGTGCAGGATCACCTCAGCCAGTTCTCGACCTTCAGCGCCGGCACCCGGAGGAACTCGACCACGTTATCGGTAACGCAGACGGCGTCGAGGGCGCGCGCGTGGGCGGCGATCAGCATGTCGTGCGCGCCGATCGGCGTCCCTTTCTTCTCGAGTGCGACGCGGATCGAGGCATAGAGGCGCTCGGCGTCGGACTCGAGCGGCCTGATCGTCAACGCCCCGAGAACGGCCTCGACCTGGCGCGTGAGCCTTCTCGAACCTCGCTTGGCCGCGCCGTAGCGCAGCTCGCACGCCACAATGACGCTGGTGAGTACATTGGCCTCGCCCACGTCGGCGATGCGCTCCGCCACTGCGCCTTGGGGCTGGCGGACAAGGTGCGAAAGGATATTCGTATCGAGCAGGTACAGCCGCGTCACGTCACCACTCAACCGGTTCTGCCGGGGGCCGTGGGATCGCCGGGAACTCCTCCGAGAGCGGCTTGAGTTTCGCGAGCACGGCGAGCAGCGAGCGGCCGGCCACGGGTTCCACGATCAGACGGGACCCCTCTTTCCGGAGAATCGCTTCCTGCCCCGGCAATTCCAGGTCGCGGGGAATTCGCAGGGCCTGGTTGCGGCCATTCTTGAAGAGACGCACGTGACGTTCCGAATCCATACGACCTCCAGCGGTGACAGGCATATGCCGTACATATGCTAGCCGAGCCGGACCGCGGACGCAAGGCGTCACCCCATTCCGGAAGGCGGTCTGAACCGATTTTTCTTGACCGC
>CAZEMI010000273.1:0-10778 GCA_964513235.1 uncultured Acidobacterium sp.
TCCACCGGCGGGATGTACCGCACGATGGATAACGGCGTGACGTGGGCGCCGGTGTTCGAGCGCGAAGGCACGCACTCGATCGGCGACGTCGCCATCTATCAGCCCGACCCCAACATCATCTGGGTCGGCACCGGCGAGCGCGCCAACCGGCAGAGCGTGAGCTGGGGCGACGGCATCTACAAGACCACCGATGGCGGCAAGACGTGGACCAACGTCGGCCTCACAGCCTCGATGCACATCGGCCGCATCGTCACTCACCCATCGAATCCCGCGATCGTCTATGTGGCCGCACAGGGATCGGTGTGGGGACCCGGCGGCGACCGCGGCCTCTATCGCACCATGGACGGCGGCAAGACGTGGCAGCGCACGCTGCACGTGGACGACGATACCGGCGCGACCGATGTGGCGATGGACACGCTCGATCCGAACGTGCTCTATGCCGCCACGTATCAGCGTCGTCGCACCGCGTTTGGCTTCAACGGCGGCGGTCCGGGCAGCGCGATCTGGAAGAGCATCGATGCCGGCGCCACGTGGACCAGGCTGACCGGCAACGGCCTGCCTGAAGGCGAGTACGGGCGCATCGGCATCGCGGTGTACCGCAAGGATCCGCGCATCGTGATGGTGAGCATCGAGCAGGGCTTCCGCTACAACGCGTCGACGGCCTATACCGAGCGCCGCGGCGGCCTGTATCGCAGCAACGACGCCGGCAAGACCTGGCGGTTCATGTCCGACTGGAACCCGCGCCCGATGTACGCCAGCCAGCCGCTGATCGATCCGCAGGACGATCGCCGCGTCTACATGATGAACTCGTACTCCTACTCCGACAACGGCGGCGAGACGTTCACCTCGCCCAACACCACCACGCACGGCGACGATCGGTTCGTGTGGGTGAACCCGCGCGACTCGCGCCACGTGATCAAGCTGGACGACGGCGGCATCGGCATCTCGTTCGATCGCGGATTGAAGTTCCTCTACGTGCAGAACATCCCGGTGTCGCAGTACTACCGCGTGGCCGTGGACCACGAGCGGCCCTACAACGTGTACGGCGGGCTGCAAGACAACGGCTGCTGGAAAGGACCGAGCGCGAGTTGGACCACCAACGGCATCCTCAACGAGCACTGGTCGCGGTTGTGCGGCGGCGATGGATTCTTCTCGGTGCCCGATCCCACGAATGCGCGCCACGTGTTCTCGGCCAGCCAGTTCCTCGGACTGACGCGCAACGACACGCGCACGTGGACCAGCCAGGACATCCGTCCCGGCGATCCGCAAGGCGCCATCAGCGGCCGCCGCAACTGGGAAACGTGGGGCAAGAACGTGCCACAGCAGGTGCTCGGCAACGAATGGCACTACGCGAACTGGGACGCGCCGGTGGTGCTCTCGCCGTTCGACCCGGCCACCATTTACGCCGGCGGCCAGCACCTGTTTCGCTCGCGCGATCGCGGCACCACCTGGGAAGACCTTGGAGATATGACCACTGGGGTCGACCGATCGACGCTGCCGGTGATGGGCCGCCTGCCCGACGAAAATGTCCTGTCGGTGGATGACGGCGTGCCGTTCTACCCCGGCCTCGTGGCGATCGCGCTGTCGCCGCTCCAGAAAGGCCTCATCTACGTCGGCACCGACGATGGACGGTTGCGGATGTCGGTGGACGATGCCAAGACGTGGACCGATCTCCAGGATCGCCTGCCCGGCGCGCCGAAGTCATCGTGGTTCGGCAGCATCGAAGCGTCGCGCCACAACGCCAACACCGTCTACGTGGCCATGGACAACCATCGCAGCAACGACCTCGGTAACTGGATCTACAAGTCGGGCGACGGCGGCAGGACGTTCACCGCGATCGCGGGCGACATGCCGGCCGGCCGCGTGGTTCGCACCGTCCGCGAGGACGTGAAGAACCCCAACCTGTTGTTTGCCGGCACCGAGATCGGGTTGTTCTTCTCGCCCAACGGCGGCACCAACTGGATCGAGTTGAAGAACAACATGCCGACGCTGCCCTTCAACGATCTCGTAATTCACCCGCGCGACAACGACCTCGTGCTGGCGTCGCATGGCCGCGGCATCTGGATTCTCGACAAGATCAATGCGCTGCAGGAACTGACCCCGCAGGTGATCGGCTCCGCCGCGCACTTGTTCACCGTGGCGCCCGCGTATCAGATCCGGCAGACCAATCTGAAGGCCCACACCGGCGACATGTGGTTCCGCGGCGACAATCCCGCGAATGGCGCGCTGGTCGATTACTGGATCGGCGCGCCTGGAGTGGCGCCGGCGGTCACGGTGCACACCTCGAATGGCCAGCTCGTGAACACGCTGCGCGCCACCGGCAACCGCGGCGTCAATCGCATCGTCTGGAACCTGCGCGAAACGGATTTGCCGATTCGCGCCGGCGGCGGTGGCGGCGACGATGACGGCGCACCGCGAGCTGGTGTGCCCGGACCGCTGGTGGCCCCAGGGACATATGTGATTCGGCTGGTGGCGGGCGGCCGCACGCTCGAGCAGAAAGTGGACGTGCGCGAGGACCCGCGCATCGACATCTCGCCTGCCGAACGCAAGCAGTGGACCGACGCGGTTCAGCATGCGGCGGCGCTGGCGCGGGCGTTTGGGCCGGTCAACGATCGGATTCAGAAGCTGTCCGGCACCGGAGCGGATGTGACGGACCTCAAACGCCAGTCGCGGGAGCTGCTCTCGCGAATCAGCGGCCTCTACAACGCGGTCGGCCGCTGGACCGGAGCGCCGACGAGGGATCAGCTCAGTCGCCTGGCGTATTACCAGCAGATGGCCAAACAGGTGACAGCAAAAGCTCCGTAACATTTCCGAGGACACGGCGAAGTACGGAGAGCACGGAGGCGGTACGGACAACGCGGAGGCCGTCTGTTCCCTCCGTGCCCTCCGTACTTCTCCGTGCCCTCGGAACGTTTCAGCTTACTCCTCCGTGCCCTCGGAACGTTTCAGTTAGAAGATCAACCTAAATCCAACCCGCGCCGTGAACGGCGCCAGGATGGCCGATGGTTTCAGATAGCCCAGACCGGTCGCGCGGCTGATCGTTTCCGAGGCGTGGCTGTTGGTGATGTTGAACAGGTCAAGCATCCCGCGCAGCCGCACCCGGTGGCCGAAGTTGACGCTCTTCTCGAGGCGGACATCGGCCACCCAGATGTTGTCTTCGCGGTTCGCATTGGACGGCTCGACGAAGAACGCCGTGCCGGCAACAAACAACCCGGTCGGCGCTGAGATCGTGCCGGTGCGCGCGAAGTTGGTGCCCGACTGGTGGCGCAGCACCGGCGAGAACCGGAGGCCGAGCGGCCCGTCGTAGGTGGCGTTGGCCTTGAAGTTCCACAGCGTGCGATCGTCCACGCCCGGCTGATTCGGGTTCTGCGGAAAACCGTTCGGGAAATTGGTCTGCATCGTGTAGGCGAAGCCCATCGCCCCGGACCACTTGTTGCCATAGCGCTTGTTGATCGAGACCTCGACGGTCTTGAAGCGCCCGAAGTTCGGCACGTTCATCACGACCTGCGCGGCCGGGAAGCGAGTGGCCGCATTCGCGCTGGGCAGCCCCACCATCGGGATGTTTCCGTCGTCGGCCGTGTTGCGCACGCCGTCGACGCCAATGTCGACGAACGTGAAGGGCACGCCGTTTGCGGCATACACATCGTTCGGAAAGATGCCGCGTCCCGGCTGGTAGACCGCGATCAGATCGTCATCTGTCTTGTAGACGAAACCGCCGCGCACCCCCATCGTCTCGGTGAGCTGCCGTTCGATCCAGGCGCTGGCCTCGTGCGTGTACGGCGCCTTGATGTTCGGATCGACACTGACCGCCCCTTCAAGCGACGCGCTCAACTGCGTGCCCTCTTCGCCCGGCTGCCACCGCTGGTCGCGGTTGACGTCGTTCCACTGGTAAGTGGCGCGCTTGTTGGCCACGTTGGGATTGCCGTTGCCGCCAACGCCCGCGCCGGGGTTGTGCCAGTACAGGCCGTAGTTGCCCTTCAGGACGGTCTTGCCGTCACCGCTCAGATCGAAGATCACACCGACGCGTGGCGCGAACTGGTTCCACGCGTAGAACTCGGTCTGCGCAAAAGTCTTGGCCTGCACGGAGATCGGACCGGTCGTGGCCGCCAGCTGCTCCTGCTCCGGGAGCCAGCCGCGATACCGATCGTAGCGAACGCCGGCGTTCAGCGTGGTGCGACCGAGCGACCAGGTGTCGGTCAGGAACAGGCCGATTTGATCCAGCGCGGCGCGAGACGTCAGGCTGTCGTGCGCGTCGAGGCTACCGGCCTTGGTGGCCGTCGGCAGCGCGAAGATCACCTGGCTGGAGTTGCCGTTCACATAGAGATGGTCGATGTTGCCGCCCCACTGCTGCTGGAAGCCTTCCCACGACTGTTCCTTCAGGAGCTCGGCGCCCGACTTGAAGGTGTGGCTGCCCACGGCCGTGTCGAGGAAGTAGGTGGCCGCCAGGTTGTATTGCTTGCGGTCGCGATCGAGCTGCCAGATCTGGTTGGCGCCACTCACCTGCAGCCGGCCGGAATCGCGCCACCAGTAGTCGTCGCTGCTGTTGGCGATCAGCGGGAAGTAGTAACCGAAGTCGCCGTAGCGTGCTTCCACATAGAGCTTGTCGCTCACGGTGCCGTTCCATTCGCCCTTGTAGACCCAGCTGCCCGAGTCCTGCAGGAAGGTGGGACCCTCGGTTTCGAACGTGTAGGTGGTGTTGAACATGCGGTTGGGCTGTTCCTTCTGGCCCCACTGGACGTAGCCGATCAGCTTGTTCTTCTGGTTCATCTGGTAGGTGACCTTGCCCACCGGGTTCCAGAGCTTGGTGTCGAAGGTCTTGTCGAAATTCCAGTTGGGCTGGCTCAACTGGTTCTGCTGCTGGCGATAGCTGGCAAACCACCACAACTTGTCGTTCCTGATCGGGCCGCCCGCGCTCATGTCGGTGTCGTAGTAGCCCTGGATCTCATTGCTGTGCGCGCGGATCGGGCTGTTGTTGAACGCCGTCGGCGCGGAGTACTCGCTCGGGATATTCGAGCCCTGCAGCGAGTTGTTGTACCAGTCGACGTGATACTCGCCCTGGAAGCGGTTCCCCCCCGACCGGGCGATGAACTGACTCTGCACGCCTGGGTTGGGCATCTCCGCGGTCTGGCCGCTGGTGCCGAGAAACGCCTCTTCGAGCGATGAGTAGTCGAAGTAGAAGCCGGCCGCTCCGGTGCCTTCCGTCGTGTTAATGCCCTCGATCAGCACGCGCACCTGGCCCGTGAAGCCGTACGCCGAGTACGCGGTCTGCGTGCCGGCGCGATTGCCGCCCACGTCGATGCGGCCCATCTGCACGGACGGCGTCACCGCCAGCAGCGACCACATGTCGCGGCCGTTCGGGATCGACTGGAGCTGATCGAGCTTGAAGTTCTGCTGGATGCGGGTCGTGCTGGTGTCGATGATCGGCGACGCGCCGCTGACCGTGACGGTTTCCTGCAGCGTGGCCAGCGCGAGCTCGACGCTCACGTTCGCGGTGAAGCCCAGCGAAATTTGGATGCCTTCACGACGCAACGTGTTGAAGCCACCGAGCTCGAAGCTTAGGGCATACACCCCCGGCGGCACAGCAGGAAATCGATAGTTGCCCGTGTCCGAGGTGACCGCCGTCTGCACACCAAGCGCCGACGGCGAAGAAGCCGTCACGGTGACACCGGGAAGCACGGCTTCCTGCGAGTCCGTGACCCTGCCCTGGATGGTCCCTGTACTGCTTGCGCCTCCGCCCTGCCCGAACGTGGGGGCGGCCATCGACAGCGCGAGCAGCAACATCACTGCACGTGTAACAAAAGTCATCATTCACAATCCTCCGGTCCCCGGATTGGCAGTTCTCGTACCGTCGGATGTGGTGCGGCTGGTGAGAGCGGGGTGAAGACGAGCCCCAAGGAATGCCGTTATTCCCGCGGCATCTTCAATTGGATGGAGTGGGATCCAAACCTTCTATTGGGACGAGCAGCACAAAGTCGTGATGAAGCCCGTGACCAGTGCTTGACCTGTCTCCTGATGTCACCGATAGTGCGTGCATGTCGCCCCTCGACGTGGCTCGGGGCGTCCTGAGCGATAGTCGAAGGACGCGCGAGCCACGCGCCCTCTGGTTGATGCTGATCGCTATTTGCGCGGCGTATGCCGTGTTCGCGGCGCTGGTGTCGGTGGGCTATACGGCAACCTTCGGCCTGTCGCGGTGGACGCAGCGGCCTGATACGACGGCGATCTTTCCATACCTCGTGGTGATCAATCTCGTCAGCTGGGTTGGTTACGCGCTGTGGATCCCCGTCGTCTTCTGGCTCGGCCGCCGTTTCCGTTTCGGCCGCGATGGATGGAAAGAAGCGCTGGCGGTGCACGCGCCGGCGTCGCTGGTCATCACCACGCTGCACCTGATGGTGGTGGGCACGTGCCGCTATTACCTGCAGGGGATGCGTGGCGGCAATCCCGAGTTGATCACGACACTCTCCGACGCCTTCTTCCGCACCGTCGATCAGACGCTGCCGTTGTATTGGGCGATCATCGGCCTGCAGCATGCCGTGGATTATTCGCGCCAGGCCCGCGCCCGCGAGTTGCGGTCGGCGCGGTTGGAGACGCGCCTGATCGAGTCCCAGATGCAGGCGCTGCACCAACAGCTCCATCCACACTTTCTCTTCAACACGCTGCACGCCATCTCAACGCTCGTGCATCGCGACCCCGACAAGGCCGATCTGATGATCGAGCGGCTGAGCGACCTGCTGCGGATCACGTTGCGGAAGGTTGGCGCGCAGGAGGTGGAGCTGGCCGAGGAGCTGGAACACCTGCGAGCCTACCTCGACATCGAGCAAATCCACTTCGGCCCGCGGCTGCGCATCGAATACCGCATCGACGCGGCCGCGCTCGATGTGATGGTGCCGACGTTGATCCTGCAGCCGCTCGTCGAAAATGCGATCCGCCATGGCCTCGAGCCCCTCGTGCGCGGCGGCACGCTGACGATCGACGCCCAGGCCGACGGCGACACGTTGTGGCTGCGGGTTCGCGACGATGGCGCCGGGTTCGCGAAGGATCGGCCGCGGCGAGACGGCGTCGGGCTCGCGAATACCAAGTCGCGGCTCGACCGCCTCTATGGCGAACAGGCGGCGTTGACCATCCGAGAGAATCCCGGCGGCGGCGTGGTCGTCGACATCTACATTCCGCTTCGTCGCGGCGTTCCGACCCTTCGACAGGCTCAGGGTCGCCCCGAGCCACGTCGAGGGGCGAAGACCGAACCCCCGGCAGCGCCGGCGGCGGTGGCGTGATGATTCGCGTCCTCGTCGCCGACGATCAGCCGATGGCCCGCGAGCGCCTCGTGTCGTTGCTCGCTGCCGAGCCGGGCGTCGAAGTGGCCGGCACGGCAGCAACCGGCGAAGAGGCCGTCGATCAGATTCGCCAGTCGTCTCCCGACTTGGTGTTCCTCGATCTGCAGATGCCGGGCATGGATGGCTTTCAGGTGATCGAGACCATCGGCGTCGATCGGATGCCGCCAACCGTGTTCGTCACCGCCTATGACGAGTACGCGGTTCGCGCCTTTGACGTTCAGGCCCTCGATTACCTGCTGAAGCCGTTTGGCCGGCAGCGCTTTCAATCCGCGCTCGAGCGGGCCCGCAGGCATCTCGAGCGCGAGCGGAAGGGCGCGATGGCCGAGCGACTGGCGCAATTGTTGCGCACCGGCCGGCCGCCGCAGGGCGCGACCGAAGGCGTGCGGCTGTTGATCAAGTCCGGGGGGCGGGTGTCGTTCGTCGACGTCGATCAGATCGACTGGGTCGAGGCGGAAGGCAATTACGTGCGGCTCCACGTCGGCGATCAGATCCACATGCTGCGCGAGACGATGAGCCGGTTGATCGAGCGGATTGGGCCGCAGCGCTTCTTCCGCATTCATCGCTCGCGCATCGTCAACATCACGCGCGTCAAGGAGCTGCTGATCGCCGGCGGCGGCGAGTATCACGTCGTGCTGTGGAACGGCACCAAGCTGGGACTCAGCCGCCTGTATCGCGACGATCTGCAGCAACAGCTCACCCGCCGCTAGCCACCGATTGGACACCGATTTTTCAGCAGCCTGCTTGTCTAGACTAGAGGCGGAAGCCGTCGCTCACTCGCGCGCCATTGACATGATGTTCGAATCGCGGCGGTCCCAGTGCGCATAGAGGACGCGGGTGCCGTCGGGGGTGACCGCAAATCCGGGCCAGGAGTAATTGCCGATCCAGGCCACATCCACGCCCGCGCCGCCTGAGAGCGGCGCGCGCCGCACGACCGTGTGTGGTCCGGTGGCGCCGAGGTGGTAGATGCCGGTCGGCGTCGCCCGCCAATTCATGGTTTCTGCCGCGCGCACGCCGGGGACGAGCCAGCGAGCCTCGCCACCGGCAGCGGGCATCGTCCACACGCCCGCGTGTTCGAGGCGGGTGAAGAGAATGGTCGTGCCGTCGGGAGACGCTTGCGGCGCATAGCCGCCATCGGTGGTGAGCTGGGTGCGCGAGCGATCGGCGATCGCCATGCGCATCACCTGCCAGGTGCCCGATCGACGCGCGCCGAATAACACCGCCGCACCATCGTGCGACCACGCCGGCGCAATCTCATCCTCGCCATCGTCGGTCAGCCTGGTGAGAGCGCCGCCGGACACGTCGACCAGATACAGATCGAGTTGGCCGTTCACGCTCGCGCTGATCAGAATCCTGGCGCCATCGGGGGACCATCGCGGCTGCCGAATCGCGGCGCGCCCGAAGTTGGTCAGTTGCTGCGCATTGGCGCCGTCGCGATCGGCCACCCACAATTCGGCGCCGCCCGATCGAGTGGAGACAAAGGCGATGCGCCTGGCGTCAGGTGAGAACTCGGGTGAGTGGTTCCACTGATCCGACGTCCGCACGGCCGGACGGAGCGTCGGCGTCAGGTCGGCCTCGAGATCGAGACGCGCGGTGATCGGCGCCTCCCACAAATTGATCTCGTAGGACCAGCTCTCGTAGGCCATGCGGCCGCTCGTGCGGGCCACCGACGGGTGCTTCAGTTTCGCGGCGCCGCCGATGACCAGCTCCGGCGTGCCGCCTTCGGCCGGCACGCGCCAGACGGTGTAACCGCCCGCGCGATCGGTGGCGTAGAAGAGCGAGCGGCCGTCCGCGCTCCAGTCGACGCCGACCACGTCCTGGTTGTCCCAAGTCACGCGCGCGGGAGGTCCGCCGCCGAACGGGATCACATGAAGATCGGCGGTTGCGCCGTTGATGCCGCGCACGAAGGCGACGCGAGTGCCGTCCGGGGACACCGACGGAGAGTGATCGCCGAGCGTGCCGGGACTGGGCAGCGTCAGTTTCTCGCGCACGCCGGTGCGCGTCGAGAGGCGCGCGATTTGCCAGCCGCGAATGGGATCGGGACCCGGCGCGAACGATTCGACGAGCCATTCGCCGTCTGCCGACCAACTGACGCGGGGCTCCTCGAAATTGCCGCAGGCCGCAACCCGGCGTTCGCGGCGATCGGTGAACGTGAACAGCATCACCTCGCAGGTGGCGCCGTCGATGCGGATGAACGCCAGCGTGGACGCATCAAACGACCAAGCGGGATGGCGGTCGTCGGCGGGATGCGCGATCACGCGCTGAGGTGTGCGGCCGGCGCCTTCGGTGATGTAGATGTCGGCGTTGGCGGATTCGCGGTGGTCGGCGGGATCGGGCAGCATGGCGAAGGCGAGCCGGACGCCATCGGGACTCAACGCAGGATCGGTTTCGTTGGCGGGTCCGGAGGTGAGCGCCACGAAGCGCACGGCCGTCGACGCCGGAGCGGTCTCCGCGGACCGCGACGTGAGCGCATACACCACCACGCCAAGCGCCGCCGCCAGCGCGATGGATGCGGCCGCGATGAACACACTCGAGCGGCGCGTCTCGGGCGCGGGTGCGGCGGCAGGTGTTTCGGTGTCAGCCTGGCGGACCGGAGCAATCAGGCGATAGCCGCGCTTGCGGATGGTTTCGACGTAGGTGGGATTGTTGGTGTCGTCGCCAAAGATGCGGCGCAGCTCGCGAATCGCGCGATGCAGGACGTCCTCTGAAACGAAGACCCCCGGCCACACGCGCGCCACGAGGGTCTCGCGCGTGACCACCTCGCCCGGCGTTTCGGCGAGCACCTCGAGCACCTGCATCACCTTCGGCTCGACGCGCACCTCGTCCCCGCCGCGCGACAGCCGGTTCAGCGATGGATGAACGCTCCACTCCCCGACCTGAAATTGCTCCACCACTCACCAGTATAGAGAATCGCTAAGTCGGGGTCAGACCTCGAAAATTAGCGAATCGCTAAGTAGGGGTCAGACCTCGGCTCGGCGCGGCAGGGATCAAAGCCGTGACGAGTGGCACTCAAGTGCGCGCGACTCAGCGATTCGCAGAGAATCGAGTCTGACCCCAAGTTAGCGATTCGCTAATTTTCGAGGTCTGACCCCAAATTAGCGAAACCTCGGAGAACCATCAGGTTGGGATCGGCGCCAAACAGGCGGGGCGCGACGTATACACCCGCATGGCCGTGATTTCGCTCATCGTCAACAACCGCGCCGTCCAACTCGACGTTGACCCGGAGACTCCACTGCTCTGGGTCTTGCGCGATCACCTCAACCTGGTCGGCACCAAGTTCGGCTGCGGCGGCAGCTTCTGCGGCGCCTGCACCGTTCACCTCGACGGCGTCGCGACCCGCTCCTGCGCCGTGCCAGCCGGCAAGGTGGGCATCCGCCGGGTCACGACCATCGAAGGACTGTCGGCCGCCGGCGATCACCCCGCGCAGCGCGCCTGGGACGAGATCGACGTCCC
>CAZEMI010000274.1:0-18108 GCA_964513235.1 uncultured Acidobacterium sp.
GTGGCCTCACGCAGCTTCTCCGCCGTGTAGAAGGTGGTCAGCGCGCCGACGAGCTCGTCGAGGTTGCCGTCGAGCACGCTCTGCAGCTGGTGCGTCGTGAAGTTGATACGGTGATCGGTCACGCGGCTCTGCGGAAAGTTATACGTCCGAATCTTCTCGGATCGATCGCCCGTGCCGACCTGGCCCTTCCGCTCCCTGGCGATGGCGTCGTTCTGCTTTTGCAGCTCCGCCTCGTATAAGCGCGAGCGCAGCACCTTCATTGCCTTGGCGCGGTTTTTCACCTGCGACTTTTCGTCCTGCTGCGACACCACGATGCCGGTCGGAAGATGCGTGATGCGAACGGCGGAGTAGGTAGTGTTCACGCTCTGGCCGCCCGGACCGCTCGAACAGAACGTGTCGATGCGGATGTCCTTGTCCTGGATCTGGATGTCGATCTCGTCGGCCTCGGGCAGTACCGCCACCGTCGCCGCGGACGTGTGGATGCGTCCGCTCGCCTCGGTGGCGGGCACGCGCTGCACGCGGTGCACGCCGCTCTCGTACTTGAGCTTGCTGTATGCCCCTTTACCCTCGATGCTGACCACCACGTCCTTGATGCCGCCCTGGGGCGCTTCGCTCAACGACATCAGCTCGATTTTCCATCGCTGGCGCTCGGCGTACCGCGTATAGCAGCGATAGAGATCGCCGGCGAACAACGCGGCTTCCTCGCCGCCGGTGCCGGCGCGAATCTCGAGCATCACGTTGCGCTCGTCGTTCGGATCCTTCGGAATCAGCAGCAGCTTCAGCTCGTCGGAGAGCCGCTCCTTGCGCACGTTGAGGTGGTTGAGCTCCTCGAGCGCGAGATCGCGCATCTCGGGATCGCCACCCTTGACCAGCTCCTCGTTATCGGCGATGTCCTTGGCGACGGCCTTGTAGTGGCGGTACGCCTGGACGAGATCCGCGATCTCCGCGAGCGCCTTGGCCTGCTTGCGGTATTCGTTCGGATCGCTCTGGACGTGCGCGGTGCCAAGCGACGCGGTCAGTTCTTCGTACTTCGCCTCGATGGAGGCTATCTTGTCGAACATAAATTCTGGCGGGCGGGACTGAAGTCCCGCCCCAACGCTCATCCACCGGAGACCGGCGGTAAAAATGCGACCTCATCACCGTCGGCCACGGCGGCGGTGAACCGGGAGTAGTCGGCGTTGACCGCGCACGAAATCGATTTCTCGTACGCCGCGAGCTCCGGGTAATCGGCCACCAGCGACGCCCACACCGCACCGACATTCGCCCCCGACGGCGCGTCGCGCGCCATCTCGCCCGTGCCGGCGATGTCGCGCAGCCGGGCGAACAGCCGCACCGTTACGCGCATGCGATCTTCATCGCTTTCTCGCGCGCCTCGGCGTTATCGGGATCGGCCGTGGCGCCCTCGATCCACACGTCGCCGCCCTCGAAGTACTCGTGCTTCCAGATCGGCACGATCTGCTTGATGCGCTCGATCGCATACCGCGTGGCCGCAAACGCGTCGGCGCGATGCGGCGAGGCCGCGGCAATGGCCACGCTGGCCTCGCCAATGGCCATGCGGCCGATGCGGTGATGGATCATCACGCGCACCGCCGGCCATCGCTCGCGTGTTTCCTCCACGATCAGGTCGAGCCCGCGCAGCGCGAGTGGCTCGTAGGCCTCGTATTCGAGGTGCAGCACGCGCCGGCCAAGGTTGTTGTCGCGCACCAGCCCCACGAACATCGCCACGGCGCCGGCCCCGGTCACATCGAGCGCGCGGGCGAGCGCGGCCGCGTCCAGGGGGGCGGTGATAATGGCGGTGGCCGGTGTCATACCCAAGGGTCCCCCGACGCGCGGTTGGTGCGCGTTGGGGTGTTAATCAGTATAAGCCGCGCCAGAAGTGGTTCAGCGGCCGATGCCCCTTGCCGAGCGGGACGCCGTGCCGCATGGCGCCTTCAACGTAGCTTTTCGCCGCCTTCACCGCGTCTTTCAGATCGGCGCCCTTGGCCAGCTGCGCGGCAATGGCGGCGGCGAACGTGCAGCCCGTCCCGTGCGTGTTACGGCCTTCGATGCGCGGACCGACGAATTCATGAAACTCGCCGTCGGCAAACAGCACATCGACGATCTCCGGGCCGGGCAGGTGCCCGCCCTTGATGACCACCGCGGCAGGCTTGAGGGCAGCAATGCGCGTCGCCGCTTCACGCATGTCGGCCAGCGACGCGATCGGCATCTTCGCCAGCACCTCGGCCTCGGGAATGTTCGGCGTCACCACGCGCGCGAGGCGGAACAGCGTCCATCGCATCGCGTGCACCGCTTCATCATCGAGCAGGTGATCGCCGCTCTTGGCGACCATCACCGGATCGACCACCAGGTTCGGCAGCTCGAGCGCCTCGACCGCCGCGGCCACGGCTTCGACGATGGTCGAGTTGGCCAGCATGCCGGTCTTGACGGCGTCGCAGCCCAGGTCCGACACCACGGCTTCGATCTGCGCGGTGACGAAATCAGCAGGAACGGCGTGAATGCCGCTGACCCCAATGGTGTTCTGGGCCGTCAATGCGGTAATGGCGGACGTGCCGTAGACGCCGTGCGCGGCGAACGTCTTGAGGTCGGCCTGGATGCCGGCGCCGCCCCCGGAGTCGGAACCGGCAATTGTCAGCGCGGTAGGCAAGCCGGTAGAATCCCCGATAGACTTAACTGCCATGTCATCACGACCCCTCGTCTCGCACGCGTCAACGATTCTCGATCAGATCAGCATGCGCGCCGCGTCGGCCAACGCCTGGACCGGCGTGCAGATCCTGTCGGTGATCTTCGTGGCCGTGCTGACGGCCGCGGCGGCGCAGCTGAGCTTTCCGCTGCCGTTCACGCCGGTGCCGTTCACGATCCAGCCGATGGTGGTGCTCATCGGCGCCGCCGCACTGGGTTCGCGGCTCGGCGCGCTCAGCCAGATCCTTTATCTCACGCTTGGCATCGCCGGGTTGCCGGTGTTTGCATACGCGCCGGAGCTGCCGCCGGGCCTGGCGCGGCTGCTCGGCCCGTCGGGCGGTTACCTGATGGCGTTTCCGATCGCGGCCTTTGCCACGGGGCTCCTCGCCGAGCGCGGCTTCGATCGCCGCTATCTCACCTCGATCCTGGCGATGAGCGCCGGCTTGTCGATCATTTTCGCGGGCGGCGTGTTGTGGATCGCACGGCTCGCGGGGCTTGATGCCGCCCTTGCGGCCGGCCTCTACCCGTTCGTGGTGGTTGATGTGATCAAGGTGATTGCCGCGGGCCTCGTTCTGCCTACGGCCTGGAAATTCTTCAGGCATTAGTTCACGGCCCGCTGCCAGCCGGGGAAACGATTCTTGCCGGGGAGCACTTCTCGTCGGGGAATGTCACTCGTCGGGGTGGTGCTTGCCATCTCGATTGCCTCGCCCAACGCGCAACAACAGGGCGTCGGGCACGGCCGCCTGTTCCCGCCCTCCGACCTCGGACTGCTCGACGCGCCCGATCGCGATCTGTGGCAACGCCCCGACCTGATCATGGACGCGATGGGCATCGCCGACGGTTCGCGTGTCGGCGACATCGGCGCCGGCAGCGGCTGGTTCACCATCAGACTGGCCCGGCGTGTGGGTCCACAGGGGCTGGTCTACGCGGAAGACGTGCAGCCCGAGATGATCAACGCCATCTCCCGGCGCGTGGTGCGCGAGGGATTCACCAACGTCAAGCCGGTGCTCGGCCTCAAGAACGATCCGCGCCTGCCGCCGGCATCGCTCGATGCGGTGCTGATGGTCGATGCGTATCACGAGGTCGAAGATCGCGTGACGATGCTGTCGAACCTCGCGAAATCACTCAAGCCGCAAGGACGGCTCGGCATTGTCGACTTCCGGCTGGATGGCACCGGCCCGGGACCGGCGCCGGAGGAGCGCGTCAGCCCGGACGTCGTGGTCACCGACGCCGAAAAGGCGGGGCTCCGATTGATTCGCCAGGAGCCGTTTTTGGAGTATCAGTACTTCTTGATCTTCGGGAAGTAGCCAGTAGCCAGTATCCAGTAGCCAGAAGAACCCTTGTCTTCTCTGGTTACTGGCATCTGGCTACTGGCTACTCTGATCGCAACGCCAACATCGGATCGATCCGCGTCGCCTGGCGCGCCGGCAGCCACGTGGCGATCAATGTCACGCCGCCGAGACCGGCGCTGACGGCGAGATACGTCAGCGGATCGAATGCGTTGACGCCAAACAAGAGCGACGACAGCAGCCGCATCAGCGCCGCGGCGCTGATCAAGCCGACCACCAATCCGATTGCGGCGAGCGACATCCCGCGGGACACGAAAATTCTCTGCACCGATTCGCCCTGCGCGCCGAGGGCCATGCGAATGCCCACCTCGCGCCGGCGCTGCGACACGATGTAGGCGATCACGCCGTAGATGCCGACCAGGCCGAGCAGCAGCGTCACCGATGCGGCGATGCCGAGGATCACCAGCACGAACGACGTCTGGGCCATCGATTCGTCGTAGATCTGCTGCATCGTCCGCACGCGGGCGAGCGGCAGACTGGGATTGATGCTCCACACCGCCTGCTGCACCTCACCCAGGAATCCGGGCGACTGCAGCCGCGACGAGCGAATCACATACGCCAACGACCGCTGCACGAATGGGCCGCCCGCCACCGCGGCGCTCACCTTCATCGGCCAATACACCGTCGCCGGCGCCGGTTGCGTGGCGCCATCCTGGCGCTCGTCGCCGACCACGCCGACAATCTCGACCCACTCGGTCTTGGGCGTGCGGCGGATGCGCCGGCCGATGGCCTTGGCCGGCTCGCCCCAGTATTCGCGCGCGAGGTTGCTGCTGATCATCGCCACCGGCGTGTTGTTGTGCGCGTCGGCCCACGTCAACGTCCGGCCCGCCAGCAGCTGGTTGCCCATCGTCTCGATATACCGCTCGCCGATGTACTTGTGACGGCGCAGCGGCGGGATCGCCCCTTCGAACTTTGGAAAGTCTTCCACCCAGATCGGATCGTTATTGCTGTTGCCGTCCATCGTCACCGAGGACGTGACACCGACCGATTCCACGCCGGCCACGCTTTCGATCTTGCGCACGATCTGCTCGTGCACGCGCGCCACCTGGTCGGCGTCGGCGACCACGGCTGACACCACCGAGATGCGCATGGTGAGGATCTCTTCGGGGTGCTGGAAGCCTGGCGGCACATCCCGAACGGCGAGGAACGTCCGCACCATGAGGCCCGAGGCGACGAGCAACACCGCGGCGAGCGCGACCTGCGCGACCACCAGCGTGTTGCGGGCGCGATGACGCTCGCGGCCCTCGCTCGAGCCGCGCGAGCTGTCCTTCAGCGTGACGGCCATGTGCGGCCGCGCGTACTTCAGAATGGGGATGGCGCCGAACAGCAGGCCCGCGAGCAGTGAAATGGCGAGCGTGAAGAGCACCACCACGGGATCGAGCGCGATCTCGTTGAGCCGCGGCAGCTGCGCCGGCTGGAGGTAGAGCAGCAACTGGATGCCGGCATACGCGAGGCCGATGCCGACGATGCCGCCGAGGAGCGCGATCAGGAGCGACTCCGACATCAGCTGCCAGGCCACCCGGCGCGCTTCGGCGCCAAGCGCGAGGCGAATCGCCAGCTCCTGCTGGCGCGCTTCGGCGCGGACGAGAAAGAGGTTGGCGACGTTGGCGCAGGCGACGAGCAGCACGAGTCCGACCGTGCCGAGCAGGATCCACAACATGGCGCCGATGTCGCCGACCACATCCACGTCAAGCGGCCGCACCAGCGGACCAAACCGCGCATCGTCAAACATTTTTTGCGAGAAGCCCTGGGGCAACGGGAAGCGCTCGGTCAGCGATGGCAGCAACCGCGCCACATCCGCATTCGCCTGCGCAATCGTGACGCCGGGTTTGAGCCGCGCGAGGCCTTGATAACTGAAGCCCGCGGCGTGAATGGTCGTGCGATCGAACTTGAACGGCACGATCAGCAGCGGATTAGTGCGGAGGAACTTGAAGTCCGCCGGCAGCACGCCGATCACTTCGCGCGCGGTGCCGTTGACCATGATGCTCTGGCCGACGGCCGACGGATTGGCGCCCAGGGCGCGCTGCCAGTACTGATGCGTGACCATCACCACGTTCGGGCCCTTGGGCGTGTCGTCCTCGGGTGTGAACTCGCGTCCCAACACCGGCCGGATGCCGAGGGCGTCGAAGGTGCCGTCGGTGACGTTGAGCGTTTCCACCTGTTCCGGCTCGCCGCGGCCGGTGATGGTGGCCGAGCCGCCACTCCAGAGACCGAGCTCCTGGAATGTTTCAGCGCTGTCGCGCAGCATGAAATAGGTGGCCGCCGATTGCTGCAGGGGCCCGGCCATCACTCCGGGAGCCACCAGCCACACGCCAACCAGAGCCGAGGGGTTGGCGTAGGGCAGCGGCTTCAGGATGACGCCGTTGACGACGCTGAAAATCAGCGCGTTGGCGCCAATGGCGGCGCCGACGGTAATCAGGGCGGTCAGCGCAAACGCAGGACTCTTGAAGAGACGGCGAAGGGAGTGCTTCACCTAAGGAAAGACGGTTCCAGGGGTTCCAAATGTTCCACGAGTTCCAAGGTCATTGGCGGGCGCCGCGGTCGGTCAGAAACTTCACGACGCTGTCCAGTTTGAGCGCGCGCGCCGCATCGAGCGCGGTACGGCCGTCACTATTGACGGCATTGACGTCGACGCCCCGTTCGACGGCGATCGTGATGCTCTCGAGCATCAGCTTCTCGCGCTCGAGGCGACTGGGCTGCACCCATGCGACCCCGCCGCCCATGCCCACGGCGGCCATCACCGCCGTCGTGACCTGCGTCCGCGGTTCGACGGGCTCCTCGATGTGGTAGTTCGCGTGATGCACGACCAGCGCATTCGCGCCGCGCGTGAGCAACAAGCGCATCACGTCCGGCTCATTGAAACGCGAGGCCAGCCAGAACGGCGTGGCGCCGACCAGTTCGGGCGCGAAGTTGTGGTCGCGCGAGGACCGCCGCGTCGGCGTCCAGGTGGTCAGCGGGGCATTGGCGTCGGCGCCGTGCGCGAGCAGCGCCGCAACCATCCGGGTATCACGGCGCATGATGGCGGCGTGCAGGGCGGTGAAGCCGGCGGCCGCGGCATTCGGATCGGCGCCGCGCTCGAGCAGCCATGCCACCAGCTCCGTGAAGCCGGCGTGCGCCGCCATCACCGTGGCGCTGACGCCCCACGCATCGGCGTCGTTGACGTTCGCGCCGGCCCCGGCCAGCAGCTTCGCCGATTCGAGATCGCCGACCCGCGCGGCGAACAACAGCGCCGTATCACCGCCTTGGGGAATGACCTTGTTGTATTGCGGCAGGCCGTGAGGCGGGACCGCCACCATTTCCTTCCACTCGGCCGATCGCGCGTGCACGTCGGCCCTGTGTGCGAGCAATGCCTTGACCACGGCAGGATGGCGTTCGGAGACCGCCCACATCAGCGCGGTCTGGCCGCGCGGGCCGCGCGCGTTCGCATTACCGCCTTTCGCGAGCAGCAACTCCACGACGCCGGCTTTGCCAGCCCGCGCCGCCGCCATCAGGGGTGACTCACCGGCGATCAGGGTCAGATTGGGATTCGCGCCGGCCTCGAGCAGCCGCCTGGCAACCGGTACGGCGGCGTTCGTGCTCGCATTCCACAGCGGCGTCGCCCCAAGGTCGTTGGCCGCGTTCACGTTCGCGCCGGCGGTGATGAGCAGATCGACGCTCTCGAGGTCGTCGTGATACGCGGCCCAATGCAACGCGGTGGCCCCGTCGCCCTCAGGTTGATTGACGTCGGCCTTCTTCTGGATCAACGCGCGCAACGCCGCGTGATCGCGGTTCTTGGCGGCGTCGATCACGGCGGGCCGCTCGGCCGCCATGACACCCCAACGCGCAAAGTCCGCGCGTTGGGGGCCCGGGAACGTCGCGCCAAGCGTGACGATGAGCGCGAGGAGCCGAAGGCACATGGACATTGACCTACATCAACAGCGACTACAGCGAGACGGTGTCGAGCGCGAGCCGCCCCGTGCTGCCGCCGAGACGCTCCACCGGCACGTCCATCGTGTCCATGAGCGTGACCAGCAGGTTCGCCATCGAGGGTTTGTCGGTGTAGGCGAGGTGACGCCCGCCCTTGAGCCGGCCGGCGCCGCCGCCCATCAACAGGATCGGCAGGTTGTCGCCGGAGTGCTGGTTGCTGTTGGAGATGCCGGATCCGTACAGGATTGTCACGTGGTCGAGCAGCGACCCATCGCCGTCCGGCGTGGCGCGCAGCCGCTCGAGATACTTCGCGAACAGTTCCGTGTGATAGCGGTTGATCTTCGACATCCGCGCGATGAGCTCGGGCTGGTTGCCGTGATGCGAAAGGGGATGGTGCGCTTCGGGCACGCCGATCTGCGGATACGGCCGCGCGCTCTGCTCCTTGCTGATCATGAACGAGATCACGCGCGTCAAATCCGACTGGAAGGCCAGCACCTGCAAGTCGAGCATCAGGGCCAGGTGATCCTCGAACAGCGGCGGCACGCCCTGCGGCTGGTCCATCGCCGGCAGATCGAGATCGCGCTGTTGTTCCGCCTTCTGGATGCGGCGCTCGACGTCGCGCACCGATTCGGCGTACTCGTTGATCTTGGTCTGGTCCTGCGGCCCGAGCGACTTGCGCAGGCTGGCGAGCTTGTCGTTGACCGAATCGAGGATGCTCTTGTGCTGCCGGAGCCGCGCTTCGCGCGCGGCGCGGTTGGTGCTGCCGCTGTCGCCGAACAGCTTCTCGAACACCGCGCGCGGGTTGAACTCCATCGGCAGCGGCTGCGTCTTGCTGCGCCACGACAGGGTGTGCGTGTAGACGCAGCTGAGATTACCGGTGCAGGCGCCGGCGTTGTTCGCCGGATCCATTGCCAGTTCGAGCGATCCCAACTGCGTTTCGCTCGCGAAATGCCGCGCCAGGAGTTGATCCATCGAGACATCGGCGATGATCTCGACTTCGTTCCGTCCACCCCGCGTCGTCCCGGTCAGAAACGATCCCGATGCGCCGGCGTGAATGTAGTTCCAGTTCGCCTTGAGGCCCGACAGGACCAGCATCTGGTTGCGGAATGGCGCGAGCGGCTCCAGGATCGGCGTCATCTCGAAGCCGGCGCCGGCGGTGTTCGGGAGCCAGTACTCCATCGCCATCCCGTTGGGGACGTAGAAGGTCTGGAAGCGCCGCACCGGCGCGGCCGCGCGGGCCACCGCCGGTGTCATCGCATCCAGCAACGGCAGCGACATCGCGGCGCCCAAACCGCGCAGAACGGTCCGTCGTGCCAACGGTTTCGAGGTCAGCAACGTCATGAGGATCCCCGCATTGCAAAAGCCGGACTGTTGACGATTCCAAGGATGAGCGACGACCAGCGATAGTCCTTCGCCGCCGCCGCGCGGACGATCTGGCGCACCGCCGGCCGGTCGTAGTATTCGAGCCGGCGGCCGAGCGCATACGCCAGCAGTTTCTCCGTGACCGTCGCCGGGAACTGGTCGGGATTCTTCAGCAACAACGCGCGCAACCCGTTCAGCCCGTCGATGGGCGCCCCACTGACGGTGCTGCCGACCGCGTCAACGGCCTTGCCCGATTCATCGATGTTCCGCCATCCGCCGATCGCATCGAAGTGTTCGAGCGCAAAACCGGGAGGATCGATCACCGCGTGACAACTGCCGCAGACCGGGTTGGTCCGGTGCTGCGCCAGCCGCTCGCGAATGGTCGGCGGCAGCGTCCCGGGGCGCACCTCGGGGAGCGTGGTGTTGACGTCGCCCGGTGGCGGCGGCACGTAGATCCCGAAGATGTTGTCGAGCAGCCACTTCCCGCGCAGCACCGGCGAGGTGCGATCGGGATACGACGTGGTGGCGAGAATGGCGCCGTGCCCAAGCAGTCCGCCGCGCTGTTCAGGATTCGGCAGCGTGACGCGGCGGAACCTGGTGCCGTAGATGCCGGGAATCTTGTAGTGACGCGCGAGCCGCTCGTTGACGAAGGTGTAGTCCGCGCGCAACAGATCCGAGACGTTACGATCCTCACGCAGCGTGCTGGCGATGAACAATGCGGTCTCCTGCTTGAACGCCTCGAGCAGGTTGTCGTCGAAGTCCGGATAGAAATCCGGATGCACCACCACCTCGTTGACGCGCCGCAGGTTCAACCACTGCGAGGCGAAGTCGCCGACCAGTGCGGAGGTGGCGCGCGGATCGGCCAGCATCCGCCTGACCTGTTGCTCGAGCATCGCAGGCTTGGCCAGCTCGCCGCGTTCGGCGGCGTCCAGGAGCGCGGCGTCGGGAATGCTGCTCCACAGGAAGAACGACAGTCGCGAGGCCAGCTCGACGGCGCTGAGCCGGTGATCGGCGCGATCGCGATGCACGCGGAGCAGGAAATCCGGATCGACCAGCATGCGCTCGAGCGCGAACTGGATGCCGGCATCGAACGTGCCGCCGTCCTTGCGTCCGGCCGCGAAGAATCCGATCAGGATCCGTCGATCGGCAGGCGTCACGGCGCGGCGATAGGCCAGGCGCGCCATCCGGGACAGGATGCGATTCGCGCACGTGGTCTCGTCCGCGGCCGTGGGCTCGCAGACGAAGATTCGCCGGCGGCTCGCGGTGTTCGCGATGGTGCGCGCGACGCGGTGCGGGCCGCCGATCTCGACGGCGCCGACGGCCGCATACCCCATGTAGAGCTGATCGTTGGTGAGCACGCGGCCGCGTTGCAGCGGTTGCGGCAGCCCCTCCGGTTCCCACAGCTCCCTGACGAACGAGACGCCGACCACGCGCGGTCCCGCCGTGACCGGCACACGGACTTCGAGACCCGCGTCGCCGGTCAGCTGCATGTAGGTCTCCCATTCGGGCGCGCCGGCGAAGCCGGGTTCGCCGTCTCCGGCGTAGCTCGACGCCGCGGGCCTGCCAGGTGCCCTGCCGCCGACCACGAACCGCTTGATCAACTTGCCGTCCAGCCGCACGTCGAGCTGTTGCGGCCAGCCCATGCCCATCAGATAGTCCTGGTACTGCCGCCGCAACCGCACCTTGATCGAGTAGTCGCCGTCCACCGGAAATTGATGGCGAATCGCGATGCCACCGCGCGAACCGAACGGGAGATCCTCGTCCTGTCGATCGTCCTGCATGACGTGCAGCGGAATCTCGAAGGTCGTGAGCGCCGGCGCCGTCGGCGCCATGCCGACGGCGAGACGTGTCACCTGTCGCGCCGCCGAGAGATAGCGTTCGAGATGCGCGGTCGTGATCGTGAGGACGTCCGCAAAGTTATCGAAGCTGCCATCGGCGGTTTCGTCACCGGGCAGCAGTGACTGCACATCAAACGCCGCTGGGTCCAGCGCGAACAGATCACGCACGGCGTTGCTGTACTGCGTGCGGTTGAGTCGATGCACGGCGCTGACGCGGCCTGTTACTGGCGACGCGAGCCACGCCCGATCGAGGTCTGCTTCGAGCCACGCGGCGATCGCGTGAGCGGTTGCGGCGTCGGGACGTGGCCGTCCGGCGGGCGGCATCGTGCCGGCACGCAGCCGCGCGATCACCTTTTCAAAGATCTCAGGATTGGTGTGCGGTGATGCGGCATCGATCGCGTCGAGGGTGAGCCCGGCCGTCTTGAGCCGCTGGTTGTGGCAGGTGACGCAATAGGTGTCGAGCGTGGCCCGCAGCAGCGTCTCTTGGCCCGCCGTCCCGGCGGGCGTGGCCGCCGGTTGAGATGCCGAGCCGACGCGCGGTGCGGCCATGGCCACATATCCGCTCACGGCCAGCGCGAACAGCACGGTGCGGGCGAGGCGCGAAGCCATGGCCATAGAAACTGTGGAAAGTATACGGCTAGCGGTTGGCCAACGGACGAAGCTTGACGACCCGCTTGGTGCGCGTTTCGGCGACGTAAATCGAGCCGTCCCGGCCCACCGCCAGGTCGTGCACGGCGTTGAACACGGGATCGCCGGGGCGATCGAACCCGACCGCCGCGACGATGTTCCACTCCCGATCGAGCTTCAGCACGCCGGTGTGCGCCGTGTCGTAGTCGGCGCGGCGAATGCCGACGTACAGGAAGCCGTCCCTATCAGTCGCGACGCTGAAGACCCGGCCGGTCGTGGCGGCCTCTTTGGCGCCGATCCATTCACGCTTGAACGCGCCGTTGTGATCGAACAACTGCAGGCGCGAGTTTTGGCGATCCGCCACGATCACATCCGTATTGCCGGTGACGAAGGTGAGCCCATGCGGATTACTGAACTCGCCGTGGCCGGCGCCCTTCTTCCCCCATTCGCGTAACCACCTGCCGCGGCCGTCGAAAATCGCGACGCGACTGTTGACGTATCCGTCAGACACGTAGAACGAGCCATCCGGTCGAATCGCGATATCGGTCGGCTGATTGAAGTGCGTGGCGTCCCACTTGCCAACGCGCGGCTCGCCGACGCTGAACAACAGCCTGCCGTCGTGCGAGAACTTGAACACCTGTTGCAGCGCGACGTCGGTCAGAAACACGTTGTTTGTGCGATCGACCGTGATGCCGTGCGGCACCAGGAACGTATTGGCGCCCCACGAACGAATCAGTCTGCCGTCCTGTGCATCGAGCTCGAGGACGGCCGGCTCCTTCAGGAGCTCGGTGGCGGAGGTGTCGAAGCCGCGGCCCGGGCGATGGAAGACGAGCACATGACCATCGCCATCGACGGCCACTCCGGCGGCTTCGCCCATCTGAAAGCCCGCGGGCAAACGTGGCCAGCCTTTCACTTCCTCGTAATCTGGAGCCGCCGCCGCGGCCGGTCCAGCCCGAAGACCCGCATTCGATACCGTCAGGGTCATGGCCGCCGCGCCGGCCACGAGCAGGGAAGCGAGACTGCGCATGCGGCCCATTATGCGAGAATCGCGAACACCATGCCGGCCCTGCTGACGCTGCTGTTCGTGATCGTCTCGGTGATGCCATCGGCCGCGCAGTCCACCTCCGCCAAGGCTACGGCGGACAAGTCGGCGGACAGGCACTGGCCGCAGTTCCGGGGCAGTCGCGCCGGAATCGCGGCCGACGATGCGCGGCTCCCCGAGAGGTGGAGCGCGACCGAGAACATCGCGTGGACGCTCGACGTCCCGGGCCGCAGCTGGAGCTCCCCCGTGGTCTGGGGCGATCACGTGTTCCTGGTCACGGCCATCAACGTCAGGCAACCGGCGCCGACGTTGAATGCGGTGGGCACGTATCTCGCACGGTCGCTCGGCGGGCCCATGACCGGCGGCGACATCAGCCAGCCGGCCGACGAGCACCGCTGGGTGTTATACGACGTCGATTTCCAGACCGGCAAGATCAGGTGGGAGCGGGTGGTTCACGCCGCCGTGCCGCTGCAGCCGGTGCACCAGAAGAATTCGTTTGCGTCGGAAACGCCGGTAACCGACGGCGAGCGGGTGTATGTGTATCTCGGTTACGTCGGGCTGTTCGCGTTCGATATGGCCGGCAAGCCGCTGTGGTCGAAGCCCATGCCGGCAGTGAAGATGCGCACCGGTTGGGGCTCCGCCTCATCGCCCGTCCTCCATTACGGCCGCCTCTACATCGTCAACGACAATGAAGAGCGGTCGTTCGTCGCGGCGTTTGATGCGAAGAGCGGCGCCGAATTGTGGCGGACCGATCGCGAGGGCGAGGCCTCGAACTGGTCCACGCCGTTCGTGTGGCAAAACGATCTGCGGACCGAGATCGTCACCACCGGCAGCAAGGGCGTGCGTTCGTACGGCACCGACGGGAAGCTGCTGTGGCAGCTGACGGGTATGACGTCCATTCATGCGGTGACGCCGATTGCCAGCCACGGGCTGCTCTTCGTGAGCTCCGGTTATTTTCCGGATTCGAAGCGGCCGACGTATGCGATCAAGCCGGGAGCGTCGGGCGACATCAGCCTGAAGGGCGAGGAACGCAGCAACGCGTTTGTCGCGTGGTCGCATCCGACGCTGGCGCCCGCATATCCATCGCCGCTCGTGGTGGGCGATCAGTACTACACGCTGATGGATCGCGGTTTCATCACCTCGAATGATCCGAGGACCGGCGAGGAGATCTACGGCCGCCGGCGCATCGCCGTGGATGCCGGCACCTTCTCCGCGTCGCCGTGGTCGTACAACGGCAGGATTTTCGCGATCAGCGAGGACGGCGATACTTTCGTGATGCAGGCGGGCAAAGAGTTCAAGGTCCTCGGACGGAACTCGCTCGGCGAGATGACGCTCGCCAGCCCCGCGATCGCGAATGGCAGTGTGTTTATCCGGACGGCGACCAAGCTCTATCGCATCGCTACTGGCGCTGCACGGGCGAATAGGTGACGCCGTCGGGGCTCGACTGCACTTCAACGCGCGCCAGCGTCTGGCCGCTGACCAGGTCGAGCACCAGCATCGAGTTGTCGTTGCGCACCGTCACGAACGCGTGACGGTTGTCAGGATGTGGGAACACGCCCGCCGTCGACGGCTTCTCGATCTTGGTCAGGCCAAGCGGAATCGATTTCACAATCTCTTGCGTCGCCACGTCGGCGACGACCAGGGACGCTGCCTGCGCGTGTGGAATCAGCGCGAGCCTGCCATTCGGTGTGAATTGCACACGATAAGGGAATCCAGGAGAAGGGATCCGCTTCGTCACTTCGAGTGACTTCGTGTCGATGATCGAGATGGTGTCCTCGGCGCGGTTGCCGGCCCACACCCATCGGCCGTCCGGCGTCACGCCCACGCCTTCGCATTCCTTGCCGGTCTTGACGTCCTTGATCTTCTGGCCGGTCTTGAAGTCGAACGCGCTGACGCTGCCATCGCGCATGTTGGAGCAGTAGAGGCGCGTCCGGTCTGTGGAGAGCGCGAGCATGTGTGAGACGCCGGCGTCGGTCTTGAACACGCGTTCGATGGCGCCGGATTCGACATTCACGAGCAGTAGCGCCTGGCTCCCCTCGACCGTCACCACCACGCGCGAGCCGTCCACCCAGCGTACGTCGTGCGGGGCGCGATACTCGCCGAGGTCGATCGTCTTGATCGTGTCGCCGCTCGGCAGCGCGATGAGGCTCAACGTTTTCTGCTGGCCGACACCCTGCTTGCTGTAATTGGTCACCAGTACGCGGCGTCCGTCCGGCGACACTGCGGCTTCGTGGGGTCCAGCCACGACCGGTACGTGCCGATACGCCTCCATCGTCTTCAGATCGATCAGCGTGACGGTGTCGGATTGCTGGTTCACCGCGACCACGGTGCCGGTGAGATTGACACGGTGTGGCTGCTGCGCCGAGAACGTGGTGCTGATGGCGACGGCCAGGACGACGACGGTGGCAAGCGGTATTCGCATGACACGAAAGTACGACTACACTGAAGAGCTATGCAAGCGTTTTTCGACTCTGTGGTCGCCCTCATTATCAAGACATCCACGGATTTGCCGCCGGACGTTCGAGCGGCGATGAAGCACGCCCTGGACACCGAAGAGGAGACCTTTCGCGCCGGCCAGGCGCTCAACATCATCGGTCAGAACCTCGACCAGGCCGCCGAGATCGAGGGCGCCATCTGCCAGGACACCGGCATGCCGACCTTCGAGGTGAAGACGCCCGTCGGCGCCAATCAGATCTGGATGAAACAGCAGATCAAGACCGCGATCGCCGAAGCCACCAAGCGCGGCAAGCTCGCAGCCGCCGCCCTTGAGAAGCAACTTCAATGTCGTTGCGCTCCCACTGCTCGAAGTGGATCACCGGCGTGCCGGGTCCGAGGTTGTCGGCGTGTGCATCGGCGGCGATCGTACGAGTGGCTACGTCGCAGCGAAGCAGCAGCTGTTCCGCAGTCTCGATGATGTGAATCCAGATCCGCGGCTGGCCGATCTCGAAGCCGAGATCATGGGCAGCGTGAACACGCTCGGCGTCGGGCCGACGGGCTTCGGCGGCAAGATCTCGCTCGTCGGCTGCAAGGTCGGCGCGCAGAATCGCCTGCCCGCAAGCTTCTTCGTGTCCGTGGCCTACGACTGCTGGGCGTTTCGACGGCTTGGCGTGGTACTGGATGGATCGACCGGCGCGATCACGCAGTGGCTCTACCGCGACCCCCTCGGTGCCGACCATTCCGATGATGGATCAGGCCGGCTTCAAACGGACCGGCCGCGAGATCGCGTTACAGGCAGCACGGCGCGGTCTACCTCAACGCTATCGGCGGCGCTGCGCAGTTCTACGCCAAGTGCATTGAACGGGTGGATGGCGTGTCGCTCCTGGAGTTTGGAACCCCCCGAGGCGATGTGGCATCTACACTTGAAGGAGTTCCCTGCCATTGTGACCATGGACGCCCATGGGAACAGCCTGCACAAGGATTTGGAGCAGGAATCGGCCGGAAAACTGGCAGAATTAGCAGCGGTCCGGCTTCGCTAGAGCTTCCGCCTTCGCCAAGGCTTCGGCGGACAAGTCGGCGGACAGGTCGGCGGCCTGTGGAAATACTGATAAAATAAGGGTGTTATGCAAACTGAAACTCATTCCCTGGCGCCGGAAGCACCGGCATTTACGGAAACTGTCATCACCGTGACCGAGGCCGCGGCGGGCAAGATCCGCGAGCTGCTGTCGGAAGAGGGCAAGACCGAAAGCGGCCTGCGCGTGTTCGTGCAGGGCGGCGGTTGCTCGGGCTTCCAGTACGGCCTGATGATCGAGGAGTCGGGCGGCGTGGGCGACCAGCAGTTCCAATCCAACGGCGTGCGCCTCTTCGTCGACCCCGTGAGCATCAGCTATCTCAAGGGCGCCGAAGTGGACTTCGTGGACACCATCACGGGCGGCGGGTTCACCATCAAGAACCCGAACGCCTCGTCCACCTGCGGCTGCGGATCATCCTTCTCGGCGTAAGAAGGGCCCCATCAGGATCATGGCCTCCAGCGCGGCCATTCCGGATCTCGATCGCCTTCGACCGGCCGGGACCAAGCGCTCCAGCAAGCGCGACCTGATCGTCAACGCGTTCCTCAAGCAAGAGGGACATCTCAGCGCTGACGATCTGGTCGATCTCATCAAGCGCGAGGACCATCGGATCAGCCGGGCCACCGTCTACCGCACCTTGCTGTGGATGGAGGAAGCCGGCATCGCGCGGAAGGTGGATTTCGGCGAGGGCCGGTTCCGCTTCGAGCACTCGTACCGGCACCCGCGTCACTTCCATCTGATTTGCAAGACCTGCAACCGCTCGTACGAGTTCCTCAGCTCCGACATCGAGGCGCTGGTCGAGGAAGTGGCGGCGGCGCGCGCGTTCACGGCGCGCCAGAGCGTGGTGCAGATCTACGGCACGTGCGAAGCCTGCAGCACCGGGCGCGCGCCCGACGAAGAGACCACCAACTCCGAGCTGCTGTTTGCGCGCGACGCGCTCCGCATTGCGATTGCCACCGAACGCAGCGGCATGGAGTTCTACGGGCGCGGCGTCAAGCTGGTGAAGGACCCCCGCGCGCGCGAGGTGTTCCGCAAGCTGGCAACCGAAGAAGTCCATCACCTGAAGACACTCGAAGCACGCTACCAGAACCTGCTCAAGCAGGATCCGCGGCTGGAGTCGCGGCCGACGTTCCTGTTTTTCAAAGGCGCGGCCAACGGCTTGTTCTCGACGGGCAGCGAGCAGCTGCTCCGCGACGGCGTCGACGACCTCGAGGCGTATCGCATCGGCATCCGCTGCGAGCGCGGTTCGCATCGCTTCTTCAAGCGGTATGGCGAGCGGTTCGAAGACTCGGAAGGCAAGCAGGTGTTTCTCGAGTTCGCCGAAGAGGAGCGGGAGCACCTCGAGTTGCTGATTCGCGAGTATCGGGCCTTGGCTAAGCGCCACCGGGCGAAGGGACATAAGGCTCGGACGAAAACGCGTCCACGCCCGGTGGCGCGATAATCTCGTGATCTGGCGACTTGATGATCTGGTGATCTTCCAGATCACGAGATCACGAGATCACAAGATCACCAAATCTTGATCGATCTCCACCTGCACACGACCGCGTCAGACGGCCGGCTCTCGCCGTCGCAGTTGGTGGCGCGCGCCTCGGCCGCGGGGCTCACCACCATCAGCGTCACGGATCACGATACGGTCGCGGCGATTGCCGAGGTCACCGAGGTGGCGAACGGGGTCAACATCCGCGTCGTCCCCGGGATTGAGATCACCGCCGTGGACGATGGCCGGGATGTGCACATGCTCGGCTACTTTTTCGATCCATTGAGCACGACGCTGGCAACAGTTCTCGAACGACAGCGGG